>NZ_JAVREQ010000023.1:0-102277 GCF_031845485.1 Streptomyces hazeniae
CCGCATCCACACCGCGATCGGCGACATCCCGCCCGCCGAATGCGAAGCCACCTACTACGCTCAGCACCAGCCGCAACCGGCGGCTGGAGCCAGTCCATAGAGCCTCCACCGACCCCGGCACGGTTCACATGGTTCAAGTCCCGCTGCCGAGATACACCCCCACCTCCACGACGTCCGGGAAGTCGGCAGGCCACACTGAGCCCCCGGTGCTCGTCCGCAAGGCCGAGGTCAACACCTGCGCGTGGGACCAGTCTGGGACCACACGCCTTGCGCGCGGGTGAACGTCGGCAGCTCAGCCGAACACCAAGATGTGCGGCGCGTGCACTGTGACCTGCGAAAACGCCTCCCTCGATTTGCTGGGGGTCAAGGGGTCGCAGGTTCAAATCCTGTCGTCCCGACGGTGTGATGTCGCAGGACATCGAGGACGCCCGAACCTACAGGGATGTAGGTTCGGGCGTTCGTCATTTTGGGGTGGGGCCTGGTGGGCGGCCTGTGCGCTGGTGGATGACGGTGGGGTCGAGGACCAGTTCGCGGAGGATTTCGCCGGTGGCGGCGTTGATGACCAACCGGGCCATGTCCTCGGTGTCCTGAGACCGCACACTGTCGCCCCGACGGGAGTGTGGTCTCCACCAGCCGTTCGCGATCCTGAACGGCGCGCTGCTGCCGATCGACGGGATCGCCGCCGCCTGCCCTCCTCCTCAGGCGCGGGCAAACACGGCATAGCCGCGCACGTCGTCACCGATTCCGCCAGCCGGCTGATCTGGGCCTCACCCGCGCTGTCCGGTGCAGTCCACGACATCAAGGTCGCATGCACCCACGGCCGCATCGACGCCCTGGAAGAAGCCCTAGTGGAGTGTTGGGCCGACAACGGCTACCGCAGCGTAGGCGGCACCATACGGGTGGTCAGAAACCGACGGCGGACGCCTCCGGTGACGGATGGCCCTACCTCCAGGCCGACCCTGGAACACCGGGCGACATCGAGGGACGACAAGCATGGCCAGCGGCACCGTGAAGTGGTTCAACGCCAAGAAGAGCTTCATCTCTCAGGACGGCGGCGGACCGGTCGTCTTCGCGCACTACTCCGACATCTCTGGCAACACGTAATTTTCTGCAGAATCTCGACCGGAGACGATCGATCACAAGGGGGAGTCACCACGTGGGCAAGTCTGTTGCGATTGCCAATTTCCAGACCAATCCGCTCCATGCTTTGCTGGATCCTCAGGTCCGTCCCGATCCCTACGGGATTCACGCAGAACTCCGCGAATCCAGCCCTCTTCGAGTCGATGACGGACTGGTGATCGTCGGGGATTACCGCAACTGCTTTGCGGCGATGCGCAATCCGGCCCTGGGCAGCGACACCTTGAAATCGCCTTGGCTCAAGGATGTGCTTCCGCCAGCGGAAACGCCAGTGCTCGACTCCATTTTCTTCATGGATCCGCCCGATCACCCCCGCAAGCGGCGCTTGATCTCCAAAGCCTTCACGCCCCGCATCACGGCTCGGTATGAACCCTGGATCCAAGGCATCGTCGACGGCTTGATCTCCGAGGTCGCGGACAGGGACTCGTTCGACGGGGTCCGTGACTACGCGAACCGGCTGTCGATGGGCGTCATCTGCGAGCTGATGGACCTTCCGCCGGGCGATGTGCCCACGCTGAAGGAGTGGTCCGACCAGCTGGCGCTGGCGACCGAGCTACCCACGCTGGTGGCCGCCTTCCGCAGCTCGGAGATGTTCTCGGCGGAGCAGTTGACCGGCTTCGACAGGACCTCCATGGCGATACACGCCTACTTCGCCGACCTGATCCACAAGCGGCGCAAGAAGCCCGGCGAGGACCTGATCTCCAGTTTGATCCGGACGGAGGAGGAGGGGCACTCGCTGGCCAGGCACGAGGTGACCAATGTGCTCCTCAACCTTTTCGCCGCGGCCCACGAGTCCGTCACCAACCTCATCTCCAGCGGAATGGTCATACTGTCACGATACCCGGACCAGTTGTCGCTGTTGCGCGACGACCCCTCGATCGCCCCGCTGCTGGTCGAGGAAGTCCTGCGGTACGACGCACCGGTGCATGTCACGGCACGGGTCGCACTGTCCTCCACACATATCGGCGACATGGACGTCGAGCCGGGAACGATCGTGATCCTGCTGCTGGCTGCCGGCAACCGCGACGAGGCGGAATTTCCCCAGGCCGACCGTTTCCAGGGCGACCGGAGGACCAAGGGGATCGGGCTCGCTTTCGGCGCCGGGCCGCATTTCTGCCTCGGTGCCAGCCTGGCCAAGCTGGAGGCAGAAATCGCCCTCAAGGCGTACGCCGAACGGCTCACCGACTTCACGGTGGACGAGGATTCGATGGTGTATCGGCCGCATGTCGTCGCCCGCGGTCTACAGAGTGTGACCGTCCGCCGCCGTCCTTAAATTCCCGCGCTCTCTCGCTTTAATCTTCACCCTCACATTTCACGGTTTCGCACCGCACCTTTGAGACCGTTGTTTTCGGGTGTCTCTTTGCGTCCACAATTCAGCCTCGCCTTCCGCTTCGAACCGTGCCAGGAGACCCAGTGCCGACAGAAGACAACAAGATTCGGGAATATCTGAAGAAGGTGACGGCCGAGCTGCTCGACACGCGAGAGCGGCTGCACGAGGCTGAAAAGCGAAAGGACGACCCCATCGCCGTCATCGGAATGGGGTGCCGTTACCCCGGCGGTGTGGGGTCCGCGGCGGATCTATGGGATCTGGTCGAACGCGGCGAGGACGCGATATCGGAGTTCCCCGACGACCGGCACTGGGACGTCGAGGAGCTGTACGACCCCGACCCGGAGGCGGGCAAGTCGGGCCGGTCGTACGTACGCGAGGGGGGATTCCTCTCCGAGGCCGGCCACTTCGACGCCGGTTTCTTCGGCATCTCGCCGCGGGAGGCACTGGTGATGGACCCTCAGCAGCGGGTGCTGCTGGAGGTCGCCTGGGAAACCCTGGAAGCCGCCGGAATCGACCCGGAGTCCCTGCGCGAGAGCGACACCGGGGTCTTCGTGGGAGGATCCGGTAACGACTACGAGACGGTGTGGAAGGCCTCGAAGGACTACTCACCGCACGGCATCACCGGAAACAGCAGCAGTGTCATCTCCGGCCGGCTCTCCTACTGCTTGGGCTTCGAGGGACCGGCCCTCACCATCGACACCGCGTGTTCCTCGTCGCTGGTGGCACTCCATCTGGCCGCGCAGGCACTGCGTGAGGACGAGTGCTCCCTGGCGCTGGCAGGCGGGGTGACCGTGATGAGCACTCCAGCCACCGTCGTCGAATTCTGCGGGCAGGGCGTGACGTCACCCGACGCCCGCTCCAAGTCCTTCGCGGGCGCGGCGAACGGAGCGGTCTGGGCCGAGGGCGCCGGGCTGCTGCTGCTGGAGCGCTTGTCGGACGCGCGCCGCCACGGCCACCGGGTGCTGGCCACTCTCCGGGGTTCTGCGGTCAACCAGGACGGCACGAGCAACGGCCTGTCCGCGCCCAACGCAGCAGCGCAGCGCCGGGTGATCCGGGCGGCGCTGACCGACGCCGGCCTGACGCCCCGCGACGTCGACGTGGTCGAAGCACACGGCACGGGCACCGCACTGGGTGACCCGATCGAAGGAGAGGCGCTGGTCGCGACCTACGGTCAGGACCGTCCGACGGACCGCCCGCTGTGGCTGGGCTCGGTGAAGTCCAACATCGGCCACACACAGGCCGCCGCGGGAGTCGCCGGCGCCATAAAAATGATCATGGCAATGCGGAACGGCCTGCTGCCCCAGACCCTCCATGTCGATGTGCCTACGCCGAAGGTGGAGTGGGGAGCCGGCTCGGTCAGCCTGCTGACGAAGCCGGTCGAGTGGCCCGGCACGGACGGACCGCGCCGCGCCGCCATCTCGTCGTTCGGCATCAGCGGCACCAACGCCCATGTCGTTCTGGAAGAGCCGCCCGCCGAGCCCGGGGCCGGCGAGGAAGGGCCGGAGGAAGCCACCGGCGTGGCAGACGCCCTGCCGCTCGTGCCGTGGCTGGTCTCGGGCAGGAGCGAGCGGGCCCTGCGGGCCCAGGCCGAGCGGCTGCTGGCCCTTGTCGAGCGTTCCGGTCAACGGCTGGACCCGGCGGAGCTGGCCTGGTCTCTGGCCACCACGCGCAGCAGCTTCCGCCGCCGGGCCGTGGTGCTGGGACAGGACCGGGCCGCCCTCACCGCCGGACTGCGCCGTCTCGCCGAGGGGACACCGGTCGCGCAGGTGATCAAGGGCGTCGCCGCGACCGGGTCGCTCGGCATGCTGTTCACCGGCCAGGGCTCTCAGCGGCCGGGCATGGGGCAGCGGCTGGCCGAGGCGTACCCCGCCTTCGCAACCGCCTTCGACGCGGTGTGCGAAGAGCTGGACGGCCACCTGGAACGGCCGCTGCGGGACGTGCTCTTCGCTCCCGCCGGCTCCGAGGAGTCGGCACTGCTGGACCGGACCGACTACGCGCAGGCGGGGCTGTTCGCGGTCGAGGTCGCCCTGTTCCGTCTGTTCCAGTCCTGGGGCGTACGGCCGAAGGTCCTGCTCGGACACTCCATCGGCGAGATCTCCGCGGCGCATGTAGCCGGGCTGTGGTCGCTGAAGGAGGCGTGCCGTCTCGTCACGGCCCGTGGCCGGCTGATGCAGGCGCTGCCCGCCGGTGGCGCGATGCTGTCGGTGCAGGCCTCGGAGGACGAGGTCATGCCGCTGCTGGCGGGCCGTGAGGACTCCATAGCCGTCGCGGCGGTGAACTCCGCGGACTCCGTGGTGCTCTCCGGTGATGAGGAGGAAGTGACACGGCTGGAACGGCTGTGGGCCGAAGAGGGCCGCTACACCAAGCGGCTGACGGTCAGCCACGCCTTCCACTCCCCCTACATGGAGCCGATGCTCGCGGACTTCGCCGAAGTCGTGCGGGGCCTGGACTTCCAGGAGCCCGAAATCGCCGTGGTGTCGAACCTCACCGGTGAGGTGGCCTCGGCGGAGGAGCTGCGTTCCCCACGCTACTGGGTGGACCACGTGCGCCGGACCGTACGCTTCCACGACGGTCTGCGGACCGTACACGCCCGGGGCGTCGACACCCTGCTGGAACTCGGTCCGAACGGCGTGCTCTCCGCACTGGCGCAGGGGGGCGGGGCCGCCGGGGAGTCCGTGGCCGTACCCGCGCTGCGCAAGGACCGGGACGAGGCCGAGAGCGTCGTCCTGGCTCTGGGCGCGCTGCACGCCCACGGCGTCGAGGTGAACTGGAACGCGGTGTTCCCCGCCGCCGCGCGGCGCGGGATCGAGCTGCCGACCTACGCGTTCCAACGGGAGCGGTACTGGCTCGCCCCGACCACCGGCGCCGCCGACGTGGAATCCGCGGGGCTGTCCCACGCCGGCCATCCCTTGCTGGGTGCGGCGCTCGGGATGGCGGACAGCGAAGGGCTGGTGCTCACCGGCCGGCTGTCCCTGCGCGACCAGCCGTGGCTCGCCGGGCACCAGGTGATGGGCGTGGTGATCCTTCCCGCCACCGCTTATGTGGAACTGGCGCTGTGTGCCGGTGACCGGGTCGGCTGCGGTCTGGTCGAGGAACTGACTCTGGAAGCCCCGCTGGTGCTGCCCGCGGACGCCGCGGTCCGCGTCCAGATCCTGGTCGGGTCCCCGGACGAGGCAGGGCGGCGTTCGGTACGGGTGTTCTCGCAGCCCGAGAGCGCCGAGTACGCGGGCGGCGGGAGGTGGCGGCCGCACGCCGCCGGGTTCCTGGCAGCCCAAGGGCCCGCCGTCCCCGAACCCGAACTGGTCGAGTGGCCGCCGCCCGGGTCCGAGGAGATCGCCGGCCAGGAGGACTACGACCAGCCCGGGTCGTCCCACACCTACGCCTACGAGGGCGCGTTCCGAGGCCTGCGGACGGCTTGGCGCAGAAAGACCGCGGACGGCACCACCGAACTGTTCGCCGAGGTCGCGCTCCCCACCGACGCGGCCGGGGAGGCGGATCGTTACGCGATGCATCCGGCGCTGCTCGACGCGGCGCTGCACGCGGTCAGCCTCGGCCCGTTCCTCCAGGCCGTCGACGACGGAGCGAGCAGCATGCCCTTCTCCTGGTCGGGGGTGTCGCTGCACGCCTCGGGCGCCTCGGCACTGCGGGTACGGATCCGGGGCGCCGACGGGCAGGTGGAGCTGACCCTCGCCGACGGCGACGGCCTCCCCGTGGCGTCGGTGCGCTCCCTGGCCTGGCGGCCGGTTCCGCTGGAGCGGGCGCAGTTGACGAGCCACGGCGCCGAGGAGTCGCTGTTCGGGCTGGACTGGGTCCCGGCACCCCCGGCGGCGGCGCCGGACCCCGCCGCCCCATGGGCCGTGATCGGTGACTCCTTCGAGGGCGCCGAGTCCTTCCCGGACCTGGCGTCGCTGGCCGCCGCCATCGACACGGGCCTGCCCGTACCGGAGGTGGTACTCCGTCCTGTCGCCCCGGCGGCCGGAACGGCCGGGGAGGTACCGGGGCAGGTGCGTACCGCTCTCACGGATCTGACGGGAGAGCTCGCGGCCTGGCTCGAAGACGAACGGTTCTCGGCGGCGCGCCTGGTCCTGCTGACTCGCGGCGCGGTGACCACGTCAGGACGCGGGCCGGTGGACCTCACCACGGCGCCGCTGTGGGGCATGGCCCGGTCGGCGCAGGCCGAGAACCCGGGCCGGCTGCTCCTCGTCGACGTCGACGACCCCGCCGTCCCGGCGAGCACCGTGCGCACCGCGGTCGCCACCGCGCTGGGCGCGGGGGAACCGCAGCTCGCGCTCCGTGCGGGGGAACCGCTGGTCCCCCGGCTGCACCCGGTGACCTCCGACGCGCTGCTCCCCGTCCCCGCCGGCGAACGGGCCTGGCGTCTGGACTCCACCGCTCCGGGAACGCTCGACAACCTCGCGCTGCTGCCCTGCCCCGAGGTCCTGGAGGACCTGGCACCGGACGAGGTGCGGGTGGAGGTGCGCGCGGCGGGTGTGAACTTCCGCGACGTGCTGATCGCCCTGGCCGTGTATCCCGGCCGCGCCGTCCCGGGAGCCGAGGCCGCGGGTGTGGTCCGCGAGGTCGGTTCCGCGGTGACCGGTCTGCGCCCCGGCGACCACGTGATGGGCGTCTTCACCGGCGCGCTGGGCCCGGTCGCCGTCACCGACGCCCGGCTGGTCGCGCCCATGCCGCAGGACTGGTCGTTCGAGTCGGCCGCGTCGGTGCCGATCACCTATCTGACCGCCTACTACGGGCTCACCGATCTCGCGGGGATGCGGCCGGGCGAGTCCGTGCTGATCCACTCGGGGGCGGGCGGAGTCGGTATCGCGGCGATCCAGATCGCCAGGCACCTCGGTGTCGAGGTGTTCGCCACCGCCAGTCCCGGCAAGTGGGACTTCCTGCGCGGGCTCGGGCTGGACGACGCCCACATCGCGTCCTCGCGCACCGTCGAGTTCGAACAGAGCTTCCGTGAGGCCACCGGCGGCCGGGGAGTCGACGTGGTCCTCAACTCGCTCACCGGCGAGTTCCTGGACGCGTCACTGCGTCTGCTCGCCGAAGGCGGACGGTTCATCGAGATCGGCAAGGCCGACATTCGTGACGCCGACGAGATGGCCACCCGGTACGGCATCACGTACCGGGCGTTCGATCTGGTCGCGTCAGCGGGAGCGCCGCGGATCCAGGAGATGCTGCACGAGCTGTTCGCGCTGTTCCGCGAGGGCGCGCTCACCGCGCCGCCCCGCCGGGACTGGGACATCAGGCGGGCCAAGGAAGCGCTGCGGCACGTCAGTCAGGCCCAGCACGTGGGCAAGGTGGTGCTCACCGTCCCGCGCCGGCCGGACTTGGCGGAAGGCACCGTTCTCCTCACCGGTGGCACGGGGTGGCTGGGCGGCCTGATGGCACGACACCTCGTTGGGCAGGGAGCGAAGCACCTGGTGCTGCTCGGCCGCCGGGGGACGGATGCCCCGGGCGCCGCCGAGCTGGTGGCAGAACTGTCCGCCGAAGGAGCCGAGGTGACGGTCGCCACCGGTGACGTCTCCGAGCGGGGTGACGTGGAGCGGGTACTGGCCGGCATCCCCGCCGAACACCCCCTGACCGCGGTGATCCACGCCGCCGGCGTGCTGTCCGACGGCGTCGTGGCGTCGGTGACCGGCGAGCAGATCGACACGGTCCTGCGGCCCAAGGTGGACGGGGCGTGGCATCTGCACGAGCTCACGCAGGACCTCGATCTGGCCTCGTTCGTGTGCTTCTCGTCGGCCGCGGGAATCTTCGGCGCGGCGGGACAGGGTGCCTACGCGGCAGCCAACTCCTTCGTGGACGCGCTGATGGCGCACCGGGCCGCCCAGGGGCTGGCGGGAACCTCGCTGGCATGGGGCCTGTGGGCTCCGGGTCAGGACGAGGCGTCCGGCGGCGGCATGGCAGGCGGCCTGGCAGCCGCCGACTGGGCGCGGATGAACCGCACGGGCGTGCTGGGCCTGACCGCCGCGCAGGGCCTGGCCCTGTGGGACGCGGCGCGGGAGTCCGACCGCGTGCTGGTGGCTCCCGTCCGGCTTGATCTGGCTGTGGTCGCCGGGCTCGGCGCGTCCGTCCCGTCCCTGCTGCGGGGCATGGTCCGGACGTCGGTGCGCCGCAGTGTGGGCGGCCGCCAGCCTTCCGCTCCCTCCGAGTCCCCCGAGGCGCTGGCCCGGCGGCTGGGCGCCCTGTCACCCGCGCAACGGGTCCGCAGGCTGCTCGAACTGGTCCGCGGTCATGTCGCCGCGGTGTCGGGATACGCCTCTGCCGAGGACCTGCCGGTGGACGCCACCTTCCGCGATCTGGGATTCGACTCGCTGACCTCCGTGGAACTTCGCAACCGCATCAACGGGGCGACCGGGCTCCAGCTGCCCGCCACCCTCGTGTTCGACCAGCCGACGCCGGTCGCCCTCGCCGAGCACCTCTGCGCGGAGATCGCTCCGAACGCCTCCGGCCCCGCGCAGCCCGAGGCCGAGGAGACCGCGACCGTCCTGGCGGAGCTCAGCGCGCTGGAGAGCAGCGTGTCGGCGCTGGACGACGACCTGCGCACCACCGTCCGGTCGCGGCTGCGTGCCCTGCTGTCCGCGCTGGAGGACGCCCCGAGCGCCGACACCCCGGACGCGGACACCCTGCGGTCGGCCACGGTGAGCGAGCTGTTCGACTTCGTGGACCGCGAGTTCGGACGCGGTTAGGGCCGCTCCGGGCGCTCTTCGAGGAGCCGGCGCCGTCGCGGGCCCGGGAAGAGCCCGGGAAGAGCGCCCGGACAGGGTCCTGAGCCACACAGTCCGATTCACCCCCCGCCATCTCGATCACGGAAGCGGTGCCACATGTCGAACGACCCCAAGCTCGTCGAATACTTCCAGCGTGTGACGGCCGAACTGTACGAAACCCGGGAGCGGCTGCGCAGCGCAACAGCGGCAGACGATCCCGTGGTCGTCGTGGGAATGGGCTGCCGGTTCCCCGGCGGGGTGCGCTCCCCGCAGGACCTGTGGGAGGTGTTCCGGGACGGACGGGACGTGATCTCCGACTTCCCCGAGGACCGCGGCTGGGACATCGACGGCCTCTACGGCCCGGACAGCGACAGCACACCACCGGGGAAGACCTACGTCCGCCACGGCGGATTCCTCTCCGACGCGGCCGACTTCGATCCCGCCTTCTTCGGCATCAGCCCCCGCGAAGCCCTGGTCATGGACCCGCAGCAGCGAGTTCTGCTGGAAGTCGCCTGGCACGCGCTGGAGTCCGCCGGGATCGACCCGAGCACCCTCCACGGCACCCGCACCGGCGTCTTCACCGGTCTCATCCACGGCGACTACGCCAGCCGAACCCAGCAGATGCCCGACGACCTCGTCGGTCTGGTGGCCCTCTCCAACACCAGCAGCGTGGCGGCCGGCCGGCTCTCCTACACTCTCGGCCTCCAGGGACCCTCGATCGCCCTGGACACCGCCTGTTCCTCCTCCCTGGTCGCCATCCACCTCGCCGCCCAGTCGCTCCGCAACGGTGAATCCACCCTGGCCCTGGCCGGCGGGGCGACCATCATGGCCACCCCCGGCCGCTTCATCGAGTTCTCCCAGCAGCACGCCCTCGCTCCCGACGGCCGCTGCAAGCCCTTCGCCGCCGACGCCGACGGCACCTCCTGGAGCGAAGGGGCGGGCTTCATCGTCCTCGAACGCCTCTCCCACGCCCGAGCAGCCGGCCACCGGGTGCTGGCCGTCCTTCGCGGATCGGCCGTCAACCAGGACGGGGCAAGCAACGGTCTCACCGCCCCCAACGGCCCGGCCCAGCAACGGTTGATCGAGGCAGCCCTGGCCAACGCGCACCTCACCCCGCACGACATCGACGCAATCGAGGCCCACGGCACCGGCACCACCCTCGGCGACCCCATCGAAGCCCACGCGCTGGACGCCGTCTACGGCCCCCGGCGCGACCGTCCCCTGTGGATCGGCTCCGCCAAATCCAATCTCGGCCACGCCCAGGCCGCCGCGGGCATCGCCGGCACCATCAAGATGATCCTCGCCATCCAGCATGGACAGCTCCCCAGGACACTGCACCTCACCGAGCCCAGCCCCCACCTCGACTGGGACGCCACACCGCTGGCGCCCCTCACCGAACGCACCTCCTGGCCCGACGCCGGCCGCCCCCGCCGCGCCGCCGTGTCCTCGTTCGGCATCAGCGGAACGAACGCCCACCTCATCCTCGAACAACCCCCCGCCGCCGCCACGGCGGCGACCGCCACCGCGCCGGCCAGTGGCACCGCACTCCCGCTGCTGCCCTTCACCCTCTCCGGCACCACGCCCAAGGCCCTCGTCGCCCAGGCCCGACAGCTCCTGGAGCACCTCACCCCCGACTCCGGCCTGCTGGACCTCGCATACTCCCTCGCCACCACCCGCGCCCACCATCCGCACCGCGCCGTCGTCCTGGCCACCACCGTCGACGGGCTCATCACCGAACTCACCCGCATCGCGGACGGCACCCCCTCCGCCGACACCCTCACCGGCCGCACCGTCCCCAACACCACCACGGCCTTCGTCTTCCCCGGACAGGGCACCCAGTGGACCTCGATGGGCGCGGAGTTGCTGGACTCCTCCGAGGTCTTCGCCGACAAGGTGGCCGAGTGCGAGAGCGCTCTGGCTCCGTTCGTCGACTGGTCGCTGACCGACGTGCTGCGAGGCGCTCCGGCAGCCCCGTCGACGGACCGGGTGGATGTGCTGCAGCCGACCCTGGTGGCGCTGATGATCTCCCTGGCCGAACTCTGGCGTTCCTACGGTGTGACACCCTCCGCCGTCGCCGGGCACTCCCATGGCGAGATCGCCGCCGCATGGGTGGCCGGCGCGCTGTCGCTGCCGGACGCCATGCGGGTGGCGGCGCTCAGGAGCCGTGCGCTGACGAAGCTGTCCGGCCTCGGTGACACGGCCTCGGTCGCGCCGCCCGAGGAGCAGATGGAACAGATCCGCGACCAGGTCCTGAGCGAACTGTCGGCCATCGCGCCGAAGCCCCCGGAGGTGCCGTACGTCTCCGGGCTCACGGGGGAGCTGATCGATCCCGAGAGCCATCCGCTGGACGCTGACCACTGGTACCGCAGCCTTCGCGAGCCGGTCCGCTTCAACCAGGTGATGACGAGCCTGATCACCGACGGGCACCGGCGGCTGCTGGAGGTGAGTACGCATCCGGTGTTGATTCCGACCGTCCGCAAGACCCTCGAAGCCAGTGGCCTCTCCGCCTCCGTCCTGGCAACGCTGCACCGCGACGAAGGCGGCATGGGACGCTTCCTGCGCGCGCTGGCCGAGGCGCACGTGGCGGGGGTCGGGGTCGACTGGCACGCGGTCTTCGAGGGCACCGGCGCCCGCCGGACCGAACTCCCCGGCTATGCCTTCCAGCGCGAACGCTACTGGCTGAACCCTGTGCTGCCGACGATCGCCCCCACCACCGAACAGCCGCAGGCGGCCGAGTCGCCCGGTTCGCTGGCGGAGCGGCTGGCCGCCCTGTCCACCGCCGAACGTGAGCAGGCGCTGGTGGATCTGATCGCGGGCCATGTCGCCGTGGTGCTGAAGTACCGTTCGGCCGCGGAGGTCCCGGTCGAGGACACCTTCCGCGACCTGGGTTTCGAATCGCTGACCGCCGTGGCCCTGCGCAACCGGATCGTGGAATCCACCGGAGTGGACGTCCAGATCGCCGATGTCCTGAACTATCCCACGGTCATGGAACTCGCCGAGTTGATCGGGGAACGCCTCGCCGAGGCGGAGCCGGTCGCGCCCACGCCCCCGCCCGCCCGCGACGACGACACGGCTCCCGGGGACACCATCGCCGCGCTCTACATGCAGGGGGTCGAAAGCGGCCGGGCCGGCGAGGCGTTGGACCTGGTGCGCATGGCGGGGCGTCTGCGCCCCGCCTTCGAGGCGAAGACGGACGGCACCACCGCCGTCCTCACCCGGCTGATGTCCGGGGAAGACACGCCGCCGCTGGTGGGCACGACGCCGCCGGTGGCGCCGATCTCGGACGCGGCGTACTCCTTCCTCGCTCCCGCGCTGCCCGCACAGCGGGACGTATGGGCCCTGCGGCCGCCGGGGTTCGCTGAGGGCGAGCTGCTGCCCGCCGGCCTTCCCGACCTTTTCGAGGCGCAGCGCAGGGCTCTGGCCGAACAGGTGGACCGGGAGGCGATCGTACTGGTCGGCTACTCAGCGGGCGGGTGGGTCGCCCATGGGCTGGCCGCCTACCTGGAATCCCTCGGCCGGCCGCCCGCGGCGGTGGTGCTCTTCGACTACTATCCGCCGGTTTCGGAGGTGGACGAGGTGCACGCCCGGTTCATGCGGGAGCAGGCACGGCCGGGCGGTGGCGACAACCCCCTGGGCCCGGACAACAGGACGTCCGCGCTGGGGTATGAACTGAGCGCCACGGGTCACTACATGAGCCTGTTCGACGGGTGGCGGCCCGGCCCGATCAGCGCGCCCATCCTGCACATCAGGGCGTCCGAGGTGCTCTCCGGCCTGTCCGGTGAGGTGCCCGAGGACCTGTTCCCGGCCGAGCTGCACCACACCTCGGTAAGCCTGCCGGGCAATCACTTCACCCTCTTGTCCCAGCATTCCGAGGCCGCGGGCAAGGTTCTGCACGACTGGCTCACCGCGACGCTGTAGCCGCGCCCGGCAGACGCGCCGACTGAACCGGCCGGCCCTTCTTGGTGGCCCCTTCTTCATGAGGTGAATCGTGGACGAGACAACGGTGGGTACCGGCACGGCGGAATCCGGCCGCGCGGACGCAGCCGCGGTCGCGGTGGTCGGACTCTCCTGCCGTTTCGCGGAGGCGGCAGGCCCGGACGCCTTCTGGCACCTGCTGCGGACCGGCGGGAACGCCGTGACCGAGGTGCCCGAGGGTCGTTGGGACGGCGACGGATCCGCGGCGGCCGGAGCGGGAGCCCGGTGGGGCTCGTTCCTCGCGGATGTCGCGGGGTTCGACGCCGGGTTCTTCGGTGTCTCACGCCGCGAAGCCGCCGTGATGGACCCGCAGCAGCGGCTGATGCTGGAGCTGAGCTGGGAGGCGCTGGAGGACTCGGGTATCGTCCCGGCGATGCTCCGGGGCGAACGCTGCGGGGTGTTCATCGGCGCGATGCGGGACGACTACGCGCGCCTGGCCCAGGGCCTGGGGCCGGTTCTGCGGTCGCACCACTCGTTCGCCGGGCTGCAGCGCAGCCTGATCGCCAACCGGATCTCGTACTTCTGCGGTCTGCGCGGCCCGAGCATGACGGTGGACACCGGGCAGTCGTCCTCCCTGACCGCCGTTCACCTGGCCTGCCAGAGCCTGCTGACCGGTGAGTCGGAGGTCGCGCTCGCCGGCGGTGTGAACCTCAACCTCGCGGCGGCCGGCGAGGAGGACGCGGCGGCCTTCGGCGGCCTCTCTCCCGACGGCCGCTGCTACACCTTCGACGCCCGGGCCAACGGCTTCGTGCGCGGCGAGGGCGGTGGTGTCGTCGTGCTGAAGACACTGGCGAAGGCCCTCGCCGACGGCGACCCCGTCCACTGCGTCATCAGCGGCGGCGCGGTGAACAACGACGGCGGCGGCGAGGGACTCACCGTGCCCAGCCAGGCGGCCCAGGAAGAGCTGCTCAGGCTGGCGTACCGGAACGCCGGTGTCGATCCGGCCCAGGTCCAGTACGTGGAGCTGCACGGAACGGGCACCAGGGTGGGTGACCCCGTGGAGGCCGCCGCCCTGGGTGCCGTGCTGGGTGCCCGGCGAAGCCCCGGGCACCCCTTGCCGGTGGGGTCGGTCAAGACCAACCTGGGGCACCTGGAGGCCGCTGCCGGTATCTGCTCCCTGATCAAGACGGTGCTGGCGCTCCGGAACCGTGAACTGCCTCCGAGCCTGAACTTCGAGACACCGCATCCCCGGATCCCGCTGGAGTCCCTGCGACTGCGGGTCGCCACCGAACTCATGCCGTGGAGCGGCTCCGACGGGCCCCTGGCAGCGGGGGTCAGCTCCTTCGGCATGGGCGGCACCAACTGCCATCTGGTGCTCACCGAAGCACCGGCCCGCACTCCCGCGGCACCACCGCTGCGTGAGACGGCCGGACCCCAGGTGGTTCCCACTCTGCTGTCGGCACGCACCGGGCCCGCCCTGCGCGCACAGGCCGGGCGCCTGGCGGCCTTCGTCGAGGGCCACCCCGAGGTCGATCCGGTGGACCTCGCCCACTCGCTGGCCACCACCCGTACCGTCTTCGAGCACCGGGCGGTCGTCGCGGCGTCCGACCGGACCACGCTGCTGGAGGCGTTGAGGGCGCTCGCGCAGGGGCGCCGGCCCGTGCGCGTCTCCCGGGGCGTGGTCGACCCGAACACGCGGGTCGCGTTCCTGTTCGCCGGACAGGGCGGGCAGCGGCTGGACATGGGCCGGGAACTGTACGACGCGTTCCCCGCGTTCGCGGCGGCGTTCGACGAGGTGTGCCGGCACCTGGACAGCCATCTGGAACGGCCGGTGCGCGAGGTCGTGTTCGCCGCCCCGGGTTCGCCCGAAGCGGCCCTCCTGGACCAGACGCTGTACACCCAGGCGGCCGTTTTCGCCCTGGAGGTGGCGCTCTACCGGCTGCTGACGTCGTTCGGTGTCCGGGCGGATCAGCTCGCCGGGCATTCCGTCGGCGAGCTGGCGGCCGCGCACGTCGCCGGGCTGTTCTCGCTGCCGGACGCGGCAGCCCTGGTGGCCACCCGGGGCCGGCTGATGCAGAGCCTGCCGACGGACGGTGCGATGGTGTCCGTGCGGGCGGGCGCCGACGAGGTGCGCGACCTCCTCGCCGGACGCGAGGACCGGCTGTCGCTGGCTGCAGTCAACGGCCCGGCGGCCACCGTGCTCAGCGGCGACGAGGACGCCGTGGCCGAGGTGGTGCGGATCCTCGCGGCGCGCGGCCACAGGACCAAGCGGCTGCGGGTCTCCCACGCCCTGCACTCCCCCCACCTGGAGCCGGTGCTGGAGGAGTTCCGCGCGGCCGTCGCGGCGGTGACGTTCCAGCGGCCGCGCGTCCCCCTCGTCTCGACGCTCACCGGTGAACCGGTACCGCCGGAGCGGATGAGCACCCCGGAGTACTGGGTGCGCCAGGCCAGAGAGCCGGTGCGCTTCCTGGAGGCCGTGCGGGCCCTGCTCGCCTCGGGCACGACGGTCTTCGTCGAGCTGGGCCCCGACGGCTCACTGGCCACCATGGCGCGCGACTGCGTGGCCGCTGCGCCGGGGGGCACCGTGGCCGTCGTCCCCGTGCTGCGGGCGGACCGTCCCGAGCCCCAGACGCTGTTGACGGCCCTGGGCGCACTGCACGCCCGGGGCATCACCGTGGACTGGACCACGGCAGTCCCCGACAGCGGCGCACACCCGGTCCGGCTGCCCACCTACGCGTTCCAGCGTGAGCGGCACTGGTGGAAGAGCGGCAGGCCGCAGGAACCCGCCGGCACACCCACGGAGACAGCCACGGAGACACTCGCGGACGCGCCCGCCCGGACGTCCGGCGAGCAGCCCGCAGCAACGGGGTCCCTGCGGGCGCGGCTGGCCGGGCTGCCCACCGCCGAGCAGGACCGCGCGGTGCTCGAACTGGTGCTGGAGCATGCGGCCGACGTACTCGGAGAGTCCCGCGCCGACCAGGTCGATCCGAACCGTACCTTCCAGGAGCTGGGCTTCGACTCACTGATGGGCGCCGAGCTGCTGGTGCGGCTCGGCGAGACGGCACAGTCGCCGCTGTCCCCGACCGCGCTGTTCGACCACCCGAGGCCGACGGGACTGGCCCGCGGACTGCTCGCCCAGCTGTCCGGCACCCTCTCGGCCCCGGTGCCCGCGGCGAAGGCGGGGCCGGCGGCGTCCGCCGGCCGGGACGACCCGATCGCCATCGTCGGCATGGCCTGCCGCTATCCCGGTGACGTGTCGACGCCGGAGGAGCTGTGGCAGCTGGCCGCCTCCGGCACGGACGCGATCGGCGCCTTCCCCACGGACCGGGGCTGGGACGTCGAAGGACTGTACGACCCCGACCCGGACCGACGTGGGAAGTCCTCCACACGGTACGGGGGCTTCCTGCACGACGCGGCCGACTTCGACGCCGCGTTCTTCGGGATCTCGCCGCGCGAGGCACTGACCACCGACCCGCAGCAGCGACTGTTGCTGACCACCGCCTGGGAGGCGTTCGAGAGCGCGGGCATCGACCCGGCATCGGTCAGGGACAGCCGCACCGCCGTCTTCGCCGGTGTGATGCACCACGACTACGCACCACGCGTCCACACGGTGCCGGAAGGACTCGAGGGCCACCTGATCACCGGCAACACCTCGAGCGTGGTGTCGGGCCGTCTGGCGTACGTCTTCGGTCTGCGGGGGCCCGCCGTCACGGTGGACACGGCGTGCTCGTCCTCCCTGGTGGCCCTGCACCTCGCGGCGCAGGCGCTGCGTCGGGGCGAGTGCTCCCTGGCGCTCGCCGGCGGGGTGAGCGTCATGGCCACCCCGGAGATGTTCGTCGAGTTCTCCAGGCTGCGGGGGCTGGCGCCGGACGGCCGATGCAAGTCGTTCTCGGGGACGGCGGACGGCACCGCCTGGGCCGAGGGCTCCGGACTGGTCGTGCTGGAACGGCTTTCCGACGCCCGCCGCAACGGGCACCGGGTCCTCGCGGTGGTCAAGGGCTCGGCGGTGAACCAGGACGGCGCCTCCAACGGCCTGTCGGCCCCGAGCGGACCCGCGCAGGAGCAGGTGATACGCGAAGCACTGGCCGACGCGGGGCTGGCACCGGCCGAGGTCGACGCCGTCGAGGCGCACGGCACCGGAACCCCGCTGGGCGACCCGATCGAGGCCCAGGCACTGCTGGCCACCTACGGCCGGGACCGTCCCGCGGACCGGCCGCTCCTGCTCGGTTCCCTGAAGTCCAACATCGGTCACGCCCAGGCCGCGGCGGGCGTCGGCGGCGTCATCAAGATGGTGCTGGCCATGCGGCACGGGCTGCTGCCGAAGCTGCTGCACCTGGACGAGCCGACCCGGCACGTCGACTGGAGCAGCGGCCTGGTCATCCCGCTCGCCGAGCACACCGAGTGGCCCGGGACCGGACGTGCCCGCCGTGCCGCCGTGTCCTCCTTCGGCATCAGCGGCACCAACGCCCATCTGGTGCTGGAAGCACCCCCCGCCAACGCGCCGGCCGCCACGGAGGACGTCCCTGCCGGCGCCCCTGCCGGGGGCGGCCGCCTGCCGGCGGCGACGCCCTGGGCGCTCTCGGGCCGGAGCGAAGCGGCGCTGCGCGACCAGGCGTCGCGTCTGCGGGCCCACCTCGACCGCCATCCGGACGTGGACCTCACCGATGTGGCCTACACCCTGGCGACCGGCCGGTCCGTGTTCGACCACCGGTCGGTGATCGTGGGCCGGGACCGCGATTCCCTGCTGAAGGGTCTGGATGCGGTGGCCGCCGGGTCACCGGCGGCGGGGGTGTGCTCCGGCCGGGCACGCACCGGGCACCGCCCGGTGCTGGTGTTCCCCGGGCAGGGCACCCAGTGGGCCGGCATGGCGGTGGACCTCCTCGCCGCTTCCCCTGCCTTCGCCGGAAGGATGGCTGACTGCGGGCGGGCCCTGGCGCCGTTCGTCGGCTGGTCCCTCCCCGAGGTCCTGGCCGACGAGGGAGCGCTGGCCGAAGTCGACGTGGTGCAGCCGGCGCTGTGGGCCGTGATGGTCTCCCTCGCGGCCACCTGGCGCGCGTACGGAGTCGAGCCGGCGGCGGTCGTCGGACATTCGCAGGGCGAGATCGCGGCCGCCACGGTGGCCGGGGGGCTGTCCCTGGAGGACGGAGCACGCGTGGTGGCGCTGCGCAGCAAGGCGCTGCGTGCCCTCTCCGGGCAGGGCGGCATGATGTCGGTCCGGCTGCCGCGTCAGGAGACCGAGGAGCGTATCCGGACCTGGCGTGGCCGCATCTCGATCGCCGCGGTCAACGGCCCCCGGTCGACGGTGGTCTCGGGTGAGCCGACGGCGCTGGACGAGCTCGGCCAGGAGCTGTCCGGATCGGACGTCAAGTGGTCCCGGCTGCCCGTGGACTACGCCTCCCACTCCGCCCAGGTGGCTCGGCTGCGTGAGCGGCTGCTGACCGAGCTGGCCCCGATCACGCCCCGGTCCAGTGACGTGCCCTTCCACTCCACGCTGACCCGCGGCCTGATCGACACGGCCGAGCTGGACGCGGACTACTGGTACCGCAATCTGCGCCACACCGTGGAGTTCGACAGCGTGATCCACACGCTGGCCGACCGCGGCCACAGGCTGTTCATCGAATGCAGCCCGCGCTCCGTGCTGACCATGGACGTCCAGCAGATCCTGGACGAGACCACCGAGGACGGCACGGCTCTGGGCACGCTCCGGCGCGACGCCGGCGGCCTGGACCGCTTCCTGGCGTCCGTCGCCGAGGCGCATGTGCACGGGCTGAACGCTCGATGGGCCGAGGCCTTCCCGCCCGGTACCGCCCAGTACACCGATCTGCCGGCCTATGCCTTCCAGCCCGAACGGTTCTGGATGCTGCCGACCACGTCGGCAGCCGACGCCCAGGGGCTCGGGCTGCTCGCCTGCGAGCATCCGCTGCTGGGCGCCGCCGTCGCGAAGGCCGACGACGACAGCCTGGTCTTCACCGGCAGGCTCTCGCTTCGGGCCCATCCCTGGCTGGCCGATCACGCGGTGAACGGCACGGTGCTGCTGCCCGGTACGGCCTTCGTCGAACTGGCCCTGCACGCGGGAGGACAGGCCGGCTGCGACCGGGTCGAGGAACTCGTCCTGGCGACGCCCCTGGTCCTGCCCGACGAGGGCGACGTGGAACTCCAGCTCACCGTGGGCGCGCCGGACGAGTCCAGCCGTCGCCACGTCTCGGTGTATTCCCGCGCCGCCGACCCGGCCGCGCTGCCCGAGACGGTGTGGACCCGGCATGCGACCGGGTCTCTGATCAGCGGCTCCGGCGGTCGGGAGGACCTCGGTCCGTGGCCGCCGGCGGACGCCGAGCCGCTGGACCTCACCGACGCCTACGAGCGCCTGGCGGAGACCGGGTACGCGTACGGTCCGGCCTTCCAGGGGCTCACAGCCGTATGGCGACGGGGCCACGACACCTACGCCGAGATCGCCCTGCCCGTCGGCTTCCGCGAGGACGCACCCGGCTTCGGTCTCCACCCGGCGCTGCTCGACGCCGCCCTGCACCCGCTGCTGACCGGGGCACAGCCCGAGGCGGACGGTGACATGATCCGGCTGCCCTTCTCCTGGACGGGAGTGTCGCTGCACGCCACGGGGGCCACCGCGCTGCGGACACGGCTCTCGCCGACCGGTGACGGCGGGTTCTCGCTGACGGCCGCCGACAGCAACGGGCGCGTGGTGGCGTCCGTCGACGGCCTCACCCTGCGTCCGGTGAGGCCGGAGCACGCGGGCGCCGGCGGCGGCCTCCAGCGGTCGCTGTTCCAGGTCGACTGGGTCGATGTGCCCCGTCCCGCCGCCTCCGCCTCCCCGCCTGGCGGCCGATGGGCTGTTCTCGGGCCGGACGGCACCGGCCTCGACATCGCGGACCCGGCGGTACGGCGCCATCCGGACCTCGCGTCGCTGCGCCTGGCGGTCGAGGCAGGTGAGGCGGTACCGGACGTCGTGGTCATCGCCTGCCGGACCGCCCCGGACGGCCAGGACGCGGAACCGGAGGACCGGAGTGCGCCCGCGGTCGCCGGTGCCGCGCCGCCGGTGGCCGGTACGGGCGCCCTGCCCGCCGCACTGAGCGCGGCCACGACCGGTGTCCTCGACCTCCTCCAGAGCTGGCTGGCCGATGAGGCGTTCGTCGCCTCGCGCCTGGTCGTCGTGACCCGGGGCGCCGTCGCCGCGGCTCCCGGTGAGGACGTAGCCGACCTGCCCCATGCTCCGGTGTGGGGCCTGCTGCGCACCGCCCAGTCCGAGAACCCGGGCCGCTTCCTGATCGTCGACACCGATGCCGGGGCCACCGACATCGGCCTGCTCCGCACCGCGGCCGCGTCCGGCGAACCGCAACTGGCCGTCCGGGACGGGCGGCTGATCGCGCCCCGGTTGAGCCGGGCCACCCCATCCGAGGCCGGACGCCCGGCCCTCTGGGACCCCGAAGGCACTGTGCTGATCACCGGCGGCACCGGGACCCTGGGCGGTCTCCTCGCCCGCCATCTGGTCACCGAACACGGTGTACGACGGCTGCTGCTGACCGGACGCCGCGGGAAGGACGGCCCCGGAGCGGCCGAACTGCACGCCGAACTCGGCGCGCTGGGCGCACACGTGACCATCACAGCCTGCGACGTGGCCGACGCCGAGCGCCTCTCGGCCGTGCTGGCGGACATACCCGGCAGCCACCCGCTGACGGCGGTGATCCACGCGGCGGGCACCCTCGACGACGGCACCGTGGAATCGCTCGACGCGGAGCGCCTGGAGGGCGTACTGCGTCCCAAGGCGGTCGGCGCCTGGAACCTGCACCGGCTGACCGAGTCCCTCGGTCTTTCCGCGTTCGTGCTCTTCTCGTCGGTCGCGGGAACGTCCGGCACTCCCGGCCAGGGCAACTACGCCGCCGCCAACACGTTCCTGGACGCGCTGGCCCACCATCGCCGGGCCCGGGGGCTTGCGGCGACATCCCTGGCGTGGGGCTTGTGGGACCGCGACAGCGGGATGACCGGACATCTGGGCCGCGCCGACCGGGCCAGGCTGGCCCGCGGCGGTCTGGTGCCGCTGAGCGAGGAGCGAGGTGTCATGCTTTTCGATGCAGCGCTCGCGCTGGACTCCGCGCTGCTGGTACCCGCCCGACTCGACCTGGCGGCACTGCGCCAGCAGGCCACGGACGGGACGGTGCCCGCGCTGTTCACCTCCCTGCTCGGCGCCACCCGGAGGGTGCTGCCCGCCGCCTCGCGCCCGTCCGCGCCGTCCTCTCCGGATCCCTCGGGTACGGTCGCCTTCTCCGACGGCCGGGCGGTGCTGGAACTGGTCAGGACCACCGTGGCCACCGTGCTCGGGCACGCGGCGCCGGACCGGATCGATGACGACCGCGCGTTCAGGGACCTGGGCTTCGACTCGCTCACCGGGCTCGAACTCCGTAACCGGCTCAGCGCCGCGACGGGGCTGAAGCTGCCCGCCACGACGGTCTTCGACCGTCCCACGCCGGCGGCGCTGGCCGACTATCTCTCAAGCCGGGTGTCCGCGCCGGCCGACGGGCAGACGCCGCTGCCCACCGCCGCGAACGACGACGATCCCGTGGTCGTCGTGGGGATGGGCTGCCGGTTCCCCGGCGGGGTGCGCTCCGCGCGGGACCTGTGGGAGGTGTTCAGCGAGGGCCGGGACGTGGTCTCCGACTTCCCCCGGAACCGCGGCTGGGACATCGACTCCCTCCACGACCCCGACAGCGACGCCCCGCAAGCCGACAGGACCTACGTCCGCCACGGCGGATTCCTCTCCGACGCGGCCGACTTCGATCCCGCCTTCTTCGGCATCAGCCCCCGCGAAGCCCTGGTCATGGACCCGCAGCAGCGGGTCCTGCTGGAAGTCGCCTGGCACGCGCTGGAGTCCGCAGGGATCGACCCGAGCACCCTCCACGGCACCCGCACCGGCGTCTTCACGGGGCTCATCCCCGGCGAGTACGCCGCCCACCCCGGCATTCCCCACGACCTCGTCGGCCAGCGGTCCATCGCCAACACCAGCAGCGTCGCCTCCGGCCGAATCTCCTACACCCTCGGCCTCCAGGGTCCCGCCATCACCCTGGACACCGCCTGTTCCTCCTCCCTGGTCGCCATCCACCTCGCCGCCCAGTCGCTCCGCAACGGCGAAACCACCCTCGCCCTGGCCGGCGGGGCGACCGTCATGGCCACCCCCGCCCACTTCATCGAGTTCTCCCAGCAGCACGCCCTCGCGCCCGACGGCCGCTGCAAGCCCTTCGCCGCCGCCGCCGACGGCACCGGCTTCTCCGAGGGCGGGGGCCTGGTCGTGCTGGAGCGCCTCTCGGACGCCCGCCGCAACGGGCACCGTGTGCTGGCGGTGATCCGCGGATCGGCGGTCAACCAGGACGGAGCCAGCAACGGTCTCACCGCCCCCAACGGCCCGGCCCAGCAACGGTTGATCGAGGCAGCCCTGGCCAACGCCCGGCTGTCCGCCGACGAGATCGACGTGGTCGAAGCGCATGGCACCGGGACCTCGCTCGGCGACCCGATCGAAGCGGGGGCGCTGCTGGCCGCCTACGGCCGGAACCGTCCGGCGGACCGGCCGCTGTGGATCGGCTCGGCGAAGTCCAACCTCGGCCACACCCAGGCCGCGGCCGGCGTCGCCGGTGTGATCAAGATGATCGAAGCCCTGCGGCACGAGCTGCTGCCGCAGACCCTGCACGTGGACAGCCCCACCCCGCAGGTCGACTGGTCGGGCGAGACGGTACGGCTGCTGACAGAGGCTCAGCCGTGGACCGCCGGCGAACGCGAGCGCCGGGCGGCCGTGTCCTCCTTCGGCATCAGCGGAACCAACGCCCACCTCATCCTCGAAGAGCCTCCCGCCGACGACGCCGCGCACCCGCCCACCACTGCGCCGGCCGACCGCCCCAACGCCCCCGTGCTTCCGTTCGCCCTCTCCGCCGCCACAGCCGAGGCGCTCCCCAGCCAGGCCCGGGAACTCCTGAGGCAACTGGCCCCCGACACCGATCCCCTCGACCTCGCCCACTCCCTCGGCACCACCCGCAAACACCACCCGCACCGTGCCGTCGTCCTCGCCCCGGACATCGACGGATTCAGCGCGGAACTCACCCGGATCGCCCAGGGTTCCGCCACCTCGAGCACGGTCACGGGCAGCACCGCCCCCAACCCCACCACTGCCTTCCTCTTCCCCGGACAGGGCTCCGGGTGGCCCGCCATGGGCGAGGACCTGTACCGGGCGTACCCCGTCTTCTCCGAGGCGTTCGACGCGATCTGCGCGGAGCTGGACGGGCGGCTCGACCATCCCCTGAAGGAGGTGGTGTTCGCCGCCGAGGGCACCGACGAGGCAGGGTTGCTCGAACGCAGCGACTACGCCCAGGCCGCCGTGTTCGCGATCGAGGTGGCGCTGTTCCGGCTGCTGACCCGTCACGGCGTCCAGCCCGACTTCCTGGCGGGACACTCGGTCGGGGAGATCGCCGCGGCGCATGCGGCGGGGGTGCTGTCCCTGGCCGACGCCTGCACGCTGGTCGCCACGCGCGGCAGGCTGATGCACACCCTGGCGCCCGGCGGGACGATGGTCTCGCTGGCCGCGTCGGAGGACGACGTCCGGTCGCTCATCGCGGGGCGGGAGCACGAGGTCGCGGTGGCCGCGGTGAACGGCCCCGAGGCGGTGGTCATCTCCGGCGACGAGGGAGCCGTCCTCGACTGTGCCGACCGCATGGCCGCCCAGGGGCACCGTACGACCCGGCTGGCCGTCCGTCGCGCCTTCCACTCGCACCACATGGACGCGGTGCTGGAACCGTTCCACGAGGCGCTGGCCGCACTGCGGTTCCAGCCGCCGGCTGTACCGATCGTCTCCACGGTGACCGGTGAGGCGGCCTCCGCGGACGAGATCTGCTCACCCGGCTACTGGACGCGCCACATCCGCGCGACCGTCCGCTTCCAGGACAGCCTGGAATGGCTGTCGAAGGCCGGTGTGGGCCTGTACGTGGAGGTGGGTCCAGGACACGCGCTCACGGCTCTGGGCCAGCACAACCTGGCCCCCGCGCCGGGCGATCCCGACGCCGTGGAACTGGTGTCGTGCCTGCGTGAGGGACACCCCGGAACCGAAACCCTGCCTGCGGCGCTGGCGGTCCTCCATACCCGGGGCGCTTCGGTGGACTGGGCCTCCTGGTGTGCGGGAGGCCGGACCGTCGACCTGCCCCTGTACGCCTTCCAGCGCGAGCGGTACTGGCTGCGGGACGTCGGTGCGTCGGCGCCGCCAACGGAACGGGGCGGTGCGACGGCGGGGGCCGCGGGGGATCCGCTGTGCTATGAGATGACCTGGCGTCCCTCGCTCCCGGCGGCGGCGCCGTCGGCGGTGACGGCCGGTCGCCGGCTGGTCATCGCGCCGCCGGACGGCGCGTACGACGAGACGATCTCGGCCCTGTTGCGAGCGCTGGGAGAGCGAGGAGCGGTGATCGTGGAGCCGCGCGGCACCGGTAACGACCGGGAGACCTGGCGGCAGCTGCTCACCGGCGCCCCCCTGCCCGCCTCACTGGCCGGGATCGTGTCGCTGGTTTCGCTGGACGAGCGCAGGGATCCCGCGCAGCCCTCGGTGCCCCGGGCGGTGACGGCCACGCTCGGGCTGGTGCAGGCACTGGAGGACCTGGGGGTCGACGCGCCGGTCCGCAGCGTGACCAGGGGTGCGGTCGGCATCGGCGAGGAGGACCCGGTGCTTCGGCCGGACCAGGCCGCAGTGTGGGGCCTGGGCAGGGTCGTCGCCCTGGAAGCCCCGCATCTGTGGGGCGGACTGATCGACCTGCCCGAGGCGATGGACGAGCAGGCCTTGTCATGGTGCTGTGACGCGCTGACGGCCGGGGGCGGGGACGACCTGGCTCTCCGCTCCTCGGGGACATACGTCCCCCGCCTGACCCGTTCAGGGCTCCCGGCCCCAACCCACCCGGCCGGACTCACCGGTTGGCGCCCGCGCGGTACCGTACTGGTCACCGGTGGGCTGGGAGGGCTGGGTACCCATGTGGCCCGTTGGCTGGCCCGCAGCGGAGCCGAACACCTCCTCCTGGTCGGCCGCCGGGGACCGGACACCCCGGGCGCGGACCGCCTGCGCGCGGAACTCGTCGGTCTGGGGGCCACGGTCACCATCGCCGCCTGCGACATCTCGGACCGCGAGGCGCTGCACAACCTGATCCGTACCGTGCCCGCCGACACACCGCTCACGGGCGTCGTCCACGCGGCCGGAATACTCGACGACGGACTCATCCCCTCACTCTCCCCGGAACGCCTGGGCACGGTCTTCGCCGCGAAGACCGATGCCGCCTGGCATCTGCACGAACTCACCCGTGACCATCCCCTGGAGCGGTTCGTCCTGTTCTCGTCCCTCGCGGGCACCGTCGGCTCGCCCGGGCAGGGCAACTACGCCGCCGCCAACGCCGTCCTCGACGCGCTGGCCCGGCACCGGCGGGGGCTCGGGCTTCCAGCGACCTCACTCGCCTGGGGCCCCTGGGCCGGTACCGGGATGTTCACCTCCGCGGTGGCCCGGTCCCGCCACCACGACGGCCTCACTCCGATGCCGGCCTCTCTCGCCCTCGACGCCTTCGCCTCCAGCCTCGCCCGCCCCGGCTCCTTCTACGCCCTCGCGGACGTCGACTGGGACCGGTTCGCCTACGCGGCCGGCCGGACCGACTTCCTCCTCTCCGACCTCACTTCCACGGGCGTCGGTGAGCCCACGTCCGGAGCAGCCGCCGGCGGCACTCCCTCCCCCCAGCACCTGGCCGCCCTGTCTTCCGACGAACTCCAGGACGAGCTGTTGCGGCAGGTCCTCACACATGTCGCGGCGGTGTCAGGGCACGCGAGCGCGGCGATTCCGACGGGCCGACCGTTCAAGGAGATGGGGCTGGACTCACTCGCCACCATCCAGCTGCGCAACCGCCTCCAAGCCGCCACGGGCGTGCGGCTGGCCACCACGGTCGTTTACGAACATGCCACACCGGCCGCGCTGGCCCGGCATCTGGCCGCGGGCATCGGTGACCAGCGAGGCGATGTGGTCCGCCCCGTGGTGGACCAGCTCAGGAAACTGGAGGCCTCGCTCTCCGCGATTCCCGTCGGGAACGAGCGCAGAGAGGAGATCGACACTCTGCTGGAGACGATCTTCCTGAAGTGGCGGGAGCAGGAGCGCATCCACACCGACGCGGCGAAGGGGCGCGATCTCGGCCCAGTCTCGGACGCCGAGATGTTCGACCTCATCGACAACGTCCTTGGCCGTGAGGAGGAATAGGGGTGCGCCGATTCCCAGCAAGCCGGCCGAGGTTCGCCGACCCACGCTGCTGCTGGCCGATGCGGAGTGTGCGGCCACGGCCGGAGGTTGTGTTCCTGTAACCGGCCACTGGCACCACTCAGCAGCTTCTCTGCGACCGCAAACCGTACTGCCCGAAAAGGCACGCAAGTTGAACAGAGCAGGCAGCGGACTTTCTCGTTTTCTCTGACTGTTCCGATGAGAGCTGTTTGCGGTCAGCGATATCGGCGAGAACACCGGAAAGACAGTCTCCTGAACGGATGACGCCGAAGTCTTTCTTCGATGGGGCATTCCGATGCACGGGCGCTTACCATGACGCGATGGGCTGCCGGGCCGCGATTGCGGCGCGGCCCGGCAGCTCTCTCCGCGTGTGGCCTCGCACGGGTGCGGCGCAATCCCGGCGGAGTCGTTCCGCGGTGAACCGTCGAACGGGACGGGTCAGTTGTTGGCGCCGGCCTCGTAGGCCTGGACGGTCACCCAGGCGGCGCCGGCACCGCCGGCGAAGCCCACACCGAAGGCGACGAAGCCCGGAGTGGCCTGGACGGGCGCCATCGCGCCCAGTTCGGTGGTGGCCCCGTCCTGCAGCTTCTCCGGGGTGACGGCGATCACGCTGTTCTTGATGCGGCTCATTGCTTTCTCCTCTTCCTGTATCGGTGGGGGCGAAGGTGCGGGCTGCCCGGCGGCGGCCGGTCAGCCGTTGGCGACACCCCAGGTGTAGGCGCCGACGACGGCACCCGCACCGGCTACGCCGCCGGCCACGTACCAGCAGGTGGCGGCGGCGGAGGCGGGGGTGCCCATGACCGGCGCGGGGGTGGTCTCCTGGAGGCCGTTCTCGATCGGACCGAAGTCCTGCACGTTCATGAACGTCGCGATCTTCTGCTCCATGCGGAGTCCTCCTGTGTGTCTCGGTCGTGCTCCGTACCGGGACGGCACGCCGCCGCCCGGCCATACCCGACGACGCTGCGTCGGGCAGCTTGGGGGCGCGGCCACCGAGTCCGGGCCGCGGCGTTCTGCGTTCAGCGACGAGCCGGCAGGGAGATGCGTGCCGCTCGCGCGGGGCAGAGGGCGGATGGGACGAGGAATGAGAAGGCCCCCGTTTCGTGTCACGACGAACGACGCGTGTATCTCACGCATGCCTGAGGAGAATGCCCTTCCGAGGAGGGAGATCGATTTCTCCGTCACGTTCCTGGTCGGGAAACGAGGAAGTGCAATCTCCATCTGACGCGTGGTCACGACGATAGGTGCAGGCAAAGGGATCGCCAAGAGGGTGCAGTGTGGCCTGCATCACACCACGGTAATCCTCGGCCTCCCGCGTGGGCACACAATTGGCATTGCCAATTCGGCTTTTCCTGGGAAGCCGGAGCGACGCTGCAGGCATATGTCCCGGGAAGACGCGGCGCGGAAATGACGAACGGCCGCATGGTGCGGAATCTGTGGATTGCGAGAATCACGCGTCGACGGCACCCACTCGGACGGAACGCCTCGCCGGCTTCGAGCCCGAGCACACCCCCGACGTACCGGTGGACACGCCTCGGGCACGGGCACGGGCAACGGGAGCGGCAGGGGGGCGGCACGGTGGTCCTGTTCACCGACGCCTGGCTGTCCCCCGGCCTGACCCGGAGCTGGTGCGGGCCGGCCGTCGACGTCACCCGGAGCAACGGAGTGGACTGCCGGGACACCCTCAGACTGCGGACCGGATCTGTCCGCGAGGGGTGTCACGGTGGCCGCATGGACACGAACGCACTCGACTGGAACCTGACGCTGCGTGAGCAGTGGGAGGTGCACTGGACGCAGCACGTGCGCCCCAGGCTGCAGGGGCTCACCGACGAGGAGTACTTCTGGTCGCCGGTGCCCGACGCCTGGAACGTGCGGCCGCGCGGCACCTCGACGGCGCCCGTGCAGGCCGGCGGCGGGGACTTCACCATCGACTTCGCCTTTCCCGAGCCGGATCCGGCGCCGTTCACCACGATCGCGTGGCGGCTCGGGCACGTCGTGGTCGGTGTGCTCGCCGTGCGCAACGCGGCGCACTTCGGCGCTCCCGAGGCGTCGTACGCGTCCTGGGAGTACGCGGGCGACGCGGCCACCGCGCTCGATCAGCTCGAGGCCCAGCTCGACGTCTGGTCGGCGGGTGTGCGCGCCCTCGGCGAGGACGGGCTCCGGCAGCCGCTCGGGGACGAGGAGCCGTTCCCCGAGGCGCCCATGGCCGCGTTGGTGCAGCACATCCAGCGTGAACTGATCCACCATCTGTCCGAGGTCTGCCTGTTGCGCGACCTCTACCTGCACACCCGGCGCACGACGAACGGAGCGGACCGATGAGCCGCGACATCCAGGTCACCTTCGACGCCCACGACCCGCGGGCCCTGTCCACCTTCTGGCGCGACGCGCTGGGCTACGTCCATCCTGGTCCGCCCGGAGTCGAACTGCCCGAGGGGACGGACCCGCTGGCGGCGTGGGACGACTTCCTCGCGCGGATCGGCGTGCCGGAGGACCAGCGCAACACCCGGTCCGCCGTCGAGGACCCGGACGGGCGCGGGCCGCGGCTGTTCTTCCAGCAGGTGCCGGAGGACAAGGTCGCCAAGAACCGTGTGCACCTCGACGTCCGTGCCGCACCGGGTCTGCAGGGCGAGGAGCGCATGGCCGCGCTGGAGGCGGAGTGCGCGCGGCTCGTGGCGCTGGGGGCGGCGCGGGTGAGGCGGGACGAACCCGCTCCCCCGATGAGTGAGGGCTTCATCGTGATGACCGACCCGGAGGGCAACGAGTTCTGCCTCGACTGACGGTCCCCCGCGCGCGGGCCGAGGAAGCGGGGGCGCGGGCACGGCCTGCGGCCGATGCCGTGCGTGCGGACTGCGACCCGTCCGGAGGGGCTGCGGCTCCGAAGCACCGGTGAGTGCCCGAACAGCCCGGCGTGCCCGGGCCACCGGTGGGGGGAGCGCAGACGATGAGCAGACGGTCGGCCGCCGGAGCCGGGTCCGCAGCGGTCCGCGCAGGACGGCGGGCCGCTGAGGCGGCGCCCACTCCCCGGGGCCGGGTGCTGGTCGTGCACGAGACGCGGCTGGTGAGCGCGGCGCTCTCCGCGCTGCTCGCCGAACGGACCGCCCTGGACGCGGCTCCGTCGTGCTGGGAGTCGGGGGCGGCGGACGCGGCGGCGTTGCGTCCCCGCGTGTGCGTGGCCTGTCCGGAGTCGAGCGAGTCGGTGGGCACGTTGTCGCCGGACGGGACGCTGGTGCGGCAACTGCGCCGCGCACGCTGCCCCCTGGTCGTCGTCGTGGATCCGCGGCGGGTCGGAACGCTGCGGCGTGCCCTGGACGCGGGGGCGCAGGGTTTCGTGCACGACCAGGGGCCGCCGGAGCAGTTGCTGGAGGCGGTGCGCGAGGTGACCGGCGGGCGGCGGTACGTCGCCGAGGCGGTGCGGCAGGGGCTGGCCGACGCGGCGCGGATGCCGGTCACCCGGCGCGAGCTCCAGGTGCTGCGGCACGCCGCCGCCGGCGCATCGGTGGCCGAGACGGCGGCCGCGCTGCACCTGGCGCCCGGGACGGTCCGCAACTACCTGAGCTCCGGCATCCGCAGGCTCGGGGCGCGGAACAAGACCGACGCGGTACGGGCGGCACGGGAGACGGGCTGGCTGCTCGTCCCGCGCCCGTCCGGGCACGGCTCGGAGGGCGCGGGGAGCCGGGACCGCCGCGAGCGGTGAGGCCGCACGCGGCCCGGCCGGCGGATCAGTCGTCGAAGGCCTTCGCGGCGGAGTCCTCCAGTGCCAGCATGGCGCCGGCGACGTCGTCCGGGTTGTCGAGGAAGTCCTGGAGGGCCTTCCATTCGCCTTCGCCCTTGGTGCCGCCGAAGGCCGCGGGTGCCTGGTCGGACATGTCGAAGCGGAAGGTGCTCCCTGCGTCGAGGAGCGCCGTGGCGATCTCGCGCTGGAGGTCGCTGGGGTAGGCGGCGGTGTCGAGGCTCTTGTTCGGGGAGAGGAAACCGCCCTGTTCGGCCATGATGCGTGCGGCGTCCTCGGAGGCGAGGAAGGTCATCATGGCGTGCGCCCCCGGGGAGTGCTTCAGCGCGACGGCGGCGTCGCCGCCGGTCACCACGGGGGGCTGGCCGCCTCCGACGGCGGGGAAGGGGAAGAGCTTGGCGTCGGTGCCGAGTTCGGCGTCGGTGTCGCTGGTGATGTTGACGCCGACGAAGTCGCCCTCGTAGACCATGGCGGCCTCGGGGTCCTCCAGGTCGGAGAAGGCCTTGGTGACGGACTCGGGGAACGCGGTGGCCCGTGCGCCGTCGTTGCCGCCGGCCAGCAGCTGCTCCTCCCCGAACAGGTCGCCGAGGGTGGTCAGCGCCTTCTCCACCGAGGGGTCCGTCCACGGGATCTCGTGGGCGGCGAGCCTGTCGTACATGTCGGGGCCGGCTTGCGAGAGGTAGATGTTCTCGAACCAGTCGGTCAGGGTCCAGCCGTCGGCGCCGCCGACGGAGACGGGATCGACACCGGAGTCGGCGAGGCGCTGCGCGGTGTCCAGGAAGTCCTTCCAGGTCTTCGGTTCGCTCGCGCCGGCCTTCTCGAAGGCGGCGGTGTTGTACCAGACCAGCGACTTGTTCGCGGCCTTGAAGTAGACGCCGTAGGTGGTGCCTTCGTGCGCGCCGAGGTCGTGCCAGCCCGTCTCCAGGTTCATCAGCATCTGGCGGTAGGTGGCGTCGTCGACCGGTTTCAGCCAGCCCTTCTCGGCGAACTGCTGGAGGACGCCGACCTGCGGGAGCATCGCGACGTCCGGCGGGGAACCGTCCTCGATCCGGGAGCTGAGGAAGGAGGAGACGTTGTCGCCGGTCGGCACGAACTCGACCTCGGCGCCGGTGCGCTCCTCGAACTCCTGCAGCGCCTTCTTGAAGTTCTTCTGCTCCGAGCCGGTCCACACCGCGGCGACCTGAACGGTCTTGCCCGTCAGGTCGGGCAGCTCGGTGACGGCGTCGCCGTTGCCGCTGTCGCCGCCGCCGCCGCAGGCGACGGTGAGGCAGAGGGCGAGCACGGCGGCCGTCCCGGCCCCGGCGTGCCGGAAACGGCGCCGACGTGTCCCCGGCATCCGCCCGCGCCCGGCGCGGGGCGCGGGCGCCGGCGCACGGGTCGTCACGACGGAGACCTCTGTTGGCGACATGTCGTCCTCCCTGAGCCGACAGGCGTGGCACCCCTGGACAGGCCGTACACAGCATGCGGCCCGGGGCCCGCCGATGGGGAGAGCGGGGAGGACCGGAATCGCAAACCCAGGGGGAATTGCCAGGCTCTCGCATTTCCTGCACACCTGGGGGACGTACTTCACGGTAAGGGCCGGACCCGGGTGACGGCGGGAGGGGTGACCGGACTACCCGCCGGCCCGGGTGATGCCGTGGGCCAGCTGCCCGACGAGGTCGAGGACCCACTGGCCGAAGGACGTCGGGGCGAGCAGGACACCCAGCACCAGCACGAGGACCACGCCGAACGTCTCGTCGAACCGGGTCCGGGGCTCGGTGCGACGTCGCAGCCGCAGAAGGACGATGACGGTGAGCAGGACCGCCACGTTGATCGTCAACACCTGGCCGGTTCTCCCTTCACGGGGCAGCGGATGGCTCCGCTTCTCGTTGTAGCGACGGCGGGGGTCGGCCGGGCGCTTATGCCCGGTATTCACCGGAACGGGGCTGTTCGCCGCCGGAAGCGCAGGGCGCGCGGAGCCTCGGGCCGGGCGTACGGCGCACGGACGGGGTGCGTGCCGGTCGACGTGCGCCCCGCCCGTGCGCGGCGCCGGGCCGGAGGCGGCGCACCGCCGCGTTCGACGTCCCTCCGGCCGTGAGCAATGCTCGGAAAGGGGGAGTTCCACGGGAGGTCGTACGGGAGGAGGCGTGTCATGTCGAGCGGCGGCGAGACGGAGGGTGTCCCGGTCGTGCGCCGGGCCGCGGAGCGGTCCGGCGCGGTGCTGTGGGAGCCGTGCGAACGCTGGGTGCGCGGGACGCGGGACGGCGTCACGGTGGTGGACTCGCGCCACCCCGTCCTGGTGTGGGAGCCGGGCCGGCCGGTGCCGCTGTACGCCTTCCCGGCCGACGACGTGCGGACGGACCTGCTGCGGAGGTCGGCGGGGAGGCCGCGGACGGCGCGCCCGCACCCCGGGGCGGCGGAGTACTACGACCTGACGGTGGCGCCCGGCGGGAAGACCGCGGCCGGGGCGGCCTGGACCTACGCCGGCGAGGAGCTGGCCGGTCACCTGAGCTTCGAGTGGTTCGGGCGCGACGTGCTCGACCACTGGTACGAGGAGGACGAGGAGATCTTCGTGCACCCCCGCGACCCGCACACACGGGTGGACGCGCTGCCGAGCTCGCGGCACGTCCGGGTCGAGATCGACGGCACCGTGGTCGCGGAGACGCGCGCGCCGGTGCTCCTCTTCGAGACGGACCTGCCGGTGCGGTACTACCTGCCGCGCGAGGACGTCCGGCTCGGTCTGCTGACGCCGTACGCGCAGGAGACCCGGTGCCCCTACAAGGGGCTGGCCTCGGAGTACTGGTCCTGAACGGGCGGCGACGTGCCGCCCGGGATCGCGTGGAGCTACCCCGACCCGCTGCCGACGGTGCACACCGTCCGGGACCGGGTCGCGTTCTACAACGAGGCCGTCGACCTCACCGTCGACGGCGAGCGCCTGCCACGCCCCGTCACCGGTTTCCTCAGGCCCGCGGGGAAACGCTGACCCGTGGCAGCAGCAGGCAGAGGACGGCGCCGGTCAGCGCGGACCCGGCTGCCACGACGGTGACCAGCCGTCGGCCGGTGGCGGGCAGGCGCCTGCGGGCCAGCAGGGTGGCGGCCGCGTCGGCGGTGTCGGCGGCGGCGCAGCCGAGGACCCACGGCCGGGCGTCGCCGCCCCGGGCGAGCATCCACGCCGCGCCCGCGCCCAGCACCAGGTCGCGGCCGCCGAGGGCCCGCCCGGTCACCCGGGCGGTGGTGCGGGGAACCGAGGGCCCGAGCCAGGGAGCGAGCAGCGGCCGGGGCGCGAGCAGCGCCGTGACCCCCAGGCTCACCCGGCCGAGCGCCCACAGCAGGGCCGCCTTGCGTACGGGTGCGGGGTCGGCGTCCATGCCGGGTCCTCTCTCATCGGGCGCCGTCGTCCGGCGCGGTTCCCTCCCGAGTCTCCGTGCGGCCGCGCTCGGCGGCAACGCGGCCCCGACGCGCAGCAGGGCGGCTCACGACGAGGCGACGCGGACGTGTGCGGAGAGGGGGAAGACGCGCATGGCCTCCTCCAGCAGGGTGGTACGGGTGCCGTCGGCCACGCCCGGGAGGTCCACGGACACGCGGGCGGTGAGGCCGTAGCGCAGGTTCCCGGAGTGCTCCAGGTCGACCTGGACGGACACCTCGCTGCCGGTGAGGTCGGCGCGCAGTTCTCCGCCGACCACGGTGAGCGCCTGATGCAGGCAGGTGGCGACGGCCGCGGCGTACAGGTCCTCCGGCGACCAGCCGTCAGCCTCGCGCGAGCCGGGCGCGGGCGGGGCCACGACGGGCAGGGTCTTGTGCCCGGAGCCGTCGATGCGGACCTGGTCCGGTCCGTGGCTGGAGCGAGCCGTGGTGGTGTAGAGGGTGCGGTCCGGCGAAGGCATGCCCGCACCCTCCCCGTCCCGGCGGTTTCCGCGCGGGTGCCTCGCGCGTCGGGCCGCCACGTCCACCCGACCGGCGGGAGCCGGGCAGGCCGACGAGGGCGGGAGGGGGCCGCGTGAAGGTCCGTCCGGCGGGTACCTCGGTCTCCGCAGCCCCGATACCCCGCGTGCCGGTCCCGGCGGGGAGCGTCGGGGCCGCCGGGGCCGAACGGACGTCGGGAAGGGACAGCTGGTGATCGGATCCGAGACGTCCCCCGGCACCTATGTGCCCGACCCTCGGCGCTGGAAGGCGCTCGGGGTGTGTCTGCTGGCCGGGTTCATCACGCTGCTGGACGTGTCGATCGTCAACGTGGCGCTGCCGTCGATCCGGCGCGGCCTGGGCGCGACGGCGGGCGACATCCAGTGGGTGGTGGCCGGTTACGCCCTGTCGTTCGGGCTGCTGCTGGTCCCGGCGGGGCGGCTGGGCGACGCGCGGGGGCGGCGGCTGCTGTTCATGACGGGGCTGTCGCTGTTCGCGGCGGCCAGCGTGCTGTGCGGCACGGCGCAGAACGCGCTGTGGCTGGTGCTCGCCCGGCTCTTCCAGGGCCTGGCGGGCGGGCTGGTCTCCCCGCAGGTGTCGGCGCTGATCCAGCAGCTGTTCCGGGGGGCTGAGCGGGGCCGGGCGTTCGGGCTCTTCGGGGCGGTGATCGGCCTGTCCACGGCGGTGGGGACGGTGCTCGGCGGGGTGATCATCGAGCTGTTCGGCGCCGCGCACGGCTGGCGGTGGATCTTCTTCGTGAACCTGCCGGTGTGCCTGGCGGCGCTGCTGCTGGCCGCGCGGCTGCTGCCCGGTCCCGAGCACCACATCCGGCCGTGCGCCCGGGACCTGGACCCGGCCGGGGTGGTGCTGCTGGGGACCGGGGTGGCGCTGCTGCTGCTCCCGCTGGTGCAGGGGCGGCAGTGGACGGGGCCCGGCACGTGGCTGATGTTCCCGGCCGCGGGGGTCGTGCTGGCCTGCTTCGTGCTGTGGGAGCGGCGGCACGCCCGCCGGGCGCAGCCGCTGGTGGACCTGCGGCTGTTCGGCCTGCGTTCCTACGCCTTCGGGTCGGTGCTGATGCTGGCCTACTTCGCGGGCTTCACGTCGATCTTCTTCGTCCTCACCCTCTACCTCCAGGCGGGGCTGGGCTACAGCGCGCTGGCGGCCGGCCTGACCACCGTGCCGTTCGCGGTCGGCTCCGGTGTCGCGGCGGCGGTCAGCGGCCGGCTGGTGGCACGGTACGGCCGGGCGCTGGTCGTGGCGGCGCTGACGGTGGTGACCGCCGGCCTGGCGCTGGTGATCGTCGCGGTGTCGGCGGTGCCGGGGCGGTCGGCGGGCTGGGCGCTCGCGGCGCCGCTGCTGCTGGCGGGGCTGGGCGGCGGCGCGGTCATCGCGCCGAACCAGACGCTCACCCTGTCGGCCGTGCCGCCGGCGCAGGGCGGCAGCGCGGGCGGCGTGCTGCAGACGGGGCAGCGCCTCGGGTCGGCTGCGGGCATCGCGGCCACCGGCAGCGTGTTCTTCTCCCGCCTCGCCGCTTCCGGGAACGACTGGCCGACCGCGTTCCGGTACAGCGTCGCGGTGTCCCTGGCGTTCGTGCTGTGCGCCTTGGCGGTCGCGGTGGCGGACCTGCGCGTGCGGCACCGTGCGGCCGCATCCGGCGGCGGGCCGGCGCGCGAAGTGTGAAGGTGAAGTCGTCGCCACGGCGGAAGGAGTCAGGGTGTCGGAGGAGAACGAGGGGCCGCTGCGCTGCCTGGTCACGGGGGCGGGCGGCTACATCGGCGGGCGGCTGGTGCCGGAGCTGCTGGACGCGGGGCACGAGGTGCGCTGCCTGGTCCGGACGCCGGGCAAGCTGCGCGACCACCCGTGGGCCGCGCGGGTCGAGGCGGCGGAGGGCGACGTGACCCGGGCGGAGCAGGTGCGCCCGGCGATGCGGGACGTGGACGTCGCCTACTACCTGGTGCACGCGCTGGGCACCGGGCCGGACTTCGAGGAGACCGACCGGCACGCGGCACGGGTGTTCGCGGCCGAGGCGCGGCGGGCCGGGGTCCGCCGGATCGTCTATCTCGGCGGGCTGACCCCGCGGGGCGTGCCGGAGAGCGAACTCTCCCCGCACCTGCGGTCACGGACGGAGGTGGGACGCATCCTGCTGGAGTCGGGGGTGCCGACGGCCGTGCTGCGGGCGGCGGTGGTGATCGGCTCGGGGTCGGCGTCGTTCGAGATGCTGCGGTACCTCACCGAACGGCTGCCCGCGATGGTCACCCCGAGCTGGGTGCGGACGCCGATCCAGCCCATCGCCGTGCGGGACGTGCTGCGGTGCCTGGTCGGCTGTGCGCGGCTGCCGGCCGACGTCAGCCGCGGGTTCGACGTGGGCGGCCCGGACGTGCTCACCTACCGGGACATGATGCGGCGTTACGCGGAGGTGGCCGGGCTGCCGAGGCGGGTCATCGTGCCGGTGCCCGTGCTGACGCCGCGGCTGTCCAGCCACTGGGTCGGCCTGGTCACTCCGGTGCCGGCGCAGATCGCCCGCCCGCTGGCGGAGTCGCTGCGGCACGAAGTGGTGTGCCGGGAGGACGACCTCGCCCGGTACGTGCCGGACCCGCCCGGCGGGCGCCTCGGCTTCGACCGGGCCCTGCGCCTGGCGCTGCAGCGCATCAAGGACGCCGAGGTCGCCACCCGCTGGTCCTCGGCGTCGGTGCCCGGGGCGCCCAGCGATCCGCTGCCCACCGACCCGGACTGGGCGGGCGGAAGCCTCTACACCGACCGGCGGGCCCGGCGGTCGGAGGCTTCACCGGAGGCGCTGTGGCGGGTGATCGAGGGCATCGGCGGAGACAACGGCTGGTACTCGTTCCCGCTGGCGTGGGCCGTGCGCGGCCGGCTGGACCGGTTCCTGGGCGGCGTCGGGCTGCGCCGCGGAAGGCGCGACCCGCACCGGCTGCGCGTCGGCGACTCGCTGGACTTCTGGCGGGTGGAGGAGGTCGAGCCGGGCCGGATGCTGCGGCTGCGCGCGGAGATGCGCCTGCCGGGCCTGGCATGGCTGGAGCTGCGGGTGGCGCGGGACCGGGAGGGCCGGACGGTGTACGCGCAGCGCGCGGTGTTCCATCCGCGCGGGCTGGCCGGGCACGCGTACTGGTGGGCGGTCGCGCCGTTCCACGGGCCGGTGTTCGGGGGTATGACCCGCAACATCGCGCGGGCGGCCGAGGACGCTCGGCCGGAGGCGTAGCGGCCGGGGGCGCCGCTACGGGTCGGACGGGGTGCTCCGTACCGCTGACAGCTCGTCGCCCATGGCGTCCAGGAAGCGCAGCACGGTGCGCAGTTCGTCCCCGGTGAAGTGGCGGCGGGCGGCGTCGGTGCCGTCGGCGAGAGGGCGGAAGTACGCGCGGGCGACGGCGCGTCCGGCGGCGGCGTAGTGGAGGTGCACCACCCGGCCGTCGTCGGGGTCGCGGACGCGCTGGATGTGGCCCGCGGCCTCCAGCCGGTTGAGGCACGCGCTGACCGCGCCGGAGGTGAGGTTGAGGTGTTCCCGCAGCCGTCCGGGGGTGAGGGCCCCGCCCTGACCGTCGCCGTCCAGGACGGCCACCAGTGCCTGCACGTCGGTGTGGTGCAGGCCGTGGGCGCGGGCGAACTCCTGCGCGATGCGGTTGAACTCGGCGTTCATCCGGCGCAGCCGGACCGCGAACGCCTGCAGGTCGGGTGGCGGGGAGCCGGGGGCTGAGGGTGCTGGCACATCCCCAGGATAAAATTAACTCAATGATTGAGATACTTTGGTGCGCGCGGGCTCGCTGCGGCGGCCCGGGCACCGTTCGACGAACCACCGAGGACCTGTGATGCCCCCTGCCTCCCGAGCCCTGCGATGGCTCGTTCCCGCCCTTCTGCTCGTCGCCTGGCTCGGCCTCGGCGGCGTCGTCGGCCCGTACGCGGGAAAGCTGGGCGAGGTCTCCACCAACGACCAGTCCGCGTTCCTGCCGCAGAGCGCCGAGTCGACGAAGGTGCTGGACGCCCAGGACGCCTTCCGTGACGAGCAGACGATCCCCGCGGTCGTGGTCTGGACGTCCGACGACGGCTCCGTCTCCGGCGAGCAGCGGGCCGCGGCCGCCGAGTCGCTGCGGTCGCTCGCCGACGTTCCCGGCGTCACCGGGCAGGCGTCGCCGGTCATCCCGGCCGAGGACGGCGCCGCGCTCCAGGGCGTCGTGCAGCTGCGCTCCGATCTGGGCGAGCAGCTCGGGGAGACCGTCGACCGCATCCGCGAAGCGGCGGCCGACGTGCCCGGCGCCGCCTCGCACATCGCCGGGCCGGCCGCGACGCAGGCCGACCTCTCGGACGCGTTCGCCGGCATCGACAGCCTGCTGCTCCTGGTCGCGCTCGGCGTGGTGCTGCTGATCCTGCTGCTGGTCTACCGGAGCGTGCTGCTGCCGCTGGTGGTCATCACCAGCTCCGTGCTGGCGCTGTCGCTCGCCTCCGCGCTCGTGTACCAGCTCGCGGAACGGGATCTGGTGCGCGTGGACGGCCAGGTGCAGGGCATCCTCTCCATCCTGGTCATCGGCGCGGCCACCGACTACGCCCTGCTGCTGGCCGCCCGCTACAAGGAGGAACTGTCCGCCCGCGCCGACCGCGACAGGCTGGCCGCGATGCGTACCGCGGTACGCCGGTCGGCGGGCGCGATCGTCGCCAGCGCCGCCACCGTGGGGCTGGGCCTGCTCGCGCTGCTGCTCAGCGACCTGGCCAACACCAGCGCGCTGGGCCCGGTCGGTGCGATCGGCATCGTGTGCGCGGTGGTCAGCACCATGACGTTCCTGCCGGCCGTGCTGGCCCTGCTGGGCCGGGCCGCCTACTGGCCGGCGCGGCCGAAGGCGGCCGCGGCGGGCACCCGTTCGGACGGGGTGTGGGGCCGGGTGGCCGCGGCCGTCGAGCGCGCGCCCCGTCGCATCTGGGCCGGCACGGGCGTCCTGCTGCTGGTCTGCGCCGCGTTCGCGCCGCAGCTGAAGTCGGGCGGAGTGCCGCTGAGCGAGATCTTCGTGAACGACGCGCCCTCGGTCGAGGCGCAGGAGGTGCTGAGCGAGCACTACCCCGGCGGTTCCGGCAACCCCGCGGTGATCATCGCCGACGCGGGGGCGGCCCGCGAGGTCGCCGGTGCGGCCACCCGCACCGAGGGCGTCTCCGCGGCGGCCCCGGTCACGGAGTCCGGCCGGCCCGGCGGCGGGCAGCCGAAGGTGGTCGACGGCCGGGTGATGATCGACGCGACGCTGGCGGACTCCGCGGACAGCGACGCCGCGAAGGAGACGGTGCAGCGGCTCCGGGAGAACGTGCACGGGGTCGACGGCGCGGACGCGCTGGTCGGCGGGTACACCGCGCAGCAGTACGACACCCAGCAGACCGCGCAGCGGGACCGGGTGGTGATCACGCCGGTGGTGCTGGCGATCATCCTGGTGATCCTGGCGCTGCTGCTGCGGTCCCTGCTGATGCCGCTGCTGCTGGTCGGCACGGTGGCGCTGAACTACTTCGCCACCATCGGCGTCGCCGCGCTGGTCTTCCAGCATCTGCTGGGTTTCACCGGCACCGACGCGTCCGTGCCGCTGTACGGGTTCGTGTTCCTGGTGGCGCTGGGCGTGGACTACAACATCTTCCTGATGACGCGGGTGCGGGAAGAGGCGCTGCGCGAGGGCACCCGGCGCGGGGTGCTGACGGGGCTCACCGCGACCGGCGGCGTCATCACCTCGGCCGGCGTGGTGCTGGCCGCCACCTTCGCCGCGCTGGTGGTGATCCCGCTGGCGTTCCTGGTGCAGATCGCGTTCATCGTGGCCTTCGGCGTCCTGCTGGACACCCTCGTCGTGCGGTCGCTGCTGGTGCCCGCGCTGGTGCGGGACATCGGCCGGGTGCTGTGGTGGCCCAGCGCCCTGCGCCACCGCTGACACGGAACGGGACCGCCGAGGCCACACGGGCGGCGGTGTGCCGGTGTGCGCGGATGCGCCCGCCCGGGGGATTCACCGGGACGGGCGCATCCGCGTCCGGCTCAGGGCGGGAAGGGGCAGTAGCGGCCGTGCCCGCACCCGTACACCGGACCCGTACCGCCCCACCCCAGACCACCCGCACCGGAGTGATGCCCCCGTGACCGTGTCGATCGCCCTGTTCACCGCCGATCTCCGGGTCCACGACAACCCGGTGCTGCGGGCCGCCCTGGACGGTGCCGACGAGACGGTGCCGCTGTTCGTCCTCGACGACGCCGTACGCGCGGCCGGGTTCGACGCCCCCAACCGCCGGGCCTTCCTCGCCGACTGCCTCGCCTCCCTCGACGAAGCCCTGCGGGAACGCGGCGGCCGCCTGGTGGTGCGCCGGGGCGACGTGGTCGGCGAGGTGTGCCGGCTCGCGCGGCAGGCGGAGGCCCGGGACGTACACGTGGCGGCGGACGTGAGCGGCTTCGCGCACCGGAGGGAGGACCGGCTGCGCACGGAGCTGGAGTCCGACGGACGCCGCCTGCACGTGCACGACGCGGTGACCACGGTCCTGGCACCCGGCGAGGTGGTCCCGGCGGACCGCGACCACTTCGCGGTCTTCACGCCCTACTTCCGCCGCTGGGAGACCGTCGCGCCGCGCAGACCGCTGGGCGCGCCGCGCCGGGTGCGGGTGCCGGACGGCGTGCGGGAGGGGGAGCTCCCGGCCCGGTCCGCGGTCTCCGGCGTCTCGCCCGGGCTGGCGCGCGGCGGTGAGCAGGAGGGCCGGCGGCGGTTCGCGGCGTGGCTCTCCGACGGCGTCGACGCGTACGAGGACCGGCACGACGACCTGGCCGGCGACGCCACCTCGCGGCTCTCCCCGCACCTGCACTTCGGCACCCTCTCCCCCACCGAACTCGTGCACCGGGCCAGGGAACGCGGCGGTGCGGGCGCGGACGCGTTCGTGCGGCAGGTCTGCTGGCGGGACTTCCACCACCAGGTGCTCGCCGCCCGGCCGCAGGCGGCCCGCGAGGACTACCGCACCCGTCACGACGGGTGGCGCCGGGACGACGAGGCCGCCGACGCCTGGCGGGAGGGCCGCACCGGCTACCCCGTGGTGGACGCGGCGATGCGGCAGCTCGCCCACGAGGGCTGGATGCACAACCGCGGGCGGCTGCTGGCGGGCAGCTTCCTCACCAAGACGCTGTACGTCGACTGGCGGGTCGGCGCCCGCCACTTCCTGGAGCTGCTGGTGGACGGCGACATGGCCAACAACCAGCTCAACTGGCAGTGGGTGGCAGGCACCGGCACGGACACCCGGCCCAACCGGGTGCTCAACCCGCTGACGCAGGCCAAACGGTTCGACCCCGACGGCGCGTACGTGCGGCGCTGGGTGCCGGAGCTGGCGGACGTGGAGGGCGGCGCCGTGCACACGCCGTGGAAGCTGGCCGGCCTCGACCGGGCCGGGATCGACTACCCGGACCCGGTCGTCGGTCTGGGCGAGGGCCTGGACCGCTTCCTGCGGGCACGCGGAGTCCGGTGACCACGCGCAGCCGGGCGGCGCTGCCGCCGCCCCGGGCGCGTCGTCGCGCGGCGGAGGGCCCGCCGGCGCGACCATGAGCCCACCGACGGCTTCACTCCAGTGAGAGGCGGCGCGATCCCATGCCGACATCCCGCAGCAGCCGGACCGACGTGATCGTGGTCGGGGCCGGAGTCGCCGGACTGGCCTGCGCAGCGGACCTGACGGCCGTGGGCCGGTCGGTGCTGGTCCTGGAGGCCGCCGACCGGGTCGGCGGCCGGATGCGCACCGACCGGGTGGACGGCTTCCTCGTCGACCACGGCTTCCAGGTGTTCAACACCTCCTACCCGCAGGTGCGGCGGCGCCTCCGGCTCGCCGACCTCCAGCTGTGCCCCTTCACGCCCGGGGCGCTGATCCGCACCGCGGACGGCGGACTGCGCCGCTTCACCGACCCCACCCGGCGGCCGCGGGACGCCGCCGACCTGCTGCCGGGCCGGCTGATGTCGGCGCGCGACCTGCTCGCCGTCGCCGCGCTCAGCGCGGGCGACGCCGTCCTCCCGGCCGGGCTGCTGCGCAACGCCCCGGAACGCACCACCGTCACCGCGCTCGCCCAGGCCGGCGTCTCCGCCGCACTCGTGGAGACGTTCTTCCGTCCCTTCCTCTCCGGGGTGTTCCTGGAGGACGAGCTGGAGACCAGCAGCCGGTTCTTCCACCTGGTGTGGCGCAGCATGCTGCGGGGCTCGCTGTGCCTGCCGCGGAGCGGCATCGGCGCCGTGCCCGCGCAGCTGGCGAGCCGGCTGCCCGAGGAGTGCCTGCGGCTGAACACCCCGGTGGCGGCGCTGACGGACGACGGGGTGCTGCTCGACGACGGCGGCGAACTCGCCGCGGACGCGGTGGTGGTGGCCACCGGCGCGGAGGTCGCCGCACACCTGCTGCCCGGCCTGGACACCCCGCCGGTCCGCACCGTGACCACCCACTACCACGTGGCGCCCGCACCGCCGCTGCGCGAGCCGACCCTCCTGATCGACGGCCGCCGCCGGTTCCTCAACTCCTGCGTGGTGAGCGAGGTGGCGGCCGGCTACGCCCCGGACGGGCGGGCGCTGATCGCCACCTCGGTGCTGGGCGGCGAGCGGCCGGGCCGGGAGGCGGAGGTGCGTGCCGACCTGGCCGACGCGTACGGCACCGACACCTCCGCGTGGGAGCACCTGGCGGACCGTACGGTGCCCGGGGCGCTGCCCGCGATGGTGCCGCCGTGGCCGCTGAGCCGCCCGAGCCGGGTGGGGCCGGGGCGCTACGTCTGCGGCGACCACCGCGCCACGGGGTCGGTGCAGGGCGCCATGGCGTCCGGCGCCCGGTCGGCACGGGAGGTCGTCGCGGACGCCCGGACCGCCGGTGCCGAGCGGGCCGCCGGCGGCGCGCGGACCGCCGGTGCCGGGCGGGAGGGCCGGTGAGCCCCCGCCCGCACTGGCTGTTCGGCGACCAGCTCGGCCCGCACTTCCTGCGCTCCGGCGGCGACGGACCGGACCCGGACGCCCCGCTGGTGATGATCGAGGCCCGGTCGGTCTTCCGCCGCCGCCGCTTCCACCGCGCCAAGGCGCATCTGGTGCTGTCCGCGATGCGTCACCGGGCGGCCGAACTCGGCGACCGGGTGCGCTACGTGCGGGCGGAGACGTACCGGGACGGGTTGCGGGAGGCCGTCGGCACCGGCGGCGAGGTGACCGTGTGCCATCCCACCTCGCACGCCGCGCTCGCGTTCGTGCAGCGGCTGCCCGGGGTGCGGGTGCTGGAGCCGCGCGGGTTCCTGGTGCCGCCCGGGGAGTTCGCCGACTGGGCGGACGGCCGCGGGGGACGCGCGCTGCGCATGGAGGACTTCTACCGCCGTGTCCGCCGCAGCCACGACCTGCTGATGGACGGCGGGGAACCGGCGGGCGGGCGGTGGAACCTGGACCACGACAACCGGGAACCGCCGCCGAAGGGCGCCGCGACGCTGGACGTGCCGCGCCCGTACCGGCCGCGCGAGGACGGGATCGACGCGGAGGTGCGGCGGGACCTGGACCGCTGGGAGCGGGACGGGGAGGTCGCGTTCGTGGGCCGCGACGGGCCGCGCCGTTTTCCCGCGACACGGCGGGAGGCGCTGGCGGCGCTGCGCCGCTTCGTCACGCACCGGCTGCCCGCGTTCGGCGCCCACGAGGACGCGATGCTCGCTGCCGACCCGGTGATGAGCCACAGTCTGCTCTCGGCGTCGCTCAACCTGGGGCTGCTGGACCCCGCCGAGTGCGTCGAACGCGCCGAACGGGCCTGGCGCGAGGGCGACGCGCCGCTGAACAGCGTCGAGGGATACGTCCGCCAGGTGGCGGGCTGGCGCGAGTACATGTGGCACCTGTACTGGCACTTCGGCCCCGGCTACCGTCGCAGCAACGCCCTGCGCCACCGCCGCGGACTGCCCGAGTGGTTCCGGGAACTGGACGCGGACGCGGTCACCGCACGCTGCCTGTCGACCGTGCTCGCCCAGGTGCGGGACACCGGCTGGACGCACCACATCCCGCGCCTGATGGTGCTGGGCAGCCACGCCCTGCAGCGCGGCTGGCACCCCGCCGAGGTCACCGACTGGTTCCACCGCTGCTTCGTCGACGGCTACGACTGGGTGATGCTCACCAACGTGGTCGGCATGTCCCAGTACGCCGACGGCGGGCGGATGACGACCAAGCCGTACACGACGGGCGGCGCCTACATCGACCGGATGAGCGACCTGTGCGGGCCGTGCGCCTACCGGCCGGGCGACCGCACCGGGGAACACGCCTGCCCGTACACCGCCGGCTACTGGCGCTTCCTGCACCGCCACCGCGAGCGCCTGGCCCGCAACCACCGCACCGCGCAGCCGGTGCGCGGGCTCGAACGCCTCCCGGACCTGGAGGAGCTTCTCCGCTCCGACGACGGGGGCGACGGCCCGCCCTGACGCCGGGCTCACGCTCTGCGTCGTGCGCGCGGCCACGGCGGGACGCGGCCTCCGGCTCGCGGGAACGTACGACACTGCGACATCCGTCCACGGGGCCCCATCGAGGAGGCGGCCATCGCACGGCCAGGAGCCAGACGGCCCGGCGGGCCCACCTGGTGACGGCTGCACGCCGCGTCATCGTCGAACACGGGCCGGCATCCGTACGCATCCGGGACGTCGCCGACAGCGCGGGTATGGCGCCCGGTTCGGTGACCTCCTACTTCCGGGAGCTCGACGAGCTCTTCCAGGAGGTCCTCGCCGACGCCGTGGAGCGCTTCTCGCGGCTGCGCCGCCTGGCGTCGGAGGACCTGGAGGATCCGCGGGAGCGCCTGGCGGCGACGACCCGGTCCGGGTTGCCCGGCGAGCCGGACGACGAACTGTGCTGCCTGCTGTACGAGTTCGCGTCGCCGCCCCGGCGCCGGCGCGGCGACGCGGACCTGTGCAGCGCGCTGCACGAGGGCCCGGTCGAGCTGTACCGGTCGCTGCTGGAGTCGGGGGCGGCGGCGGGCGGGCGGTGCCGGTGACGCCTCGCGGGAGCGACGTCCATGGCTGGTCCTCTCGGCTCTGTCGATGGTCCGTCGAACAGGACGGAACGGCCGGGTGCGCCTACGTTGGAAGCGGACCGGCCGACGGCGGCCGGGCGAGCGCGCCGGACGACGGACGAGCCGGCGGGAGAGGTGAGGCCGAGGTGCGGGTGCTGCTCGTGGGGGCCGGGGGCGTGGGTACGGCGATCACCCGTATCGCCGCCCGGCGGGACTTCTTCGACCACATGGTGGTGGCGGACTACGACCCGGCGCGGGCCGACGCGGCCGTGGAGGCGCTGGGCGAGGCCGGGAGACGGTTCACCGCGGAGCGCGTGGACGCCTCGGACGAGGCGGCCGTGCGGGCGCTGCTGGAGCGGCACCGGTGCGACGTGCTGCTCAACGCGACCGACCCGCGGTTCGTCATGCCGCTGTTCGGGGCGGCGCTGGACGCGGGGGCGCACTACCTGGACATGGCGATGTCGCTGTCCCGGCCGCACCCGGAGCGTCCGCACGAGGAGTGCGGGGTGAAGCTGGGCGACGCGCAGTTCGAACGGGCCGGCGCGTGGGAGCGGGCGGAGCGGCTGGCGCTGGTCGGCATGGGGGTGGAGCCGGGCCTGTCGGACGTGTTCGCCCGCTACGCCGCGGACGAGCTGTTCGACGAGATCGAGGAGATCGGCGTGCGGGACGGCGCGAACCTCGCCGTCGACGGATACGACTTCGCCCCCTCGTTCAGCATCTGGACCACGATCGAGGAGTGCCTGAATCCGCCGGTGGTCTACGAGGACGGGCGCGGCTGGTTCACCACCCCGCCGTTCAGCGATCCGGAGGTGTTCGACTTCCCCGAGGGGATCGGCGAAGTCGAATGCGTCAACGTGGAGCACGAGGAGGTGCTGCTGGTGCCCCGGTGGGTGAAGGCCCGGCGGGTCACCTTCAAGTACGGGCTGGGCCGGGAGTTCATCGACACCCTCAGGACGCTGCACCTGATCGGCCTGGACCGCACCGAGCCGGTGACGGTCGCGGCGGAGGGCGGCGGGACGGCCCGGGTCTCGCCGCGCGACGTGGTGGCGGCCTGCCTCCCCGACCCCGCGACGCTGGGTGACCGCATGCACGGCAAGACGTGCGCGGGCACCTGGGTGAAGGGCGTCGGGGACGGCCGCCCGCGCGAGGTGTACCTGTACCACGTGGTCGACAACCAGTGGTCGATGAGCACGTACGGCTCGCAGGCCGTCGTCTGGCAGACCGCCGTCAACCCCGTGGTGGCGCTGGAGCTGATGGCCGAGGGGGTGTGGACGGGAGCAGGCGTCCTGGGACCCGAGGCGCTGCCCGCGCGCCCCTTCCTGGACAAGCTCACCGCGTACGGCTCCCCCTGGGGCATGCGGGAGCAGTGAGGTTCACGGGGCACGCGGGAGGGCAGAATCCCTCCGGGACAGGCGACCGCCCCGCCGCACGACAGAGCGAGGGACCATGGCCGACAGGATCGCGGACGAACGGACCGGACCCGGGCGTGGCGAAGGTGGCGGTCCGAGCCTGAAACCCAACGCGATCGGCTTCGTCGACGCGCTGGTCATCGGGCTGAACTCGACCTCCCCGGCCTATTCGATCGCGGCGGTGATCGGGCCGGTCGTGGCCCTGGTGGGCATCTACGCGCCGGGCGTGATGCTGGCGTCGTTCGTGCCGATGCTGCTCATCGCGTCGGCGTTCTACTTCCTCAACCGCATCGACCAGGACTGCGGCACCACGTTCTCCTGGGTGACCCGCGCCATGGGCCCGTGGGCGGGCTGGCTGGGCGGCTGGGCGATCATGATGACCGGTGTGCTGGTCGTCGGGTCGCTGGCGGACGTGGCGGTGTCGTTCGGGCTGCTCGCCTTCGGCCTGGACAGCCTGGCCGAGAGCGATCTGTGGCGGCAGCTGCTGGCCGTGCTGCTGATCCTGGTGATGACGGCGGTGTGCGTGATCGGCACCGAGGCCTCTGCACGGGTGCAGAACGTGCTGATCCTCGCGCAGGTCGCGTTCCTGCTGGTGTTCGCCGTCGTCGCGATCTACCGGGTGTACGCCGACACCGGCACGCTGGGTTCGACGACACCGGAGGTCGAGTGGCTCAACCCGTTCGGTGAGGGCGGTGCGGCACTGACCGGCGGGCTGCTGCTGGGGGTGTTCATCTACTGGGGCTGGGAGTCGGCGGTCAACCTCACCGAGGAGACCGAGGACTCCGTCAGCGCGCCCGGCAAGGCGGGCGTCTGGTCGACGATCGTGCTGCTGGTGACGTACGTGTCGGTGGGCTTCGCGGTGGTCGCCTACTCGGGCGTGGCGTTCTTGTCGGAGAACGCCGCCGAGGAGGAGTTCCTCTTCGCCCTGCTGGCCGGCGAGGTGCTCGGCGGCTGGGACTGGGTGCTGCTGCTGGCGGTGTCGACGTCCGCGATCGCCTCCACCCAGACGACGATCATCCCGGCCTCGCGCACCGCGCTGTCGATGGCCCGCCGACAGGCCGTCCCCCGGCACTACGGACACATCAGCCCCCGCTTCCGCACCCCCGACGTGAGCACCTGGTGGGTCGCCGGGATCGCGATCGTCTGGTACCTGGTGCTCAACCAGATCAGCGCCAACGCCCTGTTCGACTCGCTCACCGCGCTGTCGCTGCTGATCGCCTTCTACTACGCGCTGACCGGCGTAGCCTGCGCGGTGTACTACCGGCGCGAGCTGACGCGCAGCGTCCGCAACCTGCTGCTGATCGGCGTCGGGCCGCTGGTCGGCGCCGCGCTGCTCGCATGGCTGCTGGTGGAATCGGTGAGGGACATGTCCGATCCGGCGAACTCCTACAGCGGCGAGTCCTGGTTCGGTCTCGGACCGCCGCTGGTCATCGGCATCGCCATCGCCCTGGCCGGCGTGGTGCTGATGCTGGTGTGGCGGCTGCAGGCGACGCGGTTCTGGGCGGAGCGCCCCGGCGTGGTGGACCCGGCGCTGGTGCCGCACCGCGAAACCGGCCACGGCCATCGGACCGGACGGGGAAAGGAGCCGCCGCGATGACGGTGGTGCTGGGATACGACGAGTCGCCCGGGGCGGAACGGGCGCTGCGGGTCGCCATCGAGGTGTCGGTCGCCTTCGGGGAACTGCTGGTGCTGGTGTACGGCGCCGCCGCGCCGGGCGGCACCGGCGAGGAGTACCGCACCCACCACGAGGCGCTCCGGCAGGCGGGCCGCACCGCGCTGGACCACGCGGTGCAGACCGCGGCGACGGCGGGCGTGCCCACGGCCGTGGAGATCATCGACGAGAAGCCCGCGGAGGCGCTGATCGAAGCGGCGAGCCGGCACGGGGCACGCGTCATCGTGGTGGGCAGCTGGGGCGAGAGCCCGATCCGCGGCGCGCTGCTCGGCTCCACCCCGCACAAGCTGCTGCACCTGTCGGACGTGCCGGTGCTCTGCGTGCCGACGGGCTGACGAGCCGACGGGCAGACGGGGCGACGGGCTGACGCAGGGCGGGCCGCCGAGGGGCGGGCCCGCGCGCCCAGTCCCGAGGTCAGTCCGGAGGTTCGCCGGTGCCGGTGTCGTCGCCGGGCCCGTGCTCCGGGTCCGGCGGCGTCGTGCCGCCGGTCTCCTCGTCGTCGTCGCCGTCCTCCGGGCGCCACAGCTCGGGCGCCTCGACGGGCGGGGGCAGGTCGGGGGTCATCTGCTGATCTTCGTCGTGGCTCACGGCGGGGCGAGTACCCAGGTGCCGGTGCGCGACTCCGTGCCTCGGGGTGATCCTCGTCTCCCCCGACTCCCGCCCCCGTCCCACGGGTGAGCGTGGGGGCGTCGGGACGGCGTCCGGCCGTTTGAGGTGCGGCCAGGTGCGTACCCGGCCCTCATGAGCGAGCAGAACCCGGACCCCGGTCCGCGCCGCGCGCCGGACCCGTCCGCCGTCGGCTCCCTGGCTCGGGCGATCCTCCGGTGAGCGGCGGAAGGACGCTGGTCACCGGATGGTTCAGCTTCCCGCGGGGCGAGGCCACGGCGGGTGACGTACTGGCACTGCGTCACGTGGAGGCGCGGCTGGACCTGGCGGGCGCCTCCTACGACGTGGCGTGGAGTCCTGGCTTCCGCTCGCAGGCGGTGTCGCTGGAGGACGCCGACCCGCAGCACTACAGCCGCCTGCTGTTCGTGTGCGGGCCGGTGGCCGGAAAGCAGATCGCCGCCCTGCACGAGCGGTTCGCGCACTGCTTCCGGGTCGCGCTGGGCGTCTCCACCGTGGACCCGGCCGATCCGGCGCTGAGCGGCTTCCACCGGGTGATGAGCCGGGACGGGCCGGGGACCCTGCGCGGCCGCGTCGACCTGGCCGCGTCCGCGCCGGCGGAGGAGCCGGTGCCGGTGGCCGGGGTGGTTCTCGCCGGAGGGCGCCGGGAGCGCGGCGCGGGGGTGCGGGACGACGCGGTGGCGGAGGCGCTCACGTCGTGGATGTGCGGCAAGAACTGCGCACGCCTGGAACTCGACACACGGCTGGACGCCCACGACTGGCGGCGCAGCGCCACCTGCGGGCAGTACCTGTCGGTGCTGGAACGCCTGGACGTGGTGGTCACGGATCGGCTGCACGGCCTGGTGCTCGCCCTGCGGTCCGGCGTGCCCGCGCTCGCCGTCGACCCGGTCGACGGCGGCGCGACGGTGTCGGCGCAGGCCCGCGTGTGCCGATGGCCGGCGGTACTGCACCCGGAGGACGTCACACCGCGGCTGCTGGACCACTGGTGGTCGTGGTGCCTGGGGCGGGGCCGGGAGCTGGCCGCCGAACGCGGCCGCGACTTCCGCGCCCGGCGGCCGGCACGGTATCCGTCCCGGTGACCGGCCCGAATCGTCGCGCGTAAGGCGCCGAAGTCGTGGAACCCGGTGGCCATGTACGCACAGGGCATGGACGCGCAGCTGGCGGAGCTGGGACGCGACCACCTCATCGGCATCGCACCTCTGGTGATCGGGCTGCTCGTGGTGGGCGCCCTGATCCTGCTGGTGGGCATCGGCATGCGGCAGCGCCGACGGGGCGACTCCCGTGCCTCCGAGGCCGGCACCCCCGCCCCGGGCGCCCCGAAGGGTTACCAGGAGGGGCGGGCCGGCCCGTCGGAGATGCCGCGCGACGGACGGCGCAGGTACCCGTACGAGGTCTCCGACAGCGGCTACACGGTGTCGGAGTCCGAGGAGGAGGGCGAGGTCAAGCGCAGGCGCTGGGACCCCGGGAGCAGCGGAGGCTTCCACAGCGGCGGCCCCGGGCACACCTGAGGCCGCCCGCCCGGTGACGTGCAGGACAACCCAGAAGCAGAAATCGACGAACAGGAGAGACGATGACCACCGCCCGCGACATCATGACTCCGGGTGCCGAGTGCGTCCGCAGCGACGAGACCGTTCTGGCCGCGGCGCGCAAGATGAAGAAGCTCGACGTGGGCGCACTGCCCATCTGCGGCACGGACGACCGGCTGAAGGGCGTGCTCACGGACCGGGACATCGCGGTCCGCGTGCTGGGCTCCGGAAAGGACCCGGACGCCACCCGGGCGGGCGAGCTGGCCCAGGGCGAGGCCGTGACCATCGGTGCGGACGACGAGGTGCAGGAGATCATGGCCACCATGGCCGAGCACAAGGTGCGCCGGCTCCCCGTCATCGACGGCCACACCCTGGTCGGGATGGTCGCCCAGGCGGACGTCGCCCGTGCACTGCCCGACCCCGAGGTGGGGGAACTGATCGACGCGCTGTCCGTCGCCTGACCGCGCGGCGGTCGCGAACCTCGCCTCCGGGACGCACGGCACGGCCCGCACCGTTCGGTGCGGGCCGTGCCGTGGGGGTCCTGCTCGGCGGCGACGCGGGGATGCGTGCGTGCGCCGCTGCACCGACGGCGGCCGAAGGCTCCCCTACGCGCCTGTGGGCGGCTTCGTTCCGGGTGCGCCGCCGACGACCGGGGCCGCCGCGGCCCGCTCGGCGCGCAGCCGGCGGTGGCTCCAGACCAGCAGCACGAACAGCACGATGCCGGAGACGATCAGGCTGCCGCCCGTGCTCCAGCCGCTGTAGGGCAGCCGTTCCACCAGGGCCCAGGCCACGCCGCCGCCGAGAAGGCCGAGACCCACTACGACGGAGCCGGCGATGCGCCACTTCGAAGAGACGCTGTCCTCGGCCGCCTGCATCGCGCGAGCGCGGACTGGGGCCACGTGCCGGTGAAGTGCCGGGATGGCGCGGGCCAACAGCACCATGCCGGCGAAGACCAGCAGCAGACCCGGTCCGGGGAGCACCAGCAGCGCCACCCCCACCGCGACCAGCAGTCCGCCCAGGAGGATCAGTATCCCCCGCATCACCGGGTGCGGGTTGTCGTCTTTCACCACGTTCTCGTTCGCTCCACGTTCGCCCCGTGCGGCCGTCCGCCGCGCCTGCTTCGGCATACCGTATCCGCCCTCCGAACCGCGCGGCGACATGACCTCGCACTTCGGGCGCCCCAGCAGGGGCACGTGGGAGGCTGACACCATGCCCGAGTCCGCCACGCCGCCACCTGAGCGGCAGACATCACGGGCGGCGGTCGGACAGCTCCACGCCTAGGGGTGGGGAGTGCGGACCGCGCTGCGGGACAACGCGACGGCGTACGGCTTCTCCCTCTCGATCACTGCGGCCTACGGGCTGGCCTCCGCGCTGCGCGGGCCGGGCGGCGCGCTGGAGACGGTGTTGTTCGCACTGGGCGCCGCCGGGGCCTTCGTGCTGCTCAGCGTCTGCTTTCTGGGACGTTTCCGACGCAGCCCGCTGAACGAGGGCGACCAGGTGCTGACGCTCAGCGGCGGTTTCGACTTCGTCTCCGTCGCGGTGGCGGTGTCCGTGGCCTTCGGACTCGCGCACCTCCCTGAGCCGTGGGCCCGGCCGCTGACCGGTCTGGGCACGGTGATGGCGTACTTGCTGGTAGCAGGGCTGGACGTGGTGCTGTCGCGGCTGCTGTCGCGGCGCACCTCGTTCGGCCGCCCGCGGGAAGAGCGCGGCTCGCGCGGGCCGGCGGCCGGGGAGGACGGGAGGGCCGGGGAATAGAACCTCGCAGGACGGGCACCGCGTGCCGGGTCGGGTTCCCGTAGCGGTGCCGCGTGCGCCGCTGGAGGCGTGTGATGGGTGTACGCGAGATTCTCGGTCGCTGGCCGGTGTACCGGCAGTTCACCGGCGGTGATCCACTTGGGAGGGGCAGCGCGGTGACGTCGTCCCGCACCGAGAACCTGCGGCCCCGCACGCACGGGGCGGACCGGGTGGTGCAGTCCGTGTGCCCGTACTGCGCGGTGGGCTGCGGACAGCAGGTGTACGTCAAGGACGAGAAGGTCGTCCAGATCGAGGGCGACCCGGACTCGCCGGTCAGCCGCGGCCGGCTCTGTCCCAAGGGATCGGCCACGCTCCAGCTCACCACCGGCGACGCCCGAGGTCATCAGGTGCTCTACCGGCGACCGTACGGAGCGGAATGGGAGCCGCTGGACCTGGAGACGGCCATGGACATGGTGGCCGAACGGGTGATCGAGACCCGGCGTCGCACCTGGGAATGGGAGAGCGACGGGTTGCGGACGGCTCGCACCCTGGGCATCGCCAGCCTGGGCGGGGCCACTCTCGACAACGAGGAGAACTACCTGATCAAGAAGCTCTTCACCGGCCTCGGCGTGGTGCAGGTGGAGAACCAGGCGCGGGTGTGTCACAGCGCGACGGTAGCCGGACTCGGGACGTCGTTCGGCCGCGGCGGCGCGACGACCTTCATGCAGGACCTGCAGCACGCCGACTGCATCGTCATCCAGGGTTCCAACTACGCCGAAGCCCATCCGGTGGGTTTCCAGTGGGTGATGGAGGCCAAGGCGCGCGGCGCGAAGATCATCCACGTCGACCCCCGGTTCACGCGTACCAGCGCCGCCGCCGACCTGCACGTGCCGATCCGGGCCGGGACGGACATCGCGTTCCTCGGCGGGATCATCCACCACGTGCTGGAGGAGGAGAAGGACTTCCGCGAGTACGTGCTGAACTACACCAACGCTGCGACGCTGGTGAGCGAGGACTTCCAGGACACCGAAGATCTCGACGGCGTCTTCTCCGGACTGGACGAGGAAACCGGCACGTACGACGTGAGCACTTGGCAGTACGCCGGGACACATGTGCAGGCGGGTGCCGGAAAGCGCGACACGCTGTACGAGGAACGGGTGCACGCGGCGGGCGGTTCCGAGGCGCACGGCTCCGGCGGCGCACAGACTCGCCCCGAACCCGAACGCGACGGGACTCTCCAGCACCCACGATGCGTGTACCAGATCCTCAGGCGGCACTACTCCCGCTACACGCCGGAGACGGTGGAACGGATCTGCGGCGTGCCGCAGGAGACCTTCCGCGAGGTGTGCGACGCGCTGACCTCCAACTCGGGCCGGGAACGCACCAGCGCGTTCGCCTACGCGGTCGGCTGGACCCAGCACACGGTCGGCTCCCAGTACATCCGGGCGGCAAGTGTGCTCCAGCTGCTGCTCGGCAACATCGGCCGACCCGGCGGCGGCATCCAGGCGCTGCGCGGGCACGCGTCCATCCAGGGCTCCAGCGACATCCCGACGCTGTTCAACCTGCTGCCCGGCTACCTCCCGATGCCGCACGCGCACGCCCACCAGCGGTTCGACGACTTCATCGCCGCCAGCAGGACCCGCAAGGGCTACTGGGGCGAGATGCGCGCCTATTTCGTCAGCCTGCTGAAGGCGTACTACGGCGACGCGGCGGCCCCCGGCAACGACTTCTGCTTCGACCACCTGCCGCGGCTGACCGGCTCACACAGCACGTACGACACGGTGATGGCGCAGCTCGAGGGCGTGTGCAAGGGCTACTTCCTCATGGGCCAGAACCCGGCGGTGGGATCTGCCAACACGCGGCTGCAGCGGCTGGGCATGGCGAACCTGGAGTGGCTGGTCGTACGGGACTTCTCGCTGATCGAGTCGGCCACCTGGTGGCAGGACGGGCCGGAGATCGAGTCGGGCGAGCTGCGGACCGAGGACGTCGGCACCGAGGTGTTCTTCTTCCCCGCCGCCGCACACACCGAGAAGTCGGGCTCCTTCACCAACACCAACCGCTGGCTGCAGTGGCACGAGGCGGCCGTCGAACCGGGCGGCGACGCGCGCAGCGACCTGTGGTTCATGTACCACTTGGGGCGTCGCATCAAAGCGAAGCTGACCGGCTCCACCGACGCCATGGACCGACCGGTGCAAGACCTGACCTGGGACTATCCGGTGGAGGGGGAGCTGGCGGAGCCCGTCGCCGCGAGCGTGCTGGCCGAGATCAACGGCCGCGGCCCGGACGGGGCACCACTGAGCGCCTACACCCAGTTGCGGGACGACGGCTCCACCACATGCGGTTGCTGGATCTACTGCGGCGTGTTCGCCGACGGCGTCAACCAGGCGGCGCGGAAGAAGCCGCACACCGAGCAGAACTGGACGGCGCACGAGTGGGCGTGGTCGTGGCCGGCGAACCGCCGCATCCTCTACAACCGCGCCTCCGCAGCGCCGGACGGCACACCGTGGAGCGAGCGGAAGGCGTACGTGTGGTGGGACGGCGCGTCAGGGAAGTGGACCGGCCACGACGTTCCGGACTTCGTGCCCGACCTGGCACCGGACCACGTGCCGCCCGAGGGGACCGAAGGCGTGGCGGCACTGCGCGGCGACGACCCGTTCGTCATGCAGGCGGACGGCAAGGGGTGGCTGTACACGCCCGCCGGCCTGGTCGACGGCCCGCTGCCCACGCACTACGAGCCACAGGACTCACCGTTCCCCAACGCGCTCTACCCGCGGCACGCCCGCTCCCCCGCCCGGCAGCTGCACCCGCACGAGGGCAACCGCTACCACCCCAGCGGCGGCGACCCCGGCATGGAGGTCTTCCCGTACGTGGTGACCACCCACCGGCTCACCGAGCACTTCACCGCGGGCGGCATGAGCCGCTGGTCGTCCTACCTGGGGGAACTCCAGCCCGAGTTCTTCTGCGAGGTGTCCCCCGCGCTGGCCGCCGAGCGGGGGCTGGAGAACGGCGGCTGGGCGACGGTCGTCACGGCGCGGAACGCGGTGGAGGCGCGGGTGCTGGTCACGGACCGGATCAGGCCGCTGACCGTGCACGGCCGCACCGTGCACCAGATCGGCCTGCCGTTCCACTGGGGGCCGAACGGCGTGGTCACCGGTGACGCGGCCAACGAACTGGTGAGCATCTCGCTGGACCCCAACGCGCACATTCAGGAGGACAAGGCGCTCACCGCGGACATCCGGCCGGGCCGGCGTCCGCGCGGCCCGGCGCTGCGGCAGCTCGTCGCCGCGTACCGGGAGCGTGCCGGAGTCAGCGAACGGACGGGCAGGGAGGCGTGATCCGATGACCGACCATCTCCTCAGCGGGCCGGAGCCCGACCCGGCGGGGGACGCCGGCCACGTCGGCGCCCCGGAGCGCGTGGGCTTCTTCACCGACACCTCCGTCTGCATCGGCTGCAAGGCGTGCGAGGTGGCGTGCAAGGAATGGAACGCCCTCCCGGAGGACGGCCTGTCGCTGAGCGGCATGTCCTACGACAACACGCAGGAGTTGGGCGCCTCCACCTGGCGGCACGTCGCCTTCATCGAGCAGGACGGGCCGGCGCTCCCGGTCCCCGCGCCGGAGGGCCGCACCGAACTGCCCCTGGCGGGCGGTGACGGCGCCACGGGCAGGGACACCACCGGGCAGGCGTCCGGTGAGCAGGGCGGCATGCGCTGGCTGATGTCGTCCGACGTCTGCAAGCACTGCACGCACGCCGCCTGCCTCGACGTGTGCCCGACCGGCTCGCTGTTCCGCACCGAGTTCGGCACGGTCGTGGTGCAGGAGGACATCTGCAACGGCTGCGGCTACTGCGTGCCGGCCTGCCCGTACGGCGTGATCGAGCAACGCCCTTCCGACGGCCGGGCGTTCAAGTGCACGCTGTGCTACGACCGGCTGGGTGCCGGTCAGGAGCCGGCCTGCGCCAAGGCCTGCCCGACGGAGTCCATCCAGTTCGGCCCACTGGACGAGCTGCGGGAACGCGCCGCCCTGCGGGTGGACCAGCTGCACGAGGCGGGAATCGCCGACGCCCGCCTGTACGGACACGACCCGGAGGACGGGGTCGGCGGCGACGGCGCGTTCTTCCTGCTGCTGGACGAGCCGGAGGTGTACGGGCTGCCACCGGACCCGGTGGTGACCACCCGGGACCTGCCGGCGATGTGGAAGCACGCCGGCGCCGCCGCGCTGTCGCTGGCCGGCGGCCTGCTGGCGTCGTTCGCGCTGCCGGCGCTGGCGCGGAACGCCCGAGGGAGGGGAAGCCGATGAGCGGCGAGGACACCCCGCGCGGGGACGTAGGGGCGGACACGTCAGCCCCTACCGGCCGGGAGGCTGTTCCACAGGTGCTGCGCGGCGGCGGCGAGCGCAGGCTCCGCCGCGGCGCGAAGGGGCGTGGGGAACGTTCGATGGTGCCGCGCGCGGAGTTCCGCGACTACTACGGCAGGCCGGTGATCAAGGCGCCGGCCTGGCAGGCCCGGGACATCGCCGGCTACTTCTTCCTCGGCGGGCTCGCGGGCGCCGGCTCGGTGCTGGCCGCCGGTGCCCACGCCACCGGCCGCACGAGCACCGCCACGGCGCTCAAGTGCTCGTCGCTCGGAGCGGTCTCGCTGGCGACTGCGGCGCTCATCCACGACCTGGGCCGACCGGCCCGCTTCGGCAACATGTTGCGCGTGATGAAGCCGACCTCGCCGATGAGCGTGGGCTCCTGGCTGCTCGCCGGATACGGGCCGCTGGCCGGGGGCGCAGCGGTCAGCGCGCTCACCGGCCGGCTGCCGAGGACCGGGGCGGCGGCGACGGGTGCCGCGGCGCTGCTGGGCCCGGCGGTGGCCGCGTACACGGCGGTGCTCGCCGCGGACACGGCCGTGCCGGCCTGGCACGACGCCTACCGCGAACTGCCCTACCTCTTCTGCGCATCGGCCACCGCGGCTGCCTCGGGAATGGCGCTGGCCGCAGGCCCGGTGCGGGAGAACGGCCCGGCACGCTGCGCGGCGGTGCTGGCCGCCGCGGCCGACGCCGCTGCAGAGAAGGCCGCGGACCGGAGCCTGGGCATGGTGGCCGAGACCTGGCACACCGGCCGCGCCGGGCGGCTGATCAGGGCGGCACGGGTGCTGACCACGGCGGGCGCCGCGGGTTCCGCCCTGTTCGGCGGCCGCAGCCGGGCGGCGGCCTGCGCGAGTGGCCTGGCGCTGCTCGCCGGCTCGGCGTGCACCCGCTTCGGGGTGTTCGCGGCGGGCATCGCCTCCGCGGAGGATCCGGCATACACAGTGGTGCCGCAGCGGGAGCGGACGGCGGCCCGGCAGGACGGCTGACGTCGGAGCGACCGCGACGGCGCTCCGGCAGGGCAGGCATGGTCCGGCCGGAGCGCCGTCGCACGCTCAGCGCCCGGGGCGGGCGGCCACCGGGAGACTGTCGGCCAACACCTCGGTCGTGTACTGGAACTCCTCCAGCAGTCGGTGCGCCTCGAGCAGCAGCACCCCGTACGGTGGACCACCGCCCCGGGCCAGCGAGATGTCGAGGTGCGCCGCGGCGTCGTCGAGCCGGTCGGCCGCCGTTTCGGCCTGACGGAGCCGGCTGCGGAGTTCCTGGATCTGCGCGGGGAGCCGGGTCTCCTCCACTCCGGCCAGCAGCCGTGCGGGGGCGGCCAGCGCGTCGGCGCAGTCGGCGTACCTGCCCAGGAACGTGCGGTGCCGGGGGCCCGTCTCGGCCTCGGCGATCCGGTCCAGCGCGCGGACCAGGGAGGCCAGCTGGTGCTGGACCCGCTCCAGGGCGTCCAGCACCGACTCGTAGCCGCGGAACCCGTGGGACTGTCGGTTGCGTCGCAGCAGCCGGCGCAGGTTGAAGTGCCGGCTCTCCCGGGCGGTGTCCAGACCCGTACGCGCTTGGGAGACGGTACGCCCCACGCCCGCTGCCTGCGCGCGCCAGTGGCCGCTGCGGTCGGTGTCCAACTCGTCCCGGCGCAGCGCTGGACCGATCTCCTCCAAGGTGGCGGCCAGGACGTCCGCCACCCGGCGCACCCCGTACTCCGCGCTGCGGTAACGCATCGGCGGCAGCACCAGCAGGTTCACCAGGACGCCGATGCCGCTGCCGATCAGCACCAGCACGACGAGCTGACCCAGCTGGGCGATCCGGTCGCCGACGGTGGTGGCGGCCAGGTAGGTGGAGAAGGCGAAGAAGGCCGCGGTCGCCACCTGGGTGCCCTGCGCACCCAGCGCGGGCCAGCGGCCGATGGCCAGCGCCGTCAGGGAGACGACGGCGAAGGTGAGCAGGTCGGGGCCGATGAAGAAGCCCAACAGCGCCTGAAGTGCCACCCCGGCGCCGACTGCCGCGACGTAGCGCAGCGACTGCACCACCGATTGGTAGACGGTGACCTGCATCATCAGCACGGCCGAGAACGGCGCGAAGGCCGCCGTCTCCGCCCCCATCAGGTCGTAGGAGACCAGCCACGCCAGCCAGGCTGCCAGCGTGCACTTCAGGACGATCACCACGCTGTCCCGCTCGGGCCCGGCCGACGTCACGGCGCGGGACGCCCAGGCCGCAGTGCGTGTCCGGTGATCGCCCCACGTGCTGCCCGGCCCGTGCCGGGGGGTGGTCTGCTCGGTCATGAATCCTCTCGCTCCGACGGGATGTCCGGCGTTCCGGCACGGATGTGACTCTCCGCCGGAACGCGGTACCCCGCCGGACGGGCACGATGCGGCCGTGTGCGGGCCGACCCGCCCCGGGGCACAGTGGAGGGGCACACCGGGAGGTGGACGATGGGCCGTACCGGCCTGCTGGAGTTGCTGCCGGCCGACCAGCGGCGGCTGCTGGCGCCGCTGGCGGACGGTGGACCGCCCGCCGCTCCCATGCTGGCGCGGTCCAGCGATCGCCGCGACTTCGGCGCGGGATGGATCTTCGAGCGGAAGCTGGACGGAGTGCGGGCCGTCGCGGTGCGCGAGCACGGCCGAGTGCGGCTGCTGTCCCGCACCGGCCAGGTGATGAACCGTACGTACCCGGAGCTGGTGGAGGCCCTGGAGGAGCAGGACTGCGAGGACTTCAGCATCGACGGCGAGATCGTCGCGTTCACCGGCCGGCGAACGGACTTCGCGCGGCTGCAGCGGCGCATGCAGATCAGCGACCCGCGGCGTGCCCGTGCGACCGGTGTCGAGGTGACGTACTGCCTGTTCGACCTGCTGGCGCTGGACGGCGTGCGCACCACCGGGCTGCCGCTGCGCGCGCGGAAGGCGCTGCTGCGGCGGGCGTTCGTCTTCGGGCCGCCGCTGCGGCAGACCCCGCATCGCAACGCGGGCGGGCAGGAGCTGCTGGACCGGGCGTGCGGCTGGGGCTGGGAGGGGCTGGTCGCCAAGCGCGCGCAGGGCCGCTACCAGGTGGGCCGGCGTTCGCCCGACTGGCTGAAGCTGAAGTGCAGCCGGGGGCAGGAGTTCGTGGTGGGCGGATTCACCGAGCCGTCGGGCGGCCGTGTCGGCTTCGGCGCGCTGCTGCTGGGCTACCACGCGGAGGGTCGGCTGCGCTACGCGGGGAAGGTCGGCACCGGCTGGGACCGGGCGGCACTGGCCTCGCTGCGGGCACGGCTGGACGGTCTGACTCGTTCGCGTTCGCCGTTCGCCGACGCGGTGGGCGAGCGCGGGGCGCACTGGGTGGAGCCGGAGCTGGTCGCTCAGGTGGCGTTCACGGAGTGGACACGGGACGGGATGCTGCGGCACCCGCGGTTCGTCGGTCTGCGCGCCGACAAGAACCCGTCCGAGGTGGTGCGCGAGGAGCCGGGCCCCGCCCGCTGAGGACGGACCGCCGCGGCGCCGCCGGCGGCCGACCGTGCGGGTTTCGGCCCACCGCCGTCGGTGACCCGGCAGACATGACCGACCAGACCTCGTCCGGTCGTCCTCCCACGCCGGACTATCCCGCCCTCTCCCTCGGCGACATCGCGCACCGCGCCCGCTCGCTCTCCGCCGCGGACCTCGAGCGGCTGCTGGCGTACGAACGCGGACACGCGTCGCGTGCACCCGTACTGGACCTCCTGACGGCACGGCTGGCGCAGCTGGAGGCAGGCCGTGAGCCCTCCTCCGGTGGCGCTGCGCCGCCGCGCGGGACGCCGAGGGAGTCCGGCCGGCCCGAGGGTGACCGGCGGTCCTGACGCCGCCACCCAGCCGAGCATGCGCACCGGGCCGGTCCTGCGCAGCCCCGGCCACCTGCCCGGCGACCGCAGCGGCTCTCCGCCCCCTCGGCGGCGGGCGGGGCCGCGGGCTGTCCCCGCGCGACCGGGTGGAGCCGACCGGCTGACGGCGGCCCGACGTCCCTGGGCGAAAGCCGGTTTTCCGGCTCCCGCCCACGGTTACCCGGCTGCCATGAGTGAGGCGATCGCGACGGCGCGCGACATGACGTACGGCTACTTCCTCGCCTGCGAGGACCACGGGCCGCGGGAGCTGCTGGAACAGGCCAGGATGGCCGAGCAGGCCGGGTTCACCTCACTGTGGATCTCCGACCACTTCCACCCGTGGACCGACGTGCAGGGCCACTCCCCCTTCGTCTGGTCGGTGATCGGCGCGCTGGCCGAGGCCACCTCGCTGCCCGTGCAGACGGCCGTCACCTGCCCCACCGTGCGCACCCATCCGGTGGTGGTGGCGCAGGCGGCGGCCACGTCGGCCGTGCTGCTGGGAGAGAACCGCTTCCGGCTCGGTGTCGGCAGCGGTGAGGCGCTGAACGAGCACGTGCTGGGAACGGTGTGGCCGGAGGCGTCGGTCCGACTGGAGATGCTGGAGGAGGCCGTCGGCGTCATCCGGCAGCTCATGACCGGCACGCAGGTCAGCCACTACGGCAAGCACTACACGGTGGAGAACGCCCGTCTGTACGACGTGCCGGAACAGGCCGTACCGATCGACGTGTCCGCCTTCGGGCCGGCGGCGGAGGAGCTGGCAATGCGGATCGGCGACGGTTTCCTCACCATGGAACCCGACGCGGAGGCCGTGGCACGCTTCCGCCGGGGCGGCGGCGGACAGAGGCCGGCCGTCGGCGGCACCAAGGTCTGCTACGACGCCGACCGCGACCGTGCCGCCGCCACCGTGCGGGAACGGTGGGCGAACATGTTCCTGCCCGGCGAACTGGGGCAAGTGCTGCCCACCCCGGCACACTTCACGCAGGCCGGGCAGCTCGTCACCGAGGCACAGGTACGCGATTCGGGGATGCCGCTCGGCGACGACCCGGACGAGCACGTGCGGGCGCTCGCCGCCTACCGGGAAGCCGGGTTCGGGGCGGTGCACGTGAACCAGATCGGTCACGACCTGCGCGGCTTCTTCGACTTCTACCGCACCAAGGTGCTCCCGCAACTCGCGGAGTAGGCCGTGACGGCGACCCCGACCCCCGTGCGCACCCTCGGCGTGGAGGAGGAGTTCCTCCTCGTCCACCCCGCCGACGGAACGCCCGTGCCGTGCGCCGGCCGGGTGCTGGAGCGCGCGGAACAGGACCGCGCGGCGGACGACCGTACCGTCTACAAGCCGGAACTTCTGACCAGCCAGGTCGAGGGGGCGTCCGGGGTCTGCACCGGACTCGCCGAACTGGGCGCCCAGTTGGCCCACGGGCGCCGGGCGCTGGCCGGAGCGGCGCACGCCGGCGGTGCGCTGCTGCTGCCGTCGGCCACCCCGCCGCTCTCCACCGGCCGGGTGCCGGCGACGCGGGGCGAGCGTTTCGAACAGATCACCGCGCTCTACGCCGACGTGGTGGCCGACTACCAGGTGTGCGGCTGCCACGTGCACGTGGGAATCCCGGACCGCGACACAGCGGTGGCCGTGGTGAACCACCTGCGTCCCTGGCTGCCCACCCTGCTCGCGCTGTCCGTGAATTCCCCCTACCGCTACGGGCGGGACACCGGCTATGCGAGTCGGCGCATGCTGGAGCAGCGGGCCTTCCCCGGCTCCGGGGTGCCGCCGGTGTTCACGTCGGCGGCCGCGCAGGAGGCGGAGGTCGCCCGCCTCGTCGACTGCGGAGTGCTGGCCGACCCGCAGATGACGTTCTGGCTCGCCCGGCCCTCGCTGCGATTCCCCACCGTCGAGTTCCGCACGGCCGACGCGGCGGCCACCGTCGACGAGGCGCTGCTCCAGGCCGCGTTGTCGCGCGCACTGGTGCATACCGCGCTGGACGACCTCACGGCGGGCCGCGAAGCCGACCGGCGGACGGACGGCGAACACGCGGTCGGCGAGCAGGTCGCGGCGGCCGCGGTGTGGTCGGCGGCCCGGTACGGCCTGCGCGGCCCGGCCGTGGACCCGTGGCGGGGACTCCTGGTGCCCGCCACGTCGATGGTGCGGTCGCTGCTGCGCCGGACGCGGCCCGCTCTGGAGTCGGCCGGCGACCTGGGCCTCGTGCAGGTGGTCCTGGCCCGGCTGGCGGCCGTCGGCACGGGAGCCGAGCGGCAGCGGGCGGCGGGCCCGGACGACCCGGCCGCGGCCGTGCGTGCGCTGGCCGCGGACGCTCTGCGTCCAGCCGCGGGCGCGCCGGCACCCGCGGACGACCACGACACCGACCCCTCCGCGCCCGCACCGGTGGGTGCACGGGGAGAGGAGCATCCGCCATGACGGCCACCTCGAGGACGGGAGCGAGCACGGCGAACGGGACGGCAGGAGCGCGGGCCCGGCGGGACGGCCCGGCCGGTTTGCCGGGTCCGCGCGGCCCACTGTCGGACGCCGTCCTGGCGGCACTGCGGCAGCCACCGGGCACGGTGCGCCACTGGCCCTCTCCCACCGGCGCGGACACCGACCCGTTCGGCGAGGACCTGCACCTGGCCCTGCAGACGGCGTACGAACTGCACTACCGCGGTTGGCGCGGGGTGGACGACGGTTGGGAGTGGGACCCCGGCCTGCTGGGCTTCCGGGCCCGCCTGGAGCGCCTCTTCCTGGACGCGCTGCGCGGTCGCGCCGCGGGCGGCGAGGACGCGGCCGCGGTCGATGCCGAGCTGGACGCCCTGCTGGTGGAACCGCAGCACGGCTCCGGCGTCTCGCACCACCTCGCGGAGCACGGCACCTGGCCGCAGATGCGGGAGTTCTTGGTGCACCGCTCCGTCTACCATCTGAAGGAAGCCGACCCGCACGCCTGGGCCGTGCCTCGCCTGGAGGGCCGTGCCAAAGCCGGCCTGGTCGCCGTGGAGTTCGACGAGTTCGGCGGCGGGCGCGGCGACCGGATGCACTCCCGCCTCTACGCGGACCTGATGGCCGGTGCCGGGCTGGACGACGGCTACCTGCACTATCTGCACGCGGTGCCCGCGGAGGCACTCGCGGTGGTCAACATGATGTCGCTGTTCGGACTGCACCGCGGTCTGCGCGGTGCCCTGGTGGGGCACTTCGCTGCGGCCGAGATCACCACGGCGCCGAGCGCCCGCCGCATGGTGCGGGCCCTGGATCGGATGGGTGCCGCGCCCGCCTGCGTGCACTTCTACGCCGAGCACATCGAGGCGGACGCGGTGCACGAGCAGGTGATGCGACACGAGGTGGTGGCGGACCTGCTGGCCCGTGAACCGTCGCTCGCCGGCGGACTGGTGCTCGGTATGCAGGCGACGGCGCTGGTGGAGGACGACCTGGCGGCGCACCTGCTGGGCGCGTGGGAACGCGGCACGTCGTCGCTGCGCCGGCCGCCGGGGTGAGGCGGCGCGGTCAGCGCCGTCCCTCCCGGCCCTGCCCGGGCGCCGCCCCGCCGCGGCTGCTGCGGGCCTCCGAGGTACGCCTACGGTGACTGGTGTCGCACCAGGGGTAGGAGCGGCTGCGGCGGCAGGCGCACACGGCGACCATGAACCGGTCGGAGCGAACGGTGCGACCGTCCGGCAGCTCGATCTCCACGGGGCCTTCGACCAGCACCGGCCCGCCGGGGTCGACGACGACCCGGCGGGCGTCCCTCCGCGAAGGCGGGGGACCGGTCTCCGGTTGCTCGGCGCCCGCCCGCCGGCCGTCGGTGCCTGCCGGCTCATCCGGCGACGCGCCGGGCACGGATCACCACCAGTTCCTCCTGCGTCTGGCCGGGCGCGATGAGGCCGCGTTCCTCCAGCCAGGAGGCACGGGAGCCGAGCACCGGGCCGAAGGGCTGCCGTCGCCGGGCGACCACCGAGGCCCCCAGGCCGCCCTCGCGGAGCAGGCGCACCGTCGTCGGCAGGCTGCACAGCACGGAGTGCACCAGCAGCAGACTGCCGCCCGGGGCCAGCAACGCGGGCGCCCGGCGGCACAGCGGGTCCAGGTAGCGCCTGCCGTCGAGCCCTGCGTCCCACGCCCGCGCCCGGCCGGACGCCTCGCCCGCGTCGGCGCACGGCACGTAGGGCGGGTTCGCCGTCACCAGGTCGAACGGCCCTGCCGGAAGGCGACGACGCAGGTCGCCGCGTATGACACGGACCCGCAGGCCTCGCAGGAGGGCGTTGCACCGGGCTGTCAGCACCGCGCGGTAGGAGCTGTCCACCGCCCACACCCGCGACGCTCCCGTTCCGGCCGCCGCCAGCGCGAGCATGCCGGTACCCGTGCCCAGGTCCAGCACGCGCCCGCCGGCCGGTGGCGGCGCGGCGAGCAGCGCGTCTCGCAGGAGGAAGGAGTCGCCCTGGGGCCGGTAGACCCCAGGAGGCTTCAGCAGGAACACCGGGATCGGGTACCTCCGGCTTCCCCGCCGAAACGGTGTTCAGGGCCTGGCCGCGAAGCGGGTGGCCAGCTCGCGGGCCCGGCCCCCGCGGGGCAGCCGCGACGTCAACGGCGGGGTGTTCATGCCGCTGCTGGTCCGCAGGCCCAGGAGGAACTCCTGCAGCGCCTCGGTGCTGGTGCGCTGCGGGGTCCAGCCGAAGTCCTCGTGGGCCCGGCCCCAGTCCATCAGCGGCAGTTGCAGAGCGGCGTCGAAGAGCTGTGGGGAGGCGGGGAGCAGGCGGGTGAGCCAGGCCGCGCGGATCGCCGTCCGCACGGCGCCGGCGGGGATGCGCACGATGCGCCCGTTCAGCGTCCGGGCCAGCACCTTCGCGTCGATGACCGGCTCGGAGGCGAGGTTGTACGGTCCGCGCACGGTGCTCGTGATGGCGTCCAGGAACGCGTCGGCGGCGTCGTCGGTGTGCAGGAACTGCATGCTGAGCCCGCTGACGTCCGGTACCACCGGCACGTTCCCGCTGCGCACCAGGAGGTTCGGCAGCAGCGGTCCGGCGAACAGGCGGCGCTGCTCGGAGGCGGACTCCTGCTTGAAGAGGAACGCGGGCCGCATCCGCACCACGCGGATCCACGGGAACTTCTGCTCGTAGGCGTCCAGGTAGCGCTCCAGGTAGGCCTTCTCGCGTGTGTACGCGGCCTCGGGCCAGCCGTGCGTGGGCCACGACTCGTCCACCCGGCGCAGCGGGTCGTGCGCGGGCCGCGGCGAGTACGCGCCCACGGACGAGGCGTACACCAGCCCGGACACGCCGACCTCGGCGGCTGCGCGGAAGACGCGCATCGCGCCCAGGACGTTGGTGCGCCACGTCAGGGCGGGCCGATGGGTCGGCTGGAAGAGCCAGGCGAGGTGGACCACGACGTCCGCGGAGCGGAACACCTCGGCCAGCTCCGGCTCGGCGTCCTCGCGGGTGATGTCGCAGCTCAGCCACCGTGTCCTGGGCGGGTTCCAGTGCGGCAGCCGGCGGGCGACGCCGATCACCTGCGCCACCCGCTCGTCCTCCGCCGCGGCGCGGACGATGCTGGTGCCCAGGTTGCCCGTCGCGCCGACGACGACGACCGTGTGCCCCTCGCTGGAACGTGCTGGGACCGCGTTCATGAGGCGCTCTCCCTCGCTTTCCGTCTCGGTTCCACCCCCGGCCGGGCCCGGGTCAGCCCGCGGACGCGGGGGTGCGCTCCCTCCGGCGTTCGGCGTCGACCTTCTGGTGTATGCGTTCGCAGGTGCGGTGGATGAGCCGGGAGACGTGCATCTGGGAGATGCCCAGTTCCTCGGCGATGCGGCTCTGCGTCATGTCGCAGAAGAACCGCAGGTAGAGGATGCGGCGTTCGCGTTCCGGCAGCCGGGAGAGCTGCGGCTTCACCGCCTCGCGGTACACCACGAGGTCGAAGCCCGCCTCGAAGACGCCGAGGGTGTCCTGGAGCGAGTAGCCGTCGTCCGCCGCCGACAGCTCCGCGTCCAGGGACAGGGCGCTGTAGGAGTCCAGCGCCTCCATGCCGAGGAGCACGTCCTCCTCGCTCAGCCGGCTGTGCTCGGCGATCTCGGCGACCGTCGGGGAGCGTCCGCTGAGGGTGAGGTTCAGCTCCCGGCGGCTGGCCCGGACCTGGGTGCGCAGTTGCTGGACGCGCCGTGGCACGTGCAGGTCCCAGGTGTGGTCGCGGAAGTGGCGCTTGATCTCGCCCACGATGGTGGGCACGGCGTAGCTCTCGAACGCGGTGCCGCGGGCCGGGTCGTACCCGGCGACGGCCTTGACGAGTCCCAGGGCGGCGATCTGCTGGAGGTCCTCCAGCGCCTCGCCCCGGTTGCGGTAGCGCCCGGCGAGACGGTGGGCCATGGGGATCCAGACCTGGACGACGTCCTGCCGGAGCTCCTCCTTCTCCGGTCCGTCCGGCAGCGCGGCGATGCGGACGAACGCGTCCCGGGTGTCCGGGGCGTCGTCGTGCGGGTGGCGGGCACGCTTGGTGCGGAAGGGGGTGGTGGTGCTCATGGCGGCGCTCTCCCGGTTCGCTGCTGCGTGTTCGAGCGGTCACCGCGGGAGCCGGACCAGATGCGTCCGGGGTGTTCACGGCCCTCGACCGTGCCCTCCCGCGGATGTGCCTTCAGGTCCGAAGCACGCGTTTCACGCTACCCGCACACCACGACCTTCGCGATCCGGACGTCACGGGCGGAGCGGGCGCGGACCCGAGCGCCTCCCGAGGGGGCCCGCCCGGCACGGCACCTGCGCACCCGGCCCCTTCACCTGCCGAGCGCCTGCTTGAGCTCCTGCTTGTTCATGCTGGAACGGCCCTCCACGTTGCGGCGCTTGGCCTCCTCGTAGAGCTGCTCCTTGGTGAAGTCCCCGGGCCCCTGACGCCTGCCGGAACGCTTACCGCCACGCTCCGGAGCGGACAGCCGGTCCTGCGTGGAGACGCGGCTCTTCTGCTCGGCCTCACCGCTGCGGGCCCGCTCCTTGTTGACGGTGCGCGCCGCGATCTCCTTGGCGCGCTTCTCGCTGGTGCCGCGCTTCTCGGCACCCTCCTTGATGTGTTCGTACTGGCGCTCCCGCCTGCGGCTGGATCCACTGGGCATGATGACCCCCTTCTGGTGTGACGTTCCGTGCCCGGGTACCTCCGCCGGAAAGGGTGAAACCGCGCCCGGCGGCAGGCTGGGCCGATCGGGTGCCGTAAGGGCGGCGGGGCTGACTAGAGTCGGGGCCATGGCTGCTGACGAGGCGACGGTGCGGGTGGACAGCTGGATCTGGTCCGTGCGGCTCACCAAGACGCGTTCGCTGGCCGCGTCCGCGTGCAAGGCCGGACACGTGCGCGTCAACGGCGACCGGGCCAAGCCGGCACAGGTCGTGCGGCCCGGCGACGAGGTGCGCCTCCGGCACGCCGGGCGCGAGCGCATCGTCGTGGTCAAACAGCTCGTCCGCAAACGGGTCGGTGCTCCGGTGGCTGCCGAGTGCTACGTCGACAAGAGTCCGCCCCCGCCGCCCCGCGCGGACGCGCTCGCGGCGGGTGTCCGCGACCGGGGCGCGGGGCGGCCCACCAAGCGGGACCGCCGCGAACTCGAACGTCTCCGCGGCCTGCGCGACGCGCCCTGACCGACCGACCGCCCGACTCGCCCGGCGCCGCAGGCGGGCCGGCGCCCCCGCACGCCGTCCGCTGCGAGAGCACCAGGCCGCCCGGCCGGGTCCGACCACCCTCGCCGGACGTCCCGGCGCCGAAGCCTGGCGCATCCCTCCCGGGCGCCCGCGGGAACGGGACGGCCGACGACGTCCCCCTGAGTGGACAGTCCGCCGGCCGCGGCTCGGCCGGCAGCTCCGGCCCGCGTTCGCCCGCGCACCGGCGCACCTGCGCCGCGCACCGCACGGTGGACCCGACGACGGCCGCCTGGTGCGGAGGCGAGTCCGGACGCCGAGCCGCTGGTCGCCTCGCCTCGACGCAGGCTGCCGGATCCGCCGTCGCGGGTCAGGTGGGGGCGTAGGCGGCGATGAGCAGGTCGGCGGCCCGGTCGACCGCTTCGCGGTCGCCCGTGGCGAGGAGATCCAGCAGCAGGCCGCGGGCGGCAGCGAGCGCGACGCGGGCGTGGGCGCGTGCGACCTCGGGTGCCATCCCGCTCCGCCGCGCCAGCGCGCTCAGCGGATCGAGCCACGGCTCGACCAGCCCGTCGAGCAGCCGCGCCATGGGCTGCCGGCCCTGCAAGGCCTGCCCGGCGAGCTCGAAGAAGAGCCGGGCGTGCGGCGCCGGCGCGGAGTCGGAGAGCTGCCGCCACATGTGCCGCGCCTGTGCCCGGGGCGGCGTGGAGGTGTCGGCGGCCAGTTCCGCCAGGAACACGCGCTGGCGCGCCTCCACGGCCTCCACGACGGCCACCAGCAGCCCTTCCTTGGAGCCGAAGTGGTAGATGAGCATGCGGTGGCTGGTGCCGAGGGCCGATGCGAGGCGGCGGAGGCTGACGTCGCCGAGACCGTGCCGGGCGAGGTGGTCGACGGCTGCGGCCAGCAGCCTGTCACGGGCGGGGCGCCGGGCGGGCGCGGCCTGGTCGCTCGGCTGGTCGCTCGGCTGGTCGCTCGGCATGCGCACGATCGTAGACGCCCGGTGCCGCAAGACGACCCCGCCATGTACCATCTGGTACACACACGGCGGCCGAAAGGGTCGCCGCCCGGCCCGAGGGGGGTCCGCGGTGAGGGTGACGACGCAGGTGGGGATCGACGCACCGCCGGAGCGCGTGTGGGAGGTGCTCACGGCGGTCGGCGACTGGCCGGACTTCGTGCCGACCGTGGACCGGCTCACCGTGGAGACGCCGGGCCCGCTGGGGCACGGCTCACGGGCACGCATCAAGCAGCCGGGGATGCCCGCGCTGCGGTGGCGGGTCACCGCCTTCGAGGCGGGAGCGTCGTTCGCCTGGACGGCGCGCGGCGGCGGGGTGACCACGACGGGGGGTCACCGCGTCGCGCCGCGCCCCGGCGGCGGGAGCCTGCTGGAGCTGAGCATCGACCAGCGCGGCCCGCTCGCGCCGCTGGTCCGCGCGGTGTTCGGCGCCCGGACGCGCCGCTACGTCGAGACCGAGGCGCGCAGCGTCAAGGCACGCGCCGAGGCGACGCCGCCGCACGTCAGCCGGGGAGACCGGTGACCCGGAGCGTCAGGTTGAGCCGGCCGCGCTCCAGGCCCGTCGCCGGGTCCGCCGTGCCCGGCCGTACGCGGGGGACGCCGTGGTACGCGAACCGCGCGGGCCCCCCGAAGACGAAGAGGTCGCCCGACCCGAGTTCCACGTCGGTGTAGGGCCGCGTGCGCGTCTGCGTGTTGCCGAACCGGAAGACGCAGGCGTCACCGATGCTCAGGGAGACGACCGGGGCGTCGGAGCGTTCGTCCTTGTCCTGGTGCATGCCCATGGTGGCGCGCGCGTCGTAGAAGTTGACCAGGGCGGTGTCGGGCGCGTACGCGGCGGCCTCCTCCGGATCACCGTAGGCGTCGGCGAGGGCGCGCCGCCCCAGGTCGCCCAGCCAGTCCGGGAAGGCCGCGACGCGGCGCCCGTTCACGTCGTCGGCGGTGCGGCTGTACCGGTACGGCTGCCAGTGCCAGCCCAGGCAGACGGTCTGCACGGACATGGTGCCGCCGCGCGGCAGCCGGGTGTGGCGGAACGGCACCGGGCCGCGCGCCCAGCCCCTGCAGGCGGCGACCAGCTCACGCTGCGCCGGGACGTCCAGCCAGCCGGGCACGTGCACCGCGCCCGGCGCCACGACGGCCCGCGACCGCGGGAACAGGCTGTCCATCCGGCCATGGTGCCGCGCCGGGCCCGGCGGGGGCGAGCGGCAGTCAGGCGCGGACGGTGAAGGGCCGGGTGGTGCCGCTGAAGGCGCGCGGCGAGCCGATCAGCGGTTTGGCGTCGCCGTGGTAGCGGATGCGGTACGTGCCGGGCTCGGTCCCCGGCGGGACGTCCCAGGTGACGGTGACCTTCGACGCGGAGACGCCCTGCCGCCGCCAGCGCAGCGTCGTGGACCAGTCGCCGTCGTCCGCGACGGCGGTCCAGGCGCCGCCGCTGCGCCGTTCGACGCGCAGGTAGGTGCTGCCGCGGTGCAGGTCGTTGCCCGGGTGGGCGCCGGCGAAGACCGCCTCGGCCCGCTCCCCCGGACGCACGCCGTCGGCCGGCTCGGTGAGCACGTCGCCGAAGGCGTGGCCGAGCGGCGGGGTGTCGAGGACGACGCCGGGCTGGAGCGAGAGCGCCGTGTCGGAGATGTCGGGGGCCACCGGCCCGAGCGGGAGGTCGCGGCCGTCGCGCATCGCGGTGGCCAGTGCGGCGGCGACCTGCTGGAGGGCGGGGAGCTGCCAGCGGCCGAAGAGGGTGCTGCCGCCCTCGTACTGCTGGGCGTCGTATTCCTCGGGGGTGGTGACGTAGTGGAGGTAGGAGTTGGCGTACCCGGCGACCAGGACGTCGTCGAGCCGGGCGCCGGTGATGCCGGCGACGGTCCGGCGCAGGCGGAGACCCGCGCCGATGGTGACCTCGCCGGGGATACCGATCAGGTACAGCGCGCCGACGCGCACCAGCTGCACCGGGACGCGTTCCTGCACCCAGGGCAGCAGCCGGTTCATCGCGCCGACGGGCACCACGACGTCCTTGGGCGCCTGCGCCTGCCGCAGCTCGGGCGAGACCTCGTAGAGCACGGTGTCGGAGACGAGGTCCCAGAACGGGTTCTCGCCCTCCTCGAAGCCGGGGAAGGCGGGGCCGTCCTCGGTGCTCCCGGCCATCATGGCGGCGCCGATCGCGGGTTTCGACGTCCGGTGGGTGCGGCCGTCGCCAGTGAACTCGGGGCGCACCTCGACGTCGGAGAGGTCCACGTAGACCAGCCGGGAGTCCACGCCGCCGGTGAGCCGGGTGCCCGCGCGTCCGGCCTGACCGGCGGCGGCCTCGTACTGGCGCAGCCCGTTCTCGCGGGTACGGGCGAAGTCCTCGGGCGTCGTCGGGGGCGTGAGGTCGAGGTTCGGCGACATGTCGCCGGCGTTGGTCTGGGCGAAAGCGGTGACCAGGCCGGGGCCGTCGTCGGTGAGGTAGTCGCCGCCGCCGGCCTCCCGCTCCCAGTGGTAGGCGGCGTAGCCCTTGTTGTCGGCGCTGATCAGGCGGTTGTCGCCGGACATGCTCGTGCAGTGGGTGGGGAACCAGTTGAGCGCGCCGGCGAGGCGCCCGTCGCGCTCGACCCGCAGCAGGGTGCTCCGGGTGTCGACGGCGTCGGGGAAGTACCCGGTGACGTCGGCGCCGTTGCGGTCGAACGCCTCCCGTGAGCGGTTGACGTTCGCGCCGCGCAACTCGCCGTGGGTGAGAACGAGTTCGGACGGCTGAAGGTCCTGGTGGGCCCGCCTCACGGCCTCGACGATGCCGTCGGTGACCGCGGCGAAGGTCTTCTCGTGGAAGCCGAGGGTGGTGAGGTTGTACAGCGTGTGGTGCGAGTGGCCCCCGGGGCCGGCATGCGTGTGGGTGGCGGTGAGGAGCACGTTGCGGTGCGTGTAGAGGTCGCCGTAGTCGGCGGCGAGGCGGCGCAGCACGGCCTGGTGCACGCTCTCGAAGATCATCGGTGCGTCCACGACCACCAGCGCGGCCCGCTCGCCGCCGTCTGCCCCGTCGTCGTCGGCGACCACGAAGGCGCGGGCGCGCAGCCGGGTGTGCAGGCCCTCGGCCTGCTGGTCGATACGGCCGTAGCCCATCATGCCCACCTCGGCGATCTCACCGGTGGCGTCGGCGACGCCGCGGCCCACGAGAAAGCCCCCGCCGGAGGGCGGGGGCGCGGCGGGGGTTCCGGCGGCCCGGGCTCGCGCGGGAGCGGCCGTGCCGGCTGCGGCGAGCGCGGTGGAGGCGAGGAGTACGGCTCTGCGGCTGCTGCCCGGGCTCGCGGCCTCCGGACCGGCTTCGTCGTGCGGCGCGGCCGCTCCGGAGGGTCGCGGTGCGTGCCGGTGGGGGGCTGCGTCGGTCACGGATGCTCCTCGGATCGCCCGGTCCACTTGCCGGTAAGGGCGAGGAGAGCATGCCAGCCGTCGACGCCGGTGACAACAAGTCCCGCGCGTCCGCGCACGGTTCACCAGGTCAGCGGCTCGTGGTCGCGCTCGGCGACGGCGGGTTCCAGCATGCCGCGCAGCCGTTCCATGTCCTCGGGGAGGTCCCGTCGCCAGCCCAGGGCGACGATGGGCACCAGCAGCAGCATGCCGCCGTACAGGTGCACGTCGACCTTCATCTCCAGGGTGCTGCCGTCCCTGGAGTCCTCCTCGCCGGGCCGCACCCGGAAGGTGTAGCCGACGGACTGGATGCCCAGCGGCGTCCACATCCGCTGGCCGCGGAAGCCGATGAGGGACGGCGCCCGGTAGGCGCTGCATTCGAGCTGGTGGAAGCGGTGCCTGCCCGGAAACCGGTACCGGTACCGCGCGCCCTTGCGCGCGGGCGAGACCTCGTCGTCGTCCACCTCGGCGACGCCCGAGTTCCAACGGGCCATGTTGCGTGCGTCGGCGAGAAAGGCGAAGACCTCAGGTGGATTTGTCGACAAGCTCTGCGTCACCGAGAACGTCGGCATCGTCTCACCTCCGGCTGCGCTGGTCAGGGTCACCGGCTGCGGGCTGACGGCCTACTCGCTCCAGCATGTTCGCCCGAACGCCGTAGCTCACGCCGACCAGAGCCGTTCGAGTGAGGTAGGGGCCCTGTGCTGCGGTTTCTCCCTGTAGTACGCATACCCCGTCAGGCGCCATCGGCACCTGTTCGAGCCACACTTCGTACCGCGGTCACCCGCCGGAGGGCGGCCCGGAGGGGGTCAGCACCTCCGCGAGGTCGTAGTTCACGGGCTCCTCGAGTTGCGCGTACGTGCACGAAGCGGGGTCGCGGTCCTCGCGCCACCGGCGGAACCGCGCGGTGTGCCGGAAGCGGTCGCCCTGCATGTGGTCGTAGGCGACCTCCAGGACGCGTTCCGGCCGCAGCGGCACCCAGGAGAGGTCCTTCGTACCGGTCCAGCGGCTCGGCCCGCCCGGCATCCGGCTGCTCGCGTGCGCCTCCTCGCGTTGCCACTCGGCCCACGGGTGCCCGGCGGCCGACTCCATGCGCAGCGGTTCGAGTTCGGCGACCAGCTCCTGACGCCGGCGCATCGGGAAGGACGCGCTGACGCCGACGTGCTGGAGCGTGCCGGAGGAGTCGTACAGGCCCAGCAGCAGCGAGCCGACGACCGGTCCGCTCTTGTGGTAGCGGAATCCGGCCAGCACGCAGTCGGCCGTCCGCTCGTGCTTCACCTTCACCATCAGCCGTTCGTCCGGCCGGTAGGGCAGGGTGGGCCGCTTGGCGACGACCCCGTCCAGGCCCGCCCCCTCGAACTGTTCGAACCAGCGCCGGGCCACGTCCACGTCCCGGGTCGCCGGGGCGGTGTGCACCGGTTCCGCGGCGTCGCGCAGCGCGTGCACCAGCCGTTCCCGCCGCGTCGCCAGCTCGGTCTCCAGCAGGGCGTCGTCACCGAGCGCGAGCAGGTCGAAGGCGACGAACGAGGCCGGGGTGCGCTCGGCCAGCATGCGCACCCGCGAGTCGGCGGGGTGGATGCGTTCCAGCAGCGCGTCGAAGTCGAGGCGCCCGCCGCGGGCGATGACGATCTCGCCGTCCAGCACGCAGCGGCGAGGAAGGTGGGTGCGCAGCGCGTCGAGGAGTTCGGGGAAGTAGCGGGTCAGCGGTTTGGCGGTGCGGCTGCCGATCTCCACCTCGTCGCCGTCGCGGAAGACGATCGCACGGAATCCGTCCCATTTGGCCTCGTAGTGCATCCCGTCGGGGATACGGGCGGCCGTCTTGGCGAGCATCGGTTTGACGGGCGGCATCACCGGGAGGTCCATGCTGTCCGATTGTGTCGCGCCGGGGGTTCTAGCGTGCTGTCATGGGCGAGGCACAGGAACTGGACGTCGGCGGACGCACGGTGCGGATCACCAACCCGGGCAAGGTGTACTTCCCCGAACGCGGCTTCACGAAGCTGGACGTGGCGACGTACTACCGGACCGTCGGGGCCGGGGCGCTGCGCGCGCTGCGGGACCGGCCCACCACGCTGCAGCGGCACCCCGACGGCGTCACCGGCGAGTCGTTCTTCCAGAAGCGGGCGCCCAAGGGCATGCCCGACTGGATTCCCACCGCGCGCATCTCCTTCCCCTCCGGGCGGCACGCGGACGAGATCTGCCCGGCCGAGGAGGCCGCCGTGGTGTGGGCGGCGAACCTGGGCTGCCTGACGTTCCACCCCTGGCCGGTGCGGCGCGGCGACACCGACCGTCCCGACGAGTTGCGCATCGACCTCGACCCGCAGCCCGGCACGGACTACCGGGACGCGGTGTGGGCGGCCGGCGAGCTGCGTCCCCTGCTGGAGGAGCTGGGCCTGCGCGGCTGGCCCAAGACCTCCGGCGGTCGCGGGCTGCACGTGTTCGTGCCCATCGAGCCCGAGTGGACCTTCACCGACGTGCGGCGGGCGGCGATCGCGATCGGCCGCGAGCTGTCCTGGCGGAACCCGGAGCGGATCACGATGAACTGGTGGAAGGAGGAGCGCGGCGAACGGATCTTCGTCGACTACAACCAGACGGCACGGGACCGCACCATCGCCAGCGCCTACTCCGTGCGGCCCCACCCGCGCGCCCAGGTCTCCGCTCCACTGGAGTGGGACGAGGTCGCCGACGCGCGGCCCGAGGACTTCGACCTGGCGACCATGCCGGAGCGGTACGCGCGGGTCGGGGACGTGCACGCGGACATGGAACGGCACGTGTGCCGGCTGGACGCGGTGCTGGAGCTGGCCGACCGGCACGAGCGGGACCGGGGCGCGGGCGACATGCCGTACCCGCCGGACCACCCGAAGGCGCCGGGCGAGCCGAAACGGGTGCAGCCCAGCCGGGCCCGGAGCGATCCCGACGGCTGAGGGCGCCGGCGCGGCGGGTCGCCCGGCTCAGCGGCCCTTCACCACGAGGGAACCGAGCAGCTCACGCGTCGCGTCGGTCACTTTGTCCACTGCTGCGTCGAATGCGTCGCTGTTGTGCGAGGCGGGCGCGCGGAAGCCGGAGATCTTCCGCACGTACTGCAAAGCGGCTGCACGCATCTCGTCCTCGGTTACGGACTCGGCGTACGGGGGACGGAGTGTCTTGATAGATCGGCACATAAGACGACCGTATACGGACGGAGGCCGGGATGACCCTGCTGCTGGCGGACGAGGTGCGGGACGCGATGGCGCACGGGCGCCCCGTGGTCGCTCTGGAGTCGACGATCATCGCGCACGGCCTGCCGCGCCCGCGCAATCTCGAGGTGGCCCGGGAACTGGAGCAGCTCGTACGCGACGGCGGAGCCGTGCCGGCGACCGTCGCGGTGCTCGACGGGCGCGTGCACGTCGGGCTGGACGAGGCGGAACTGGAACGGGTCGCGGGCGACGAGAAGATGCGCAAGCTGGGCCATCGCGACCTGGCGCCGGCGATCGCCGAGGGCGCGAGCGGCGCCACGACCGTCTCCGGCACCGGGTTCCTCGCCTCCAAGGTCGGCATCCGGGTCTTCGCGACCGGCGGCCTGGGCGGCGTGCACCGCGGGTGGACGCAGACCCAGGACGAGTCGGCGGACCTGCGGATGCTCGCCTCGACACGGATCACGGTGGTGTGCGCGGGCGCGAAGTCCGTCCTCGACGTGCCGGCGACGCTGCAACGGCTGGAGACCCTGGGCGTCACGGTCATCGGCTACGGCACGGACGCGTTCCCGGGCTTCTACCTCACCAGCTCGGGCGAGCCGGTGGACTGGACGGCGCACGACGCGCGCACGGTCGTCGGCGCCATGCGGGCGCAGGAGTCGCTGGGCGGGCCCTGCACGGCACTGGTCGTAGCCAATCCGGTGCCGCAGGAGCAGCAACTCGACCCGGAGCTGCACGACCGGGTGCTGGCGGAGGCGCTCGCGGCGTGCGAGCGGGACCGGGTGACGGGGCAGGACGTCACGCCGTACCTGCTGGACCACCTGGTCCGGCACACGGACGGCGCGGCGCTGGAGGCCAACGTCGCCGCGGTCCGCGGCAACGCGCGGCTCGCGGCGCGCATCGCGGCCGTCTGGACGGCGACGGCCCACACCTGACCCTCCCGGGCCTTCGTACGCCGCGTCCCGCCGCCGGGGCTACGGCGTGCGGGGGCGCCACTGGGGTTCGACGCGGGCCCACTCGCGTTCCCACTGGCGGGCGCGCCGGCGGTCCAGGCCGCCGCGGACGGTGGCCTGCGCGACGCAGACGAGGGCGACGACCGCGCCGCCGGCGAGCGCCGCGCAGATGCCGGACTGGAGAGCGGCCATGGCCGCCCCCGCCGGTGGCGCGGTCTGGCTGCCGTCGGGCGCCACCCACAGCGGCACCGAGGTCCCGGCCCTGCTGCCGTCCGGTACCTCCGCCGAACCGCTGCGCACCGTGCCGTCGGGCGCGGTCCAGCGGACCGGCACCCGCGAGGTGTCGGCCCCCGGAGCCTTGTAGAAGGTCTCGCGGCTCTGCGGGTCCGCGTCCTCCATGACCACCGCGGAGACCCGGAGCCGCTCGGTGCGCTGATCCTCTGCCGTGCCGCGCGCGACGCCCCAGGTGACGAGGGTGGCCAGCGCCCCGCCGACGACTCCGGCCACGAGGGCGAGCAGCAGCACCCACGCCTCGACCTGGTCGGAGCGGCGCCGCAGCGGGTTCGCGCGCCAGCGCCACAGGCGGATCCGGGTCGTCGGGGTCGTCGGGGCCATGGCTCCCACCCCTTCCGGTCGCCGGTTCGGGGAGCGGTCGCGACCTGCCGGGTCCCACGATCGGCGCCTCGCATACCTGCCGTGTTCCCGGAAGTCAGCCGTTGCCGTCACAGTCCAGGATGTCACCCTTCGCGGGGGCTCCCTGGACGCTGCTGCGGTCGTGCACGACGGGCACCACGCGGGTTCCGGCCCGGCCCACGCGCACCTCCAGCACGCGGCCGTGTCCGCGCACCGGGCGGAGCACGGCGTCCGGGAGGGCCGCCGCCAGCGAGGCGGCCCGGCGCCGGTCGGCCGGCCGGAAGCGGATCTCGGTCGTCCCGGGAACGCCGGCCGAGGCATCAGCCGGCGCCGGGGCCTCCGCGGCGGCGGACGCACGCGCGCGGACGTCGAATCCGTTGCCGCGCAGGGCCCGCGCGACCCGCCGGGTCTCCCCCTCCGCCGCCGGCCCGCCCTGGACACGCACGGGGACGTCGGAGGGCGCCCAGGCCACGGGGACGCCGGGGGCGGGCAGGGCGTACGCCTCCTCGTCCGTGAGGGGACGGTCCTCGCGGACGGCGTCGAAGAGCCGGCGCGCGCGGTCCTCGTCCCAGACGAGCGTCGAGCCCCAGCCCGGCACGCGGTGGTCGAAGTCGGCGAGGGGCACGGTCGCGAACGCGGTGTCCCCGCTGTCCAGGTCGCGCAGCGCGCGGCCGAGGACGAGCAGGCGTGCGGTGGTCAGCTCCGCGTCGGCCCGGAGCGTGGTCAGCAGCGTCCCGGCGGTGCGGGCGAGAGCGACGGGGTCGTCGAGCACGCCCCGGTCGGCGAAGGTGTCGACCAGTTCGGCGAGGAAGTGCTGCTGGCGGCGCATCCTGCCCAGGTCCCCGGACGGCGGGATGTGGCGGGCGCGCACGTACTGGAGCGAGCGCCGCCCGTCGAGGTGGTGGGTGCCCGGCCGCAGGTCGAGACCGGAGTTGATGTCGCGCATCGGCTCGTCCGTGCACACGGTGGCGCCGTCGAGGCCGTCGACGGCCTCGACGAAGCTGCGGAAGTCGGCCTCCAGGTAGTGGTCGACGCGGACCCCGGTCGCCTTCTCGACGGTGCGGACCGTCAGTTCGGGGCCGCCCAGTTTGTACGCGCCGTTGATCTTTCCTGCCGCCGGCACCGGCGTGCCGGTGAGCGGAGGGGCGTCGTCGGGGCGGGCGAAGGAGACGTAGGAGTCGCGGGGAATGCTGATCACGCTGACGCGTTCGCGGTCCTCCGAGACGTGCACCAGCATCATGACGTCGGTGCAGTCGCAGGGCTCGCCCCCGACGTGGAGGCGACGCTTCTCGGCCTTGCTCAGTCCGGCGCGCTTGTCGAGGCCGACCAGGAGGAAGGTGAGGCCGGGACCGTCGGCGGGCCGGGACGCGGCGGCGGCGAACACGTCGGTGCGCGGGACGGCCAGGGCGACGGGCAGGCGGTTGCCGCCGTCGGCCACCACCGCTCCGGCACCGGCCAGCAGTCCGCCGCAGAGGACGGCGCTCAGCACGGCGCGACGTACACGGGTACGCGTCAGCAGGGACACGGGCACACCTCCGCGGGACGACGACGCCCGCAGGCTAGGCGCGCGCCGAGCGGCCGGCCGGGCGCGGCGCGGCGTGGCGCGCCCACCCTCACCCGCTCAGATCATCTGTCTGCGCAGTGCGGGCCGGATTCTCCTCGGAGGACGCCGGTTTCCGGCGAATCACACCCCCGGAACGCGTTCGGGACGCTACGGTGAGTGCCCGCGGGAAGCGGACGTCGGCCGGGAGCGGCCTTCGGACAGGAGAGGTTCCGCACATGGGCGAGACACTGGACGCGTCGCCCGAAGGGCATCTGCGGATGCTGCTGGCGCGCGCACAGAACCCCTTCGACGTCTCGGACGAGGTCCTCGAACGGCTGTCCGGTGCCGTGCTGTGCCGGATCGACATGCCGCACACCGGCCGCGGGGACGAGGCCGGCGGCGGCGCTGCGACCGGTGCGGCCGGCGGCGCCGGTGAGCCGGACACGGAGACCGCGCCCCCTGCGGGGGTGCGGTGCGGCCGGGCCCGGCACACCTTCCTGCTGGCGGACGGGGGCGTCCAGACCCTGTGGGAGCTGTGGCAGGTGGGCGCACCCCAGGAGGAGGACCCCGCCGGCGACGGCGGACCACGGGGCCCGCGGTTCGAGATATACGAGACCGAGGACGCCCTGCGCCGCTCCGAGCGGCGCGTGCACGGCGGCGGCCCGGTTCCCGGCCCGCGCTCGGCCGGGACCGGGGACGACCGCCCCTCCCCACCCGGCACGGACACCCTCCGCCCGCACTCCACAGGGCCCGAGTCCTTCGACGAGCTGGACGACCCCGACCCCCTCGACGCCCTGGACGCCCTGGACGCCCTGGACGCCCTGGACGCCCTCGATCTTCTGGACGTGCCGGGCTCCCTCGGCGCCCCCGGCGACATCGAGGACCTGCTGCTGGAGGAGGTCACCCGGTCCCGACCCTGGTCGCTGGAGGACTCCCCGGGGCACGCGCGCCGCCTGTTACGCAGGGCCGAGAACCCCGACCGGCCGGGTGAGGAGACGCTGCGGCTGCTGGCCGACGCCCGCGGCCACGACATCGTGCACGTGCCGCGGCCGCGCGCCTGCCCTCCCGGCCTGCGCCTGTGGTGCTCGCTGTACGAACACGCCTTCCTGCTGGCGGACGGCACCGAACTCCGCCTGTACGAACTGGAACACAACCTGACCGGAGGCGAAGGGCTCGTGTGCGAGGTCTATCCCGACGAGGCGGACGCCGAGCGGGCGGCCCGCCGGTACGCACGGGCACGGGGCATCGAACTGTGAGCCGCCGCCCGCCGAACGTGGTCGTCGTCCTCACCGACCAGCAGCGCTGGGACACCACGGGCGCGCACGGCAATCCGGCAGGTGCCACCCCGGTGTTCGACCGGATGGCACGCACCGGCACCCACGTGGAGCACGCGATCACCCCGCAGCCGGTGTGCGCACCCGCCCGCGCCGCGCTGCAGACCGGGATGTTCCCGACCGCCACCGGCGTCTTCCGCAACGGCCTGGCGCTGGACCCGGCACTGCCCACCCTGGCCGGCTGCCTCGGCGACGCCGGGTACGCCACGGGCTACATCGGCAAGTGGCACCTGGCGGCGGAGGCCTCCGGCCACGGCCCCGTGCCGCCGAAGTACCGTGCCGGCTACGAGAGCTGGCTGGCCAGCGAGATCCTGGAGTTCACCTCCGACGCCTACCGCACGGTGGTCTACGACGGCGACGGCGCGCCGGTGCGGCTGCCCGGCTACCGGTCCGACGCGCTGGTCGACGCCTCCGTACGGTTCCTCGCCGACCACCACGACCGGCCGTTCCTGCTGTTCCTCTCGCTGCTGGAGCCCCACCACCAGAACGCCACCGACGACTACCCGGCACCGGAGGGGTACGCGGAGCGGTTCACCGGCCGCTGGCTGCCACCGGACCTGGCCGCACTCGGCCCCGGCGCCCGGTACGGCGGACCGCACCGCCACCTCGGCGGCTACCTGGGGCAGATCGCCCGGATCGACGAGGGCCTCGGGCGGCTGCGCGACGCCCTGCGCAGCCTGGGCATCGCCGACGACACGATCGTCGCCTACACCGCGGACCACGGCAGCCACTTCCGCACCCGGAACGCCGAGTACAAGCGCAGCGCGCACGACGCGTCGGTACGGGTTCCGCTGGCACTGACCGGTCCGGGATTCGACGGCGGCGGGCTGATCCGCCGCCCGGTGAGCACCCTGGACCTGATGCCGACCCTGCTGGACGCCTGCGGCGTGCCGGTGCCGGATTCCGTGCAGGGACGGTCGTTCCTGCCGCTGGTCGGGGGCGGCACCGACCCGGGCCGTCCGGAGGAGGTGTTCGTGCAGATCAGCGAGTCGCAGGTGGGGCGTGCGGTGCGGACCGCGCGCTGGAAGTACGCGGTCGCCGCGCCGGACGCGCACCCGTGGCACGACGCCTCGGCCACCCGCTACGTGGAGTCCGAGCTGTACGACCTGCACGCCGACCCGTACGAGCTGGACAACCTGGCGGGCCTCCCCTCGCACCGCGAGGTCGCCGACCGGCTGCGGCAGGCGCTGCTGCGCTGGATCGTGCGCGCCGGGGAGGCCGAGCCGGTGATCGAGGAGGCCGCGCCCGGCAGACGCCCGGGCCGGCGCGCGGACCCCGAGGTCACCGGCCTTCCCTGGGAGGGGGTGCGCTTCGGGCACCAGTGACGCGGTGCCCGCCACGCCGCTCCCCCGCCGGGGCCGCGGCACCCGCTTCATCCGTCGCGACACCGACGCCGCCCCGCCGGCGTGGGGAGGACACTCATGCCCGCACGTGGACGCCACCGCCGCTACCGGCCCGGCCCCGTCTCCCGCACCTCACTCAGAGTCACGGCCGGCGGCGCCGGTCTCGCTCTGCCGCTCGTGGCCGCCGGCGCCGGTCACGCCGCCGCGGAGGACACCTGGGACCGGGTCGCCGAGTGCGAGAGCAGCGGCCGCTGGCACATCGACACCGGCAACGGGTACTTCGGCGGGCTCCAGTTCGCCCAGAGCACCTGGGAGGCCTACGGCGGCACCCGCTACGCGCCCAGCGCCGACCAGGCCACGAAGGACCAGCAGATAGCCGTGGCCGAGAAGGTGCTGGAAGGGCAGGGGGAGCAGGCCTGGCCCACCTGCGGGCCGCGGGCCGGACTCGGGGCGGACGACGCCCGGCCGGCCGGCGGCGCGGACGCGGCGACGACGACCGAGGCGGAACCGCAGACGAAGGCGGAGTCCACGGAGGCCTCGCGGACCCGGGCGGAACGCGCGGAACGCGCGGCGGCGGCCCGGGCCGAACGCCGCAGCCAGGCCACCTCGTACGAGGTGGTGGGCGGCGACAGTCTGTCGTCCATCGCCCGCACGCACGACGTGGACGGCGGCTGGCCCGCTCTCTACGACCGCAACCGGGACGTCGTCGGAGGCGACCCGGACCTCATCCTCCCCGGGCAGCGGCTGAGCCTGGAGGACCGGGCCGCGTCCGCGCCCGAGGCGAAGCCGGAGCAGCGCGAACAGCGGGCGGAGAAGCCGGAGCCGGAGAAGCAGCAGGCGGAGAAGCCGGAGCAGCAGAAGCAACAGGCGGAGAAGCCCGCCCCGAAACCCGAGCCGGAGGCGAAACCGAAGCCGAAGCCGAAGCCGAAGCCGGAATCGAGGGCCGAGAAGGCCGCGTCGCCGAAGGCCGTGTCGCCGGTGGCGGGGGCGCACACCGGGACCCCGTACCGGGCCTCGGGCAGCGGCTGGTCCTCCGGATACCACACCGGCGTCGACTTCCCCGTGCCCACCGGCACCACCGTGCGGGCCGTCTCCGGCGCAGCCGTGGTGTCCGCGGGATGGGCGGGCGCGTACGGCTACCAGGTGGTGCTCCGGCACGACGACGGCCGCTACAGCCAGTACGCGCATCTGTCGGCGATCTCGGTGTCGTCCGGGCAGCACGTCAACGCGGGCCAACGACTGGGCCGTTCCGGCTCGACGGGCAACTCCACGGGCCCGCACCTGCACTTCGAGGTGCGCACCGGCCCGGGCTACGGCTCCGACATCGACCCGCTGGCCTATCTGCGCGGGCGCGGGGTCGGCATCTGAGGCGGAACGCCGGGCGGGCCGGGGCCTCCCGGCGGGTCAGCCACGCGGCGGCGGGCCGCCGCCGGGCTCGTCCTCGTCGAAGCGCAGCCCCAGGTCGTCCGCGTCGTCGTCGGAGACGTGGACCGCGGACTCCTCACCGGACAGACCCTCGGCGTCCGACTCGGTGGCGAAGCTGTCCTGGTTGGCGGGCCGTGTGCCGGGCAGCGGGTCGTCGCTGAGCTGACCGGCCTCCGCGGTGGTGGTGTCCTCGGGCGCGGCGGGCCGGTCGGCTCCGCCGACGCCCACGTCGGGTTCCTCCTCGGCGAGGCGGTCGTCCAGCGACTCGCCCTCCAGTTGCTCGGCGGGAGTGGTACCGAAGCTCTCGGCGGCGACCGGGCGTTCGCCGGGCACGGGCATCTGCTGCGGGTCCTCGGCCCGCTGCGCCTCCGGGGTGCCGTCCTGGAGGTCGGGGATGCCCTCGTCCTCGGGGGCCGCACCGGGGTCGGCCGGCTCGTCCACGACGCGCGGCTCCCGGTATTCGGGCGACTCGGCCCTCTCCCCGGACTCCGTCGCCCGGCCCTCCGGAGGGGTCCGGCCTCCAGCAGGGGCACCGTTCTCGGTCGTTTCGGGGTCGTTCATGCCGTCCGCGGTACCCGTGCCCGCCGGGCGGAAACGCCGCGGGAGGCGTACCGGTGGATTGGCCCGCGTCCGGATGGTGGCCCTGGTGGCGGGAGGGTTGCGGCGCAGGTCAGCGGGGTGGCGGCAGACGCGGATGCTCGCGGTGGCGGCGGCGCAGGACGGCCACCAGGTCCACCAGCGCCAGCACGGACAGCACCGCGCAGGCGACGGCCAGCACGCGCAGCGACCCGCTGTCCGGAACGTCCTGCGGGCCGCTGACGGCGGTCCAGTACCAGAACAGGGCGGTGGCGGCGAGGAAGACGGGAAGGAACACCGCGGACAGCAGCAGCCGCAGCCCGAGGGCGCTGCGCGCGGTGACGGGCTCCGTCCCGGTGCGCTCCCGGCGGCGCCCCACCGCGCCGGAGCGCGAGCGGGGCACCGGGGCGCGGGTGGCGCGCCGGTTGGGGCCCCGCCTGCGCCGCTCACCGTGCCGCACCCTGCTCACCGCCTCGCGTCCGCGTCGCGCCCGCTTCCGCCCCTGAGGCCAGTGTCCACCCGCGCGCCGGAAAGTGAGGGCACACGCGGGTGCGGCCCCAGCGGAGTGCCGCACCCACGGAGTGTCACAGCAGGGGAACCGCTGGGTGAGCCCCCGGGGGCGCCCGGTTTCATCCGACCGCGCCGAGGTACCACGCTGTCGTGACAGCACCTGCCGACGCCGTCGTGGAGCCGCCATGCGGGCACTGACCGTCGTACCCGGCCGGGAGGGTTCCCTCCGCGTCGAGGAACGGCCGGATCCCGAACCGGCGCCCGGTGAGCTGCTGGTGGAGGGTGTCGCGATCGGCGTGTGCGGCACCGACCGGGAGATCGTCTCCGGCGCGCACGGCAGCGCCCCGCCGGGTGGGGACCGGCTGCTCATCGGGCACGAGTCACTCGGCAAGGTCCGCAGGGCGCCCGAGGGCTCGGGCTTCGTGCCCGGCGAACTGGTGGTGGGGATGGTGCGCCGCCCGGACCCGGTGCCGTGCGGGGCGTGCGCACACGGCTTCGTGGACATGTGCCGCAACGGCCGGTACGGCGAACGCGGCATCAAGGACCTGGACGGCTACGCCTCCACCCTCTGGACGGTCGACCCCGCCTACGCGGTGCGGCTGTCGCCGGGGCTGGAGCGGGTCGGGGCGCTGCTGGAGCCGACGACGGTCGTGGCCAAGGCCTGGGACCAGGTGCAGCGCATCGGGGACCGCTCGTGGTTCGCCCCGGAGTCGGTGCTGGTGACGGGCGCCGGGCCGGTCGGGCTGCTGGCGGCGCTGCTGGGCCGGCAGCGGGGGCTGACCGTGCACGTGCTGGACCGCGCCGAGGAGGGGCGGAAGCCGGAACTGGCCCGGGAACTGGGGGCGACGTACCACAGCGACGACGTGACCGCGGTGATGGAGCGGGTACGGCCGGACGTGGTGATCGAGGCGACGGGCGCTCCCTCGGTGGCGTTCGGGGCGATGCGGTCCCTGGGCCCGTACGGCGTGCTCTGCCTGACGGGGCTGTCCCCCTCCGGCCGCACGCTGCGCATCGACGCCGGTGAGCTGAACACCGAACTGGTGCTGGACAACGCGGTGGTGGTCGGTTCGGTCAACGCACACCGCGACCACTTCCGGCAGGCGGCGGCCGCGCTCGCCGGGGGCGACCGGGACTGGCTGGAGCGCGTCATCACGCGGCGGGTGCCGCTGGACTCCTTCGCCGACGCCTTCACCGAGCGGGAGCCCGGGGGCGTGAAGACGGTGCTCGAACTCGGCTCCTGATCCCCCCAGATGCCGCACCGCCGTGTCCGACGCGGCGTCAGAGAACCGCGTGTGCCCGCAACCTGGGCTTCCGCGGCGCGCGTGGCCGCGCGCTGGAGTGGGGAGAACGGAACACAAGGGGCAAGCCTCACACGGAGTTTCCTCCACAGGGGATCCGGTCTGCTCGACTTCGTGACAAGATCCAGCCTTTGAGGCGTCGATTCCTCGCCCCCGCCCCGCGCGGTCAGTAGCCTGGCGTCCGGACCGCCGAGCCGAAGAAGAGCTGGAGACCTTGATGGAACGTCCCGCGTGGGCCCCGCAGGGCATAGACCTGACCGTCCCGAGCGTTTCCCGCATCTACGACTACTACCTGGGCGGTTCGCACAACTTCGAGGTCGACCGGGAGGCGGGCCGCAAGGCCATCGAGGCCTGGCCGGGGCTGCCCAAGGTGATGCAGGCCAACCGGGCGTTCATGCGCCGCGCCATCCGGTACGCCGTCGACCAGGGCCTGACGCAGTTCCTCGACATCGGTTCCGGCATCCCCACCTTCGGCAACGTGCACGAGGTCGCCCAGCAGGCGGACCCCGCGGCGCGGGTGGTGTACGTGGACAACGACCCGGTCGCGGTGGCACACAGCCGGGCGGTGCTCCAGGACAACGACCGGACGGACGTGGTGTCCGCCGACTTCCGTGCGCCGCGCGACATCCTGCACAGCCCCGAGGTGGAGCGGCTGCTCGACCTGGACAGACCGGTGGTGCTGCTGCTGGTCGCGGTGCTGCACTTCATCGAGGACCGGGACGAGCCGTGGAAGGCGGTCGCGGAGCTGCGGGACGCGCTTCCGCCCGGCAGCATGCTGGTGATCACCCACGCTTCCGGCGACGGCGAGTACAAGGTCGCGGACCGCGGCGAGGGCACCTCGAACGTCTACCGCCGTATCGGTTCTCCGCTGCTGATGCGTTCCGAGGCGGACGTGGCGCGGTTCTTCGAGGGCTGGGACCTGGTGGAGCCGGGCCTGGTGGCGATGCCCCGGTGGCGCCCGGACTCGCCCACGGACCAGGAGGACCCGGTGATGTTCAGCGGATTCGCCGGGGTGGGCCGCAAGCCGGAGCATGCCGGGTGAATCCCGCGCCGCAGCTGAAGGGGACCGCGGCCGACGGGCTGCGGCGCTTCGCGACCATCTGGAGCCGTGCGGTCTACCCCGCGACGGCGACCTCGATGACGCGCGCGGAGTTCGAGGACTACCTCCATCCGCTCGCCGTCCGGCTCGGCGATGCGCTGCACGCGCATCCCTTCACCCCCGCGCCCGGCCGCGAGGTCGGGGAGGCGCTGGTGGCGGCGCACTGCACCGCCCCGGACGCGCTGCCGCAGATCCTCGGCGTGGTGGAGTCGTACCTCGTGCTCTACAGCGCCGCGGACACCCCGCTGCCGGTGGAGGAGGGCCGTGCCCGCTGCTCCCGCCTGCAGCACGCGGTCGCCGCCGGGTTCGCCAAGGCGCTCCGTGAGCGGACGCGTTCGGAGCAGGAGGCGCTGTCCCGGGCGGCACTGGCCGCTCAGGCAGCCGTCGAGGAGGCGCTGCACACCAGCGAGACGCGGTTCCGCACGGTCTTCAAGGACGCCACCATCGGTATCGGCATCGCCGACATGGACGGGCGGATCCGCGACGTCAACGGCGCGCTGGCCCGCATGTTCAACTGTTCCGAGGACGAGCTGCGGCGGCGGAACGTCAGCGAGTGGGTGCATCCCAGCGACGCGCCCGAGGTGTGGCGCATGCACCGGGAGCTGGTGCGCGGCGAGCGGGACCACTTCCGGGTGGAGAAGCCGTACCACCGGCCGGACGGCACGGTGCTGTGGACGAACCTCACCGTCTCGCTGCTGCGCGGCGCCGAGGGCGAGCCCCGCTACCAGCTCGCCCTGATGGAGGACATCACCGAACGGCGCCTGCTGCACCTGCGGCTGCGGTACGAGGCGACGCACGACGAGCTGACCGGCCTGCCCAACCGGACGCTGTTCGCGGAGCGGCTGGAGCGCGTGCTGGCCGGCACGGGACCGACGGGGCGTGGCGACGAGAGCCGCAGCGGCAGGTTCGGCCTGCTCTACCTGGACATCGACGGGTTCAAGGCCGTCAACGACAGCCTGGGACACGCGGTCGGCGACCAGCTGCTGGTGTCCGTGGCCGAGCGCCTCCAGTCCTGCGCGGCGGCGCCCAACCATCTGGTGGGGCGGATCGGCGGGGACGAGTTCGTCGCCCTGATCTCCAACCCCTCCGGCCGCGAGGAGGTCACCGAGCTGGCCCGGCAGGCGCTGGCCGCACTGGCCACGCCGATCACCGTCGACGGCCGCGACCTGTCGGTCCGGGCCAGCATCGGCATCGTGGAGGGCAGCAGCGGCGAACTGGGCCCCGCGGAGGTGCTGCGCAGCGCGGACATCACCATGTACCGGGCCAAGGACTCGGGCGGCAACCGGTACGAGATCGCCGACCCGGTCTCCGACGCCCGCGCGATCGACCGGCACAGCCTCACCAACCACCTGCCCGGTGCGCTGGAGCGCGGCGAGTTCTTCCTCGAGTACCAGCCGCTGATACGGATGAGCGACAGCCGGCTGACCGGCGCCGAGGCGCTGGTGCGCTGGCGGCACCCGGTGCACGGCCTGCTGGGGCCGGACCGTTTCATCCCGCTGGCCGAACACACCGGGCTGATCGTGCCGTTGGGCCGCTGGGTGCTGGAGCAGGCGGTGCGGCAGGCGTGCGACTGGTGTGCCCACCCGTTGCTGGGCGGCCGGGCGGCGGACAGCGAACCGATCCGGGTCAACGTGAACCTCTCGCCCCGGCAGCTGCACCATCCCGACCTGGTGCAGGACACCGTGGCCGTGCTGGAGTGGGCCGGCCTCACCCCCGCGTCGCTCTGTCTGGAGGTCACGGAGAGCGCTCTGATCGGCGCCGACGAGGACGAACTCAAGCCGTTGCGCCAGCTCGCCGAGATGGGCGTCGACATCGCCCTGGACGACTTCGGCACCGGCTACTCCAACCTGGCCAACCTGCGGCGGCTGCCGGCGACGACGCTGAAGCTGGACCGCTCCTTCACCCAGGGGCTCCAGCAGCATCCGGCGGACCCGGTCGACGTGACCTTCGTCGGCGGCATCGTGTCGCTGGCGCACGCGCTGGGACTGCGCGTCACCGTGGAGGGCGTGGAGACCGAGGCGCAGGCGGCGCAGCTGCGCGAGCTGGGCTGCGACACCGCGCAGGGCTGGTACTACGCGCGCCCGGCACCCGCGGAGGAGATCGTGGCGCACTGGGCGACTGCCTGAGCGGTGTTCCCGGTCCGACCGGGTCTCCCCGGCCGGCGCGGGTGTACGCCGGCCGAGCGGTTCAGCGGGCGGTGTGCGCGTCCAGCCAGGCCAGCAGGTCGGCCTGCACCTCGTCGCGGTGAATCTCGTTGAGGATCTCGTGCCGCGCCTCGGGGTACGCCCGCCAGGTCAGGTCCCGTGTGCCCAGGTAGCGGAAGTCCTCCAGCAGTTCGTACACCAGCGTCATGCCTCCGTGGCACGGATCGCGGTCGCCGACGGCGACGTGCACGGGGAGGTCGCGGGGAATGCGGGCGAGACGTGCGGGATCGTTGATCCGGCGCACGGCCAGGACCCAGTCCAGGGACAGTCCGGCGCTGAACGGGAAGCCGCACCGCGGGTCGGCGACGTACGCGTCGACCTCGGCCTCGTCGCGGGAGAGCCATTCGAAGCCGGTGCGGTGCAGGTAGGGGTCGTTGAAGGAGCCGAACAGCGACGGGACGAAGTCCGACAGGGCGTCCCGCCCCTGCTCCTCGACCTCACCGCGCAGCCGTTCGGCCGCGCTCTGCGTCTCGCAGCCGGGCAGGGAGCGGAAAGTGCCGGACAGCATCAGTCCGTCCAGGTCGCCGCCGTACTCCTGGGCGAAGTCGCGGGCCAGCTGGGAGCCCATGCTGTGCCCGAGCAGCACGTACGGCAGGTCCGGCGGCAGCGCGGACCGCGCGCGCCGCCCGACGGTGTGCAGGTCGTCGACGACCGCGCGCCAGCCGCCGGGCCCGGCGACGCCCAGGCCGCCGGTGTGGTCGGCGGTGCGGCCGTGTCCGCGGTGGTCGGAGGCGACCACCGCGTAGCCGTGGTCGGTCAGGTGGCGGGCGAACCGGTCGTAGCGGGCCGCGTGTTCGGCCGCGCCGTGCGCGATCTGCACCAGTGCGCGGGGGCTCCCGGCCGACGGCAGCCAGGTGTACGTGGCCACGGGCGTGTCGTCCGTGGCGGGGGTGAAGTCCACGGTGGCGTCCATGCGTTCTCCGTCCTGCGCGGTGGCGGCCGGCTCCTGGCCGCGACGGTACGCGATCACGCCCACGGGGTCATCGGGGCGCGACGTCCGGCGGTCTGCGGGGAGCGGTGCCGGGGAAGACGACGGGGAGCGCGGCGAGGCTGCGGTGGAACGGCCCGGGACGCCAGGTGAGCCGGTCGGGCGGGAGGGCCAGCTCCATCTCGGGCAGCAGGTCGAGCAGCGTCTCGATCGCGGCCTCGGCGATGACGCCGGCGATGTCCTTCGCGGGACACAGGTGCGGGCCGGCGCTGAAGGCCAGGTGGGAGTGGTTGGCGGCGAGCGCGCCGTGCGCGGCGACCGCCGGGTCGGTGTTGGCGGCGACGTGCGAGACCAGCACCGGAACGCCGGGCGGCACCGCGAACTCGCGGCCGCGGACGTCCCGGAGGACCTGGTCGGCGACGGCGTAGTGGAAGCAGTAGTTGGACATCGGCGGCCGGGTCCACAGCACTTCGTTCAGCGCGTCGACGACGGTGAGGCTGCCGCCGGTGAGGTCGTGGCCGAACCGGTCGTCGGTGAGGAGCAGCAGCACGGAGGTGGAGATCCACGCGGACTGCGGGGCGGTGCCGGCGCCCAGCAGCGCCACCAGCTGGTGGATGGTCTCCTCGTCGCTCAGCGCCGCGGAGTGGTTGAGCAGCCAGGACGTCACGTCGGCGCCCGGGGTGCGGCGTTTGGCGGCCACCAGGTCGCCGAGGCAGCGGGCGAGGTCGGCGCTGCCCTGCTGGGCGGCGGCCGGTTCGGCGTCGATCATGCTGCCGAAGGCGGCGGCCATCCGGGTCGCGATCTCGTCGGGGCAGCCGAAGAGCTGGGCGAGGACGAGCACGGGAAGCCGGTCCGCGTAACCGCCGACCAGGTCGGCGCCGCCGTCCGGGCCGAAGGAGTCGATGAGCGCGACGGCGCTGCGCTGGACGTAGCGGCGCAGCCGGTGCGGGTTGACGCGGGCCAGGGTGTCGTCGACGGAGGTGCGCAGCCGCAGATGGCGTTCCCCGTCGGCGAAGAGCAGGCTGGGCCGCCAGCCCATCATCGGGACCACCTGGTTGTCGAAGGGCACCCGTCCCTCGGCCATGGCGGCCCAGCGGCGGGCGTCCCGGCTGAACCAGGGGCTGCGCAGCACGTACAGGGCGACGTCGTAGTCGGTGACCAGGACGGCTTCGACACCGGGGGCGAGTTCGACCCAGTGGGCCGGGCCGCGGTCGCGCAGCGCCGCGTAGGCGGCGTCGGGGTCGGCGGCGAAGCGGGGGCCGTGCAGGGCCGGGGCCGCCACCGGACAGCGGCCGCCGGTCCGCGGCGCGGTCGCGGGGTGGTGTGGGGTCGTCACGGAGGCTCCAGGTGCGGCGTGCGGTGGGGCTGGTGGGGGCGGCGGACGGGGGCGCGGGGAGGCGCGGCCTGTCGCGGCTCAGAGGGCGTGGAGGCCGGCCAGGACGCGTTCCAGGATCTGCACCTCGCTGAGGTGTTCCGGTGTCCGGGCCTCCGGCAGCCGGGTGACCAGGTGGCCGGTGTCCAGCAGGTCGGAGAGCAGGACGCGGGTCACGGTGAGCGGCTGCCCGAGGTGGCTGGCGAGTTCGACGACCGAGAGGAAGCCGCCGCGCACCATGTCCACGGCCGCCCGCTGCTCGGGCGCCAGCCCGGCGGTGGTGCGGTCGGGCGTCGCCGTCACCAGGGTGACCACGTCCAGCACGTGGGTGTTGCGGGTGGGCCGGGCCCGGCCGCCGGTGATGACGTAGGCGCGGACCAGGTCCGCACGGCGGCGCGGGCGGCTCACCGTGGACTGCCCACGCTCTGCCGGGGCGGGCTGACCAGCTCCCGGCCCATCTGCCCGACGACCTGGTGCATGCGGTAGGCGACCGCCTCGATGTCGGCGTCGGCGCCGGTGGCGACGGACATGAACATGCCTTCCCCGGCCCGGACGGTGAGCACGAAGCCACCGCCGAACTGCACCAGGGACTGCTCCCAGGAGTCCTCTCCGGCCCGGCAGAACCGCGCGGTGGCCCGGCTGGTCGCCTGCACGCCGGCCAGGGCCGCGGCGACGGTCTCGGCGTCGTCCCGTTCCAGGCCGGGTGAGAAGGCCCGCAGGAGGCCGTCCGCGGAGACGAGGATCGCATCGAGCACACCGGGCTGGTCCAGTACCTGGCGGAGCATCCAGGCGTCACGGTTGTCGGTCATGCCTCTGGGTTCCCTTCGGTGGTCGGTCGTGCATGGCGGGCGGCCCGGCTGCCGCGGAGGAAGCCGCCGAGCGGCGCCGGGGACGGGTCGGGGCCCGCCGTGGCGGGCGGCCCGGGCGGGGGTGCGGGCGGCCCCTCGCCGTCGGTGCGGGGGACGCGCCGGGGCAGTCCGACGGCGGTGACGGGCGGGTCCGCGGCGGCGGTGCGCTGCGGGGGCGGTGCGGGTGCCGAGGGGGCGGTGCGCTGCGGGGGCGGTGCGGGTGCCGAGGGGGCCACGGCGGGGACGGCCGCGTCGTCGTGGCCGGGCGGCGGGAGGGCGTCGGTGAGCAGTTCGCTGGGCAGGTTCACCACGGCGCGGACGCCGCCGAAGGCGGAGCTCCCGTCGACGTGCACGGTGAAGCCGTAGCGGCGGGCCAGCAGGGCGCACACGACCAGTCCGAAGTGCGGCGGGTTGCCGAGTCCGGTCAGGTCCGGCGCGGGCCCGTCGGGAGCGAGGACGCGGGCGACGCGTTCCCGCTCGGCCGGGTTGAGCCCGATGCCGGCGTCCTCGATGACGACGGCCAGCCCGTGGTGCGTGAGCTGGACGTGCACCTGCACCAGCGTGCTGGGGTTGGAGTAACGGGTGGCGTTCTCCAGCAGTTCGGCGAGCGTGAGGACGAGCCCCTCGACCACGCGGCCGACGACGCCCCTGCCGTCCTCCACCCGCACGAGCTGGACGCGCCGGTAGTCCAGGATGCGGCCCACCGCGCCGCGCACCACGTCGACCAGCGGGGTGGCGTCGTGCTGGCGCCCGGGCCAGGAGCCGCAGACCACGGTGATGCCGGCGGACCGGCGAAGGATCTGGGCGTTGGTGTGGTCGACGACGAGCAGGTCTTCGACGAAGTCGGGGTCGTCGTGGCGCCGCAGCATGTCGGTGATCTTCTTCTGCTGGCTGTTGGCGAGCCCCTGCACCGTGCGGGCCACCGAGCGCAGCAGGCCCTGTGTCGCCTCCTCCGCCTGCTGGTGGGCCTCGGCGAGCGCGTCGGGCAGCACACTGGCCCGGTATCGGGCCAGTTCGTCCTGTCCGGCTCGTACCTCCGCGCGGGACTCCGCCAGTTCGCGGCGCAGCCGGCGCAGGGTACGCAGCCGCAGGGACAGTGCGACCAGCGCGCACACCAGCGCCGCCTCCACGAGGGGGCGCAGGGCGTCGGCGAGGTCAGGCATGGGCAACGTCCTCGGGGACTCGGGGGAAGGCGGGACAGCGGAGAACCGTCACGCTATACGCCCCCGCAACCACACAGAGTCGTCTCCGCGCCGTTCGCCACCCTCGCCAGACCCGATCGGGTGACGCCCGAGGCTTCGAGAGGGGAAGCATGGGGAGCGCAACCCCGGTGTGGTGTGCACGAGTTGACCCGGCGACGGACAGCGGCCGCCGGGCGGCGGAACGACGCCGAGGAGTCGTCCGGAACGCAGCGACCCAGTACCTGCCCGGCGGATCTTCCCGGGCCCGCGACGACGGCTGCGGCACCTCTCCCCCGTGGCCCTTCGGGCACGGGGGCGCCCCCACCTCGCCGCCTCGCGCGCGTACGACGAGCACGCGCTGCGATCCTCCGCCGTGCGATGCGTCCCCGCGGCCCTGGCGGACCTGGGGAGACCCCGTGCATCCGGCGCCGCGGGCCGACCCTCGAAGGTCCACCGGACAGGCTCTAAGCCCGGGATGTCTGAATCGGCACGCATGCCCGTACGGTATATGCCTCGCCACGGAACGTGAACCCCTGTGCGAGTGCCGTATCGTCGGGAGGGCCGGAATCGAGCCATCCGCCGACCGCCCACCGGGCCGGGCCCGACCCTCAGGGAGCGCATGTGACGCAGCAGTCCGCCGAGCCGAAGCTGACCGGGGTGCGCAACTTCCGCGACGTGGGCGGGCTGCCGGCCGCCGAGGGGCGCCGGGTGCGTCCGGGCGTCCTGTTCCGCAGCGGCCATCTGGCGCACGCGACCGCGGAGGACGTGGAGTTCCTCGGCGGGCTGGGGCTGCACACGGTCTTCGACTTCCGCAACGCGGCCGACCAGGCACTGGAGGGGCCGGACGCCCGGCTGCCGGGCGTCCGCAACGTCAACATTCCGCTGACGGATCCGGCGGAGGGCGCGGAGTTCTGGCGGATGGTGCGGGACGGGGACATGGCGCAGCTGCGCCGGGCGCTCTCGGACGGGCAGGCCGCCGGCCGGATGACGGCCTCGTACCGGTCGATCATCCGGCACCGGACGGGCGAGCACAGCCGGGTGCTGCACGCCATGGCCGAGGACAGCCTGCCCGCCCTCATGCACTGCGCCGCGGGCAAGGACCGTGCGGGCCTCTCCGTCGCCGTGACGCTGCTCGCGGTCGGCGTGGACCGGGAGGCGATAGAGGCGGACTACCTCACGTCGAACTCCCCGCACCGCCGCTACAAGGTGCACCGTTCCGAAGGCGCGGAGGGCGGGCTGTCGCCCGAGGTGATGGAGCTGCTGGCGCCGCTCTTCGACGCCCGCCCCGCCTACCTCGCTGCGGCGTACGACGCCATCGAGGAGACGTGGGGCGGGGTCGAGAGCTACCTCGGGGAGGGCCTGAAGCTGGCCGACGGGACGCGCGAACGGCTCCGGGCCCGCCTGCTCGAGGACTGAGCGCGCCGGGCGGCGAGCGTCTCACGCCTTCGAGCCGCCCACGGTCTCGCGCACGGCCCGCAGCGACTCCCTGAGCGAGCCCATCGTCGCCAGCACGGCGGTGGGCTCGTACCCGCAGTGCGCCATGCAGTTGGCGCACCGCGCGTCGCGGCCGCGGCCGTACGCCTCCCAGTCGGTCTCCTCCACCAGCTCGCGATAGGTGGCCACATAGCCGTCGCTCATCAGGTAGCAGGGGCGCTGCCAGCCGAAGAGGGAGTAGTTGGGGATCGCCCACGCGGTGCAGGGGAAGTCGGCCCGGCCTTCCAGGAAGTCGAGGAAGAGCGGGCTGTGGTTGAGCCGCCAGCGGCGGCGGTTGCCGCCCGCAAACGCCTTCCGGAAGAGCGCGCGGGTCTGCTCGACGCCCAGGAAGTGGTCCTGGTCGGGGGCCTTCTCGTAGGCATAGGCGGGCGAGATCATCATCTCGTCGACCCGCAGCTCGTCGTTGAGGTAGTCGAGCACGTCCACGACGGTCTGCGGGGTGTCGGTGTTGAAGAACGTCGAGTTGGTGGTGACCCGGAAGCCGCGCCGCTGGGCCTCCCTGATCGCGGCCACCGCCTCGTCGAAGACGCCCTCCTTGGCCACCGAGGCGTCGTGGCGCTCGCGGAGCCCGTCGATGTGCACCGCAAACGCGAAGTACGGCGACGGCGTGAAGAGATCCATCTTCTTGCGCAGCAGCATGGCGTTGGTGCACAGGAAGACGTACTTGCGGCGCGCGACGAGCTGCCGCACGATCTCGCCGATCTGCGGGTGCATCAGCGGCTCGCCGCCCGCGATCGACACCATCGGCGCGCCCGACTCCAGGACCGCACCGACCGCCTGCGCGACCGGCATGCGCTGCTTGAGCACGCCCGCCGGATGCTGGATCTTGCCGCATCCCTCGCAGGCCAGGTTGCAGGCGTAGAGCGGTTCCAGTTCGACGATCAGCGGGAACTTGTCCCGCCTGCGGAGCTTCTGCTGGGCCAGGTAGGTGCCGATGCGGACGGTCTGGCGGAGCGGCATGGCCATGGCGGCTCACCTCCGGGAGAGCGGCAGGGATCGGTGCCAGGCGAGGAGCGCCGGCAGCAGGGTGCACAGGACACGGAATGCCGATATTCCTCCCCGCAGCGTCCCGATCCGCAGCAGCTCGTGGCCGGGAGCGTCCACCACCACCCGTACGGCGGTCACCGGGCGGTCCGGGGCGCCACGGACGGCGGCGGCCAGCGTCGCGGCGGACTCCATGTCCACGGCGACCGCTCCGGTGCCGCGCAGCGCGTCGCGCCGACCCCCGCGCACGACGTGGCCGGATCCGGCGATCGGGCCGGTGTGCACGGTGCCGAGCTCCGCCAGGGCCCGGGCGAGCGGCGTGTTCCCGCTGCACGGGGTGCGGCCGGCGGCGTCGCGGGTCTCCTCGGCGAGGATCAGGTCGCCGGGGCGCATCCCGGGCAGCAGCCCGGCGCAGAACCCCGCAGCGACCACGGCGGTGCCGCCCGGCACCGGCTCGTCCCGCAGCGCCCGCGCCAGGGCACCGCGGGCGGCCGCGGGGCCCATGCCGGTGCGGAGCACCGTCACGGGCCCCGGGCCGACGGCGGGGCCGGTGCGGCGGGTCAGCGCGAACCGTTCGACGCCGAGCGCGCAGGCGACCAGCAGCGGCGCGGTGGCAGGCGGCCGGGTGCCCGCCCCGGGCGGCGGGGCGGGCACGGGACCGGACCGCCCGTTCACGCCGCGGCCCGGGGCTCCGGGTTGCCGTGCAGGTAGCGGCCCAGGGCCATCAGCGGGAACACCTGCCGGTAGAGGTGGTAGTTGATGGAGAAGTCCCAGGGGAAGCCGGTGCCGGTGAACCACGGCTCCTCCCAGGAACCGTCCTCCCGCTGGGTGCGGGCCAGCCACTCCACGCCCCGGCGGGCGGCCTGGCCGTCCCGTTCACCGGCGGCGAGCAGGGCCAGCAGCGCCCAGCCGGTCTGGGAGGCCGTGGAGGCGCCGCGACCGACCCAGTCGGGCTCGGGGTAGGAGCGCAGGTCCTCGCCCCAGCCGCCGTCGTCGTTCTGGACCTTCTCCAGCCAGGCGACGGAGCGGCGGATCGCCGGATGGCCGTCGGGGACGCCGGCCGCGACGAGTGCGGGCACGACGGCGCCGGTGCCGTAGACGTGGTTGACGCCCCAGCGGCCGAACCAGGCTCCGCTCGCCTCCTGTTCGGCGAGCAGCCAGCGCACGGCGCGCCGGGTGGCGGGCTCGTCGGCACGGCCCTCGTGGGCCAGCATCTCCACCACGTGCGCGGTGACGTCGGCCGACGGCGGGTCGATGACCTCGCCGAAGTCGCAGAACGGCAGCCGGTTGGGGAGGCTGCTGGTGTTGTCGGCGTCGAAAGCCCCCCAGGCCCCGTCCCTGGACTGCATGCCCAGCGACCAGCGCACGGCACGGGCGACCGCGGCGTCGATCCGTGACGGGTCGGGGTGCCGCAGGCGCCGGAGCGCGAGCGCCACCTCGGCGGTGTCGTCGAGGTCGGGGTAGGTGACGTTGTGGAACTCGAACGCCCAGCCCCCGGGCGGCAGTCCGGGTCTGCGCACGGACCAGTCGCCGGGCCGGGTGATCTCCTCGCCCAGCATCCAGTCGCCGGCCTTCAGCAGCGCGGGGTGGTCGGCGGGGAGGCCGGCGTCGGAAAGGGCGAGCGTGGCCAGGCAGGTGTCCCACACCGGTGACTGGCAGGCCTCGACCATACGGACCGGCCCGTCGGGGGTCTCCCGCCACACGGCGAAGCGGTCCAGGGACTCCAGCCCGGCGCGCAGTACCGGGTGGTCCAGGTCGTAGCCGAGCAGCCGCAGCGCGATGACGGAGTACACCGCCGGAGGCTGGATGCCGCCCCAGCAGCCGTCGTTCTCCTGACGCTCGACGATCCACCGGCCGGCGTCCCGCAGGGCGGCGCGGCGCAGCGGCCGCAGCGCGACGCCCCGGTAGGCGTGCAGCGCGCGGTCGAGGCGCTGGAAGACGCCGTCCCAGGTGAACGCGGAGGCCGTACGACCGCGCGGGGGGCAGGGCCGGGCGGGGTCGCGGTGCAGTTCGTCCAGGGCGAACGGGGCCGGACGCACCGGGCGGTGCGCGGAGACGACGGTGAGCGGCACGATGGTCTGCCGCGCCCAGCAGCCGAAGTCGTAGATGTTGAGCGGGAACCAGCGGGGCAGGTAGACCAGCTCCGGCGGCAGCTCCGGCAGGTCCTCCCAGCGCCACCAGCCGAACAGGGCCAGCCAGATGCGGGTGAAGACACGGGCGGTGGCGACGCCGCCGCGTCTGCGCACCCAGGCGGAGGCCCGCGCCATGTGCGCGTCCGCCGGGTCGTCGCCGGCCAGACGCAGCGCGACGTAGGCCTCGACCGTGGTGGAGACGTCGCCGGGGCCGCCGTGGAAGGTTGCCCAGGCACCGTCCTCGCGCTGCTGGGAACGGATCCAGCGGGCGCTCGCCTCCGTGAGCTTGGCGTCCTGGACGCCGAGGAACTCGCGCAGCAGCAGGTCCTCGGCGTCCATGGTGACGTTCGTCTCCAGGTCGCCCTTCCACCAGCCCGCCGTGTCCTGACGGGCCAGCAGGTGCTCGACGGCGCGGGCGGCGGCGTCCTCGGCGGTTCTCCGCAGCGGGGTGCCGTGCACCTGCCCGAGCGTGGCGGCGGGGACGGCGGCGCTGCCGCTCCCGGCTGTGGTGGTCATACCTACCCCTTCCTCACCGTTGTCTCACGACCACGAAGTCGGCGAGCGCCGTGAACTGCTCGCGCACGTGGCCGGGCATGGCGACGCGGTCCAGGGCCCGCAGCGCCCCGGCGTGCTGGCGGCGGGCCTCCTGCTCCGTCCAGGCGCGGCCGCCGGCCTCCTCGATGAGGGCGGCGCGGGCGGCGAACTCGGCCTCGTCGAAGTCCTCGAACTCGGCCTGGCTCTTCTTGGCGTCGGCCGTCATCAGCTCGGCGAGGCGGCGGGCGGCGTCGCCGGGCGCGGCGAGGGCGGCGGAGACCGGCAGCGACTTCTTGCGCTGCCGCAGGTCACTCCATGCCTTCTTGCCGGTGGCGGCCGGGTCGCCCCAGATGCCGAGCAGGTCGTCAACGGCCTGGAAGGCCAGGCCGAGGTGGAAGCCGTAGTCCTCCAGGGCGTCGGCGGTGTCCTCGTCGGCGCCGCCGAGGACGGCTCCGATGGAGGTGGCGCACGCCAGGAGGGCGGCGGTCTTGTTGCCCTCCATCTCCAGGCACTCCTCGACGGTGACCCGTTCACGGTGCTCGTAGGAGATGTCCTGGGCCTGACCGTCGATCAGCTTGCGGGAAGCCGCGGTGAGCCGCCGGGTGGCGCGGCCCGCCTCGGGGGTGCCCAGCTCCAGCAGTATTTCGCCGGCCAGGGCGAACAGCGCGTCACCGACGAGGATCGCCTGGGCGGGGCCGTGCACCTTCCACACGGTGTCGCGGTGGCGGCGCTGCTCGTCGCCGTCCATCAGGTCGTCGTGCAGCAGCGAGAAGTTGTGCACCAGCTCCACCGCGGCGGCTCCGGGGAGGGCCGTCTCGGCGGCGGCGCCGGCGGCCTCGGCGGAGAGCAGCGCCAGGGCGGGACGTACGGCCTTGCCGCCGTCGCCGTCGGCGGGGTCGCCGTGGGCGTCGATCCAGCCGAAGTGGTAGGCGGCGACGGTGTCCATCGGGGAGGCGAGCCGGCCGACGGCGGCGCGCAGCACGGGAGTGGACAGGGCGCGGCCGCGTTCCAGCAGGGCGGTGACCTTGGCGGTGTCGGCCGCGCTGGGGCCCTCGGGCAGGCCCGCTCCGGCCGTGCCGCTCCCCCGGTCCGCCGGCGCGGCGGCCTCTTCTGCGCGTTCGGTGGTGGCGCTCATGCCACGGCCCTTCTCTCGATGCGGTGCGATGGATCTGCGTCGTGCGGGCGGCCTGCGGCGTCGAGGGCCGCCCGCGCGGCGGCGAGGCCGCTCCGTACGGCGCTCTCCATGGTTGCTGGCCAGCCAGTATCGGTCCAAGCTCCGGCGAGCTGGACACCGGGCAGCCGGGTGCGGCTTCCGGGGCGCAGCCGGGCGGTGCCGGGAGCGGGCGCGAAGGTGGCGGTGCGCTCCCGGGTGACGAAGAAGTCGCGCACCCGCGCGCCGTGTGCGGCGGGCAGCAGGCGTTCCAGCGCGGGCAGGTAGCGGGCGCGGAGGTCCTTCAGGGGGCGGTCGATGTCGTCGTGCGCGGCGGACTGGGAGAGGGCGAGGTACTGGCCGGGGCCGGTGAGGCCGGAGGGCTCGGTGCGGTCGAAGACCCATTGGACGTCGCTGCCGAGGGCGGCGAAGAAGGGACGGCGCAGCACCGGCCGGTCGTAGACGACGTGGACGTTGAGGATGGGCGCGTCGCCGAGCGAGAGCAGGCGGCGTGCTTCGGGCAGGGCGCCGTCGGGCAGCAGCCGGTACGCCTCGCGGTGCGGCACGGCGAGGACGACGGTACCGGCGGTGAACTCCTCGGACGGGCCGGGGCCGCTGTCGGCGGTCACCCGCCAGGGCGCGGGGCGGCCCGGCGGGGGCCCGGCGGGGGTGAGGTCGCGGACGCGGGCGCGCAGCCGGACGTCCACGCCTGCGCGGTCCAGGGCGGCGCGGGCGAGCGTGTCGTGGAGGTCGCCGAGCGGGACGCGGGCGGCTCCGATGTCGGCGGCGCCGGGCGCGGACAGCAGCCCGGTGCGGAAGACCTTCGCGGCGAGCGCGAGGGAGGCGTGCGGGGCGCGCGCGTTGAGGGTGGCCACGCCCACCAGGTCCCAGAGGGCCTCGACGGCCCGGGGTGTCTGGCCCCGGCGGTGCAGCCAGGAGGCGAAGTCGGTGCGGTCCAGGTCGGGGTCGGCGGGGTCGAGGCTGCGCAGAGCGAGTGCCGCGCGCGCGGCGCTCACCCGTTCGGCGGGCGAGAGGTGCGGGTAGCCGGCGAGGCTGGCCGCCAGGTGCAGCGGGACGGGCAGGGCCGTGCGGTGCAGCCGTCCCAGCCGGCCGGTCGCCGCGTCCAGGACGGGGACGTCCAGCCGCCGCTGGACGGGAGCGAGGTGCGTGCCGCCGATACGGCCGAGGAACCACTGGTAGGCGGTGCAGCAGCGCAGGTGCACGTGCTGGCCGTTGTCGACGGTGAGGGGGCCGGCCGGCGAGTCGCGGCGGAAGGAGAAGGCCAGTCCGCCCAGGCGCGGCCGGGACTCCAGCAGTGTGACGCGCAGTCCGGCGTCGGCGAGGCTCAGCGCGGCCGTGGTGCCGGCGAGTCCCCCGCCGACGACGACGGCGCGCCGTTCCGGCAGGGGCTCGGGCTCCGCCGAGGGGTGCGTGTGCGGGTTGCGGGTCATGCGCCGCTCCGCAGGGGGAGGGCGCGGCGGGCGTTGCGGGCGGCCTGTCTGCTGTCGCTGCCGGCGAGCCCGCGCAGTGCGACGTAGGCCTTCTCGCGGGAGGGCAGGGAGACGCGGCCGCGGAGCACGGCGAGCGGGTCGTGAGCGATGCGGTCCAGGAGGCGGTGGTAGATGCCGGCCATGGCGGCGACGCAGGCGCCGGACCGGCGGTCGAGCATGGGGAGCAGGGTGTACCCCTCGTCGAAGAGGGTGCGGGCGCGCCGCACCTCGAAATGGATCAGTCCGGCGAAGTCGGCGCCGGGGGGTGGCGAGTCGGTGGAGAAGCCGCCGGAGCAGCCGAAGGTGTCGAGGTCCTCGGTGGGCAGATAGGTGCGTCCGCTCTCTGCGTCTTCCCGGACGTCGCGGAGGATATTGGTGAGCTGGAGGGCGAGGCCGAGCGTATCGGCGTACTGTGCGGCGCGAGCAGACTCGCGCGCGCCGCCGCGTGCTCCGGTGCCCAGGCCGGCGGCCGTGCCGAAGACCCCGAGCGACAGCCGCCCCACGGTGCCCGCCACGCAGCGGCAGTACTCGCGCAGTTCCTCCCAGGTCTCGTAGCGGCGGCCGTGCACGTCCATGAGGACGCCGTCGATCAGCTCGTCCAGCGCGTCCAGGGGGATGGGGTAGCTGCGCGCGGCGTGTCCGAGGGCGACGGCGACCGGGTCGGTGTCGTCCTCGGACACGCCGCCGTCGCGGACCCGGGTGAGGACGGCGCGCGCCTCGGCGAGCCGCGCCTCCTTGGCGGCGGCGCCGAGCGGGCCGTCACCGATGTCGTCGATCCGGCGGGAGAAGGCGTAGAGGGCGGACATGGCGCGCCGCTTGCCCGGCGGCAGCAGGCGGATGCCGTAGGAGAAGTTCCGGGCCTGGCTGCCGGTGACGGCCTCGCAGTACGTGTAGGCGGCGAGGACGGGCGGGGACAGCCGGAGTTCGCACTGGGCTGTGACCACGGTGGTTCGGTCACCCCTCTCTTCGCAGGGCCGCACCCGCGCCGCGCAGCAGGCCGGCCTTGGTGGGTGCGGGGGGTCCGGGCAGTACGTCGTGGCCGGCGCGCCGGATCGCGGCGAGCGCCGCCCGTCCCCCGCCGACGTAGCCGGCGAGCAGCAGGCGGAGCCTGCCGCGGACGCTGCGGACCAGCGGGGTGCCCTGGTCGAGCAGCCGGTGTCCGCGCTCGCACTCGAAGGCGATGAGGGCCCGCAGGGGGGCGCCGGCCGTGGGAGCGGCCAGGTCCGTCTCGGTGACCCCGAAGCGCCGCATGTCCCGGGCGGGGAGGTAGACGCGGTCGCGGCGCAGGTCCTCGGCGACGTCCTGGAGGTGTTCGACGATCTGCAGGCCGGTGCACACCGCGTCGGAGTGGCGGAGGCGTTCGGGGGTGGCGGTGCCGGTGACGGCGAGCACCAGCCGGCCGACGGGGTTGGCGGACAGTTCGCAGTAGCGTTCGAGGTCCGCGAGGGTCTCGTAGCGGCGGACCTTCTGGTCCTGCCGGTTGGCCTCGATCAGGCCGAGGAAGGGCTCGGGGCCGAGCGCGTGCGCCCGTACGGTCGGGACGAGCGCGGCGAGCAGCGGGTGGCGGGGCGGTCCCGCGCCCGTGGTGTCCGGGCGGCCCGTCGCGGCGTGGAGGGCGCGGTACAGGTCCGCCTCGAAGGCGTCGAGCAGGGCCAGCCGGTCGTGGGCGCTCTCCGGTCCTACGCCGAGTAGTGCGGCGTCGTGGCCGCCCGGGGCGAGGTCGCCGTCGCCGATGTCGTCCACCAGCCGGGCGTAGCCGTAGACGGCCATCAGGTCGCGGCGCCAGGCCTTGGGCAGCATCCGGGGCGCGACCGGGAAGTTCTCGTGCGCGGCCTTGTCGAGCACGGCGCGCGTGCGCGCGTCCGCTTGCGCGGTCACCGCGGGCTGCCATGATCCGGAACCGTCACATGTCCGTTTCTACACCCTCATCACGGTATGCCCCATTTCGGACACGCCCATCGGGGTGCCCGCCCGCGAACCCCGGCTCCCGCCCGCTCACGAACCCGGTCCCCACCCACCCGCGCACCCCGG
>NZ_JAVREQ010000024.1:0-100795 GCF_031845485.1 Streptomyces hazeniae
TGTGGGCCGGTGACGGGTCGGCGCTGCGCCGGGCGCTGTTGTTCCTGGTCGGCGGGTTCCGGGGTGGGGCGAGTGGGGGGGGGGGTGGGGGTACTGGGGGTGCTCATGATCGTTCCCTTGTCGGACGGGGCGTCGTCCCACCGGGTCGGATCGAGGCGGTCGGGCGGGGCCGCGCCCCGCGCATGTGTGCAGCGTGTCCGTACTCGCGTCGCACGTGCGGCACCGGCCGCTGCCCCTCGCCGTGCGCCCCGTCGCACGCGCCGGGCCGGCTCCGCAACGCGCCGACACTTCCAGGGTCTCCCCACCCGGAGGCGGCCGCAATGTCGCCGCGTTCCGGCGGACCGCCCGCGCGAGCGAGGGCGGCGGCCCGCCGCCGGGGCGGGGAGGTGCGGCCGCGCGCCGGTCAGCCGCGTCCGCGACGTCGGGCGAGGGCGAGCACGCCGCCGGCCACCGCGGCGGCCGTGAGGCCGAGACCGAGCGGGAGCACGGCACCCGCGCCGCCGTCCCGCGCGTCCGCGGTACCGCCCACTCCGGCGGGCGGCGCGCCGCTGGGGCGCACCGTCGAGGGCGGTGGCGCGGTGGGCGTGAGGGTGGGCGCTGTCGGGGGCGTGGTGGTGGGTGTGGCCGTGGTCGGGGCCGGGGCGCCCGGTGTCGAGGCCGGCGGGTTCGGCAGGGCCGAGGCGCTGGGGCTCGTGCTCGCCGCCACCGGTGTGCCGGGCAGCGACTCGCAGGCGATGCCGTCCTCGTCGGTGTCCAGGCGGAAGAAGTCGAGGGGGTCCCCGTCCAGCACCTGCTGGGCCTCCAGCTGGGTCTCGAAGTCCGAGCAGTCCTTGTCCTGACCGCCGGGCTGGGCGTGTGCGGCGCCGACCGCCGGCAGCAGGGCGGTGCAGGCCAGGACCGCGGTGGCGGCTGCGGTGCGGAGGTGCATGGTCGGCCTCCTGACGTTCACGGTGTCGCGTCGTTCGAACGTAGGCGCGGTCGCACCCGCACGGTCAGCCCGACACCCCCGTTCGGGTGACCCCGCCCCGTCACCTCCCGGGCACGGCGGGGGGCCGCCACCGTGCCCGGCCGGGGCGAAGGTCGGCCCGGAGGGGTCAGCGGTGGGAGAGGACGTTGATCACACGGCCGTCGGGGTCCCGGACGAAGAAGCGCCGCACTCCCCACTCCTCGTCCTGCAACGGGTGCACGATCTCGGCGCCGCGTTCCCGCAGGAGGGCGTGGACCGCGTCCACGTCGTCCACCTCCACGCTCATGTGCGGCGTGACGGGCGCGGTCCTGTCGGCGGTCATCACACTGACCTGTGCCGCGGGGGTGGACGGCGAGGCGAGCGTCGTGATCCAGCCGAGGTTCATGACCTCCTCCATGCCGAGGATCGCGTAGAACGCGCTGTTCTCCTCCGTCGCGTCGGACTGGAGGACGGGCATGACGCGGCGAACGGCCATCGGTGAACTCCCGTGAGGAGAGGTGGGGTCGGACTCCACAGGAGTACTACGGGACACCCTGCCCCCGCACGCACCCCGGAGGCGCAGGGGCCGACGGCGGCGATGTGTTCCGTTGAGCGGACCGGGTACGCGGGCGGCGAGGCCGAATTGACGGTGCACGCCGTCGTCGTCGTGACGACAGGAGAGAGGCAACGGGCATGAACGGAACGCCGGATGCTCCAGCGACCGGGCGTCAGGACGCCCCCGTCGGAGACCTGGTGAAGCAGGCCTCCGAGGAGATCTCCCATCTGGTGCGGACCGAACTCCGGCTCGCGCAGACGGAGATGAAGCAGAAGGGTAAACGTTTCGGCATCGGTGGTGGCCTGTTCGGCGGCGCCGGGCTGGTCTCCGTGCTCGCCCTCCAGGCGGCGGTCGCGACCGCGGTCGTCGCCCTCGCCCTGGTCTGGCCGCTGTGGCTGTCCGCACTCGTGGTGACGGTCGCGCTGTTCGCGCTGGCCGGGGCGCTCGCGGCGGTGGGCAGGGACAAGGTCCGGCAGGCGGCGCCGCCGGTGCCGGAGGAGGCCATCGACAACGTGAAGACGGACGTCACCCACATCAAGGAGAGCGCGCACCGATGACCGAACCAGCGCCCAGCAGCGAGGAGACACCCGAGAAGCTGCGCGAAGAGGCGGAGGAGACCCGCGAGAAGCTCGGCGAGACGGTGCAAGCGCTGGCCGACAAGTCGGACCTCAGGGCCCACGCGCAGCAGACCGCGGCGGAGGTGAAACAGCAGGTGCAGGAGAAGACCGCGCAGGTACAGGAGAAGGGTGCACGCCTGCTCCGGACGGCACGGGACAGGACGCCGGAGCCCGTGCGTGACAAGGCCGCGCAGGCGGCGGAGCGGGTGACCGGCACGGCGCAGACCCTGGCCGCCAAGGCACAGGCGAACACCCCGGCTCCGGTGCAGGACAAGGCCGCGCAGGCGGCGGAGGCCACACGCGGCAAGCGGGGACTGCTGGCCGGCGGCCTCGCCGCGCTCGCCGTCGTGTTCGTCGCGCGGCGGAGGAAGAAGTCCCGCCGGTGAACGCGGCACGGATCGCGTACAGGCCCGTGGGCATGGTGCTGGGCGCGGCCGGCGGCATGCTCGCGGGTGCGCTGTTCAAGAGGGTGTGGAAGGCGGTCGGGAACGCCGACGACGCACCGAACGCCACGGACCGCGACCGCGGCTGGACGGAGGTCCTGGTCGCCGCGACGCTGCAGGGCGCGATCTTCGCCGCGGTCAAGGCGGCCGTCGACCGCGGTGGCGCCACGGCCGTGCACCGGCTGACGGGCAGTTGGCCCGACTGACGACGGGCGGCACCGGACCCCCACGCCCCCACGCCTCGGGGCCGGACTCCTGGCGGGAGTCCGGCCCCGAGGCGTGCGCCGACGGGTTCACAGTGAGGCAGTGAGGCGGTTGGGTGGTCAGGCGGTCAGGCGGTCAGGTGGCGCCTCCGGAGTGCGCACCCGGCCGGTCACTCGGGGAGCGCGTCGAGCCGCGCGGCGCAGAGCGCCGCCCGGAGGACCTGGATGCCGTGCGGCGTCGCGGGATCGAGACCGGTCAGCTCCCTGATCCGGCCCAGCCGGTAGGCGAGCGACCGCCGGTGCAGGTGCAGTGCCGCGGCCGTACGCTGCCGGTCCAGCCCGCAGGCGAGCAGGGACTCGAGCGTGCGGCGCAGGTCCGGGCCGCGGTCGAGCGGCTCCAGCAGCCGGGTCAGGCGCAGGCGTACGTCCGGCTGCCGCGCCACCGCGAGTTCCACGAGGAGGTCGTCCTCGCGGTACGGGCGGTCCCCCGCATCCGGCAGCGCCGTCACCAGCCGCAGCGTCCTCCGCGCCTCCCGGAGGGCGGCGGGCACTTCGGCGGGCGAGGCCCCGAACGCCTCCGCGGCGTGCAGTCTGCTCCGCCAGGCCCCGGCGAGATCGACGGCCAAGTCCCGCGCCACCTCCCGGGCCCGCTGCAGGGTGCTCTCCACCGGCACCGTCACCAGGAGTTCGCCGGTGGCCGGACCGCCGCGCCAGAGCAGCCCGGAGCGTTCGCCGAGCAGGCGTTCCACCGCGGCGGTGGTCCCCGCCGCCACGGCCGCGCCCCGCTCCCTCGGGCGGAACACCACCACCAGGTGTCCGGCGTCGGACTCCGGGCCCGGTGCGCGCCCGGCCAGCAGCGCGTCGAGCAGCAGCGCCCGCGCCGCCGGGGCGTTGCCCCGGGAACGGTGCACGTCCAGGTAGGACTCGGTCACCACGTCGAGCACGCGCGGCAGTTCCCGTACGCCCCAGGCCGTGAACGCCACGGGCTGCACCGACTCGCCGGGTTCGGCCACGGCGAGGCACGCCCGGAGTCCCGCGGTGTGCGCCACCTCGAAGCCGGCCCGGAAGTCGGCGAAGGGAAAGGCATGGAGGGCCCGGGAGCGCGCGAGCTCGCGGTAGACGGCGAGGTCGTCGCGGTGCAGCGGCTCGCCTCCCGGCGCACGGCACAGGACCGGGCGCCACGTCTCGTGCACCTCGTGCAGCAGGGTGATCCGTGCGGTGGACGGCTGCGCACCGTAGGCCCGCACGTGGCGCACCAGCGCGTCGCGGATCGCGAGCGCGGTGGCGTCACGTCGTGCACTCACACGCTCGAAGAAGCCCTGCCGACTGCTGCCCATCGTCTCTCCGGTAGTCCCTGTCGCCCGCCGCGACGGCGACCGAAGCGCGGGCAGGCAGCCCAACACGGCCCGGCCGCCGCGGCAATGGTGGTTGCCCGCGACACGGGTGTCCCGCGCCCCCGGGGAACGGTGACCGCCCCTGTCTCCGGCGGTCCCCGCCATGCGCCGGACGGGAGGATTCCGCCCCCGGGTTCACCCACGCGGGAGAGGTTCGGGGCCTCTCCCGCCCTCCAGCGCGCTCACGTGTTGAGACGCCACAGGCGCTCTGCTCGGATGTGCTGCCGGCGGCGAAGGACGCCGCCGCGAAAGGAACCCTCGATGAGAAAGCTGCGCACGACGCTGACCACGGCGGCCGTGACCCTGATGGCCGCCGGCGGTCTGAGCCTCGGCACCGCCGCCCCCGCGCACGCGGCCTGGCAGTGCTCGGTGCCGCCGGGCATGACGTACACGTGGAAGACCTGGGACGCCGGCTGCGGCGTGCCCAACGGCATGAGCTACAACGTCGTGGCGCCCTCGGAAGGGCTGTGGGCCTGCCTGGTTCCGGTGGGATGGAACTGGACCGACTCCCGGTCGAGTTCGCTGTGCAGCGCCAACGGCGGCTTCCCCACCACGGAGTACCGGCTGACCCGCGCCGGCTGACGCCGACCGCTCCCGCCGGGGCGCCGGGCCGGGCGGCCCGGCGCCCCGGCGCGTGCCGGCGTCCTCGCGTCAGGTCTCGGTGACGGCGGCCTGTGGCCGGATCGGCAGGCGGTTGACGGGACGGCCGGTGGCGGCCCGTACGGCGGAGGCGACCGCCGCGGGGGAGGCCACGACCGGCACCGCCGAGACGGCCTTGGCGCCGAACGGCGCCACCACGTCACGCTCCTCGACGAGTTTCACGATCCGGATCTCCGGTGCGTCGAGCGAGGTGGGTAGCGCGTAGGCGGTCAGGTCGGGGTGGCGTACGACGCCCTTCGCGACGCGCAGGTGCTCGGTGAGCGCCGCCCCGATGCCCTGGGTGACGCCGGCCTCGATGCGGGCCCGCAGTTGCTGGGGGTTGAGGACGCGGCCGACGTCCTGCGCGACCGCCATCTCCACGACGCGGATCGAGCCGAGTTCCACGTCCACGTCGACCACGGCGCGCACCGCGGCGAAGGCGAGACCGACGAACGCGTCACCCTGCCCGGAGTCGTCGAGCGGCTCGGTGGGGTGCGGGCGGCACTGCGCGGTCGCCCAGAGCTCCTTGCCCGCCAGCTCCTCCGCGACCGTGGTGGACAGCACCCCGTCGTACGAGGTGATCTTCCCGTCGGCGACGGTCAGCAGTTCTGTGGACATGCCGAACTTGGCCGCGAGCGGCTGGAGGAGCTGGGTGCGGACCATCTTCGCGGCGCGTTCCACCGCGCCGCCGGAGACCCAGGTGTGGCGGCTGCGTGCACCGGCACCGGCCGGGGGCTGGTCGGTGTCCACGGAGGCGACGTGCACCTCCTCGATGCCGAGGGTCTCCTGCACGATCTGCCGGGCGAGGGTGGAGAAGCCCTGGCCGGTCTCGACGGCCGCGCACAGCACGGTCGCCACGGTGCCCTCGACCTTCACCGTCGCCGTGCTGACCTCGTCCGTGCCCTCGGCCCCGAGCATGTGCACCATGCCCAGCCCGTAGCCCACGCCACGCCGCACGGCGCCCGGTTCGCCGGCGCCCTCGGGGCCGCCGGGCAGCAGCCACTCCGAGGCGGGGCTGTCCTTGGGCAGCGCCGGCAGCGGCGCGTCCCGTACGGCGGTGAGGAGTTCGGCGACGGGCGCGGGACAGGTGACGGTCTGGCCGGTGGGCAGCAGGTCACCGGTGGCAAGGGCGTTGCGCAGCCGCAGTTCGGCGGGTTCGACGCCGAGCCGGGCGGCGAGCTTGTCCATCTGGCCCTCGTACGCGGCGCAGACCTGCATGGCCCCCTCGCCGCGCAGGTGCCCGGAGGGCGGGTTGTTGGTGCGCACGGCCCAGCCGTCGACGACGGCGTGCGGAACGACGTACGGGCCGGCGGCGAAGGACACGGCGGCGGCCAGCGCGTCGGAGGACGTGTCGGCGTAGGCCCCGGCGTCGAGCAGGATCTGCGCCTCGACCTTGAGGAGCCTGCCGTCGGCGTTCGCGTGGTGCCGGTAGCGCAGCAGCGTGGGGTGGCGGTGGGCGTGGCCGAGGAAGGACTCCTCGCGGGTGGCGGCGATCTTCACCGGGCAGCCGGTGCGCAGCGCGAGCAGGCCCAGCGGCACCTGCATGCCGGTGTCCTCGCGGTCGCCGAGCGCGCCGGGCACGCCGGTGACCACGACCTTGACCTGCTCCGGCGACAGGCCGAAGCAGGCGGCGGCCTGGTCGCGGTCGGAGTGCGGGTCGGTGGAGGCGGTGTAGATCTCCACGCCGCCGTCCGGGCGCGGCACGGCGAGGCCCGCCTCGGCGCCGATGGGCGCCGGGTCCTGGCGGCCGATGCGGTACAGGCCCTCGACGACGACCTCGCCGGTGACGTCCGGGTCGCCGTAGCGCAGCGGGATGTGGCGGATCAGGTTGCCGTCCGGGTGCAGCGGCTCGGCCTCGAAGGACTGCTCCGGGTCGGTGACCGGGTCGAGCACCTCGTACTCGACGGCGATCGCGGCCGCGGCGAGCCGGGCGGTGTCGGGATGGTCGGCGGCGACGGCGGCGACCGGTTCGCCGTGGTGGCGGACCACGTCGCGGGCGAACGCGGGCCGGTCGGCGACTCGCCGGCCGTACGCCGGGTCGCCGGGCACGTCCTCGTGGGTGACGACGGCGCGGACGCCGGGCAGGGCGGCGGCCCGTGAGGTGTCGATGCCGGTGATGCGCGCGTGCGGGTGCGGGGCGCGCAGGATCGCCGCCCACAGCAGACCCTCGGCCCACAGATCGGCGGCGTACGGAAAGCTGCCCTCGGCCTTGGCTGCCGCGTCGACGGAGGGCAGGGAGGCGCCGATGCCGAGCGAGGGCTCGGGCGGGGCGGCCGGCCCGCCCGGTCCGACGGGCGTGCCCGGTCCGACGGGCGTGCCGTGGGAGGGGGTGCCCGGCACCACGCCCGGGCCGTCGGCCGTGCTGGTCATGCCGTCGCCTTTCGCGTGCGCGGGCGCGCGGTGCCGCGCGCGGTTTCGCGGGGTGCCCGGGAGCGGGAACGGGGGCGGCGGACCGGCGGACGTGTCACGCGTCGCCTCCCTCGGGCTGCCCCTCGCGGGCGGCACGGTCGGCACGGTCGGAGACCACCGTGTCGACCGCGTCCAGGACGCCGCGGTAGCCGGAGCAGCGGCAGAGGTTGCCGCAGATCGCCTGCCGGGTCTCCAGCTCGGTCGGCGCGTGGTTGCCCTCGAGCAGGTCGTGGACGGCCATGGCCAGGCCGGGCACGCAGAAGCCGCACTGGACGGCGCCGCAGGCGGTGAGCGCGCGCTGCACGTCGGACGGCTCACCGTCCTCGGCCAGGCCCTCGACGGTACGGACCTCACTGCCCGCCGCGGTGGCCGCGGGCACCAGGCAGGAGGCGACCAGCCGGCCGTCCACCTGCACCGAGCAGGCGCCGCACTCGCCCTGCGAACAGCCGTCCTTGGCGCCGGCGAGGCCGAGGCGTTCCCGGAGCACGTAGAGCAGCGACTCGCCGATCCACGCCTCGCTGACCGGCCGGTCCACGCCGTTCACCCGCAGCACGTACGAGACGTGGGGGTGGTCGCTGTGCGCGAGCCCGGCGGGGGCCGGTTCGGGCTGGTCCGCGGGGGCGGGGCCGGCGGGGTCCGGCGTACCGGGCGGGACCGGGTCCGCGGCTTCGGGGGGACCCGCGGCCTCGACGGGCTCGAAGGGCTCCGCGGCCTCGGCGGGCTCCGCTGCCGCTGCGGCACGGGCGGCGGGCGTGGTGACGTACTCGCCGGAGTCGTCCGGGCCCGGCCCCGAGCCGTCGTGCGGCCAGCCGTCGGCCCCCGCAGGTGCCCCGGACGCCTCAGCGGCCCCGACGCCCTCGGACGTGGCGGGCTCCGTCTCCGAAGCGGCGGCCGGGGGCTCGGTGCGCACGGTCGCGGCCGGTGCGGGCGGGGTGGGCACGCCGGCGCCCGGAGTGGACTCCACGAACGGGATCTTGCTGACCGATACGGCCCCTGCTCCGGCGGCGGCCGGGGACGGGACGGCCGGGGACGGCGCGGGCGAGGAGGGCTCCGGTGCGGCCGCAGGCTCGTCCGTCCCGGCGGCCTCCGCGCCCCCGGCCGGCTCCGCGTGCTCGCCGGCCGCGTGGTGCCCCGGCGCTTCCGGACCCCCCGGCACGGCCGCGGATTCCTCCGCCGGGGGGGCGTCCGGAACCGGCCCCGGCCACCCGGCCTCCTGCGCGGGACCGGGGAAGGGCACGGCACCGGCGGCCAGGAGGGGGTCGTCGCCGGTCGCGGGGAGAGAGCCGGGCTCGGGCCAGGTGGGCGTCCGAGGTCCGCCCGCCGGGCCTCCGGCGGGCGGGACGGGCGCGGGTGCGGGCGGTCCCGCGTCGTCCGGGCCCCCGGGAAGGGCGCCGACGTCGTTCCCGGACGCGGCATCCCGAGCGCCGGAGGGCGTGGAGTCGGCGTACGGGATCGCGCTGGACGGTGAGACGGTGGGCAGGCTCTCCGGGTCGAACGCGCCGCCCTGCTGAGGCACCTGTCCGGCGCCGTACCCGTCCGGTCCCGCATCGGGATGCGCACCGGGAGGGGCACCGCCACCGGGGCGCGGCCCGGCGGTATCTGCCAGGTCCGGCCGAGGGCCGCCCGGATGCGGCACGTCCGGCTGCGGCACGTCCCCGGGTTCCGGCCAGTGCACGGCGGGCGGGGCGTCCGCTCCGGGCGTACCGGCGAAGGGCACCTGACGGCGTGCGAGGGCGTCGGCGAGCTGCGTCTCCTGCCCGGCGGCGCCCACACCGTGTCCCGGGGCCTCGGCCGTGGCGGGACCGGAGTGCGGCCACTCCGCCGGCCCGTGCGGCGGCTCGACCGCGCCGGGAGCCTGCCGGGCGTGGGGCACGGCGGTGGTGTCGGGCCCGTGAGAGCGGTAGGGGTCGGGGCCGTCGCCGGGTGCGGACTCGTCGGGGCGGCCGGCGCCGCCGCCCGACCCGAGCGGGCGGCGCTGGGTGCGCGCCTCGTGCGAGCCGGCGAGGGCGGCCGCGGCACCCTGGCCCATCGCGGCGGCCATTCCGCCGCTCTGCGGGTGGGCGTCGGCGTCGTCCGCCGCGGCGCCGGCGCCGAAGGTGGCGTCGTCGTGGGCCGGGCCGGGGTGTTGCCCCCGCTCGGGGTGACCGCCGTGCGGCGCGGGATCGGAGGCCACGGCGAACGGCATGGTCCACTGCCCGGCAGCCGAGGGGTCGGTGCTCGCGGCCGGAGTCATCGGCGAACCGCCGAGGTGACCCCCTCCGCCGTGTACCGGCTCGCCACCGGGGCCCGTGGCCGTGGGCACGGCGTGCCCTTCCGTCCCGTAGTACCCGCTGCCGGCGTAGTCGGCTCCGGAGGAGTGGCCGGTGCCCGCGTACCCGGTGCCGGAGTGGCCGCCGGCCGCGCCGGGCTCGAAGTCGCCGAGTGCGGGCGGGGTGTAGCCCTGGCCGGTGCCGGGGGCTGCCAGCGGGTCGGCGCCGGGCAGGCTGCTGCCGGGGCCGGGGAGCTGCACGAACGCCGTGGCGTCCGCGTCGTACTCGCCGCCCCAACTCCCCGGCGCGGGCGCAGGGTGGCCGGCGTGCGGCGCGGGGCCGTGCCCGCCGTACTGCGCCGCGCCCGCGTCGTAGGGGGTGCCGTAGTCGCCGTAGCCGACGGCGCCCGGGGGGTATCCGGCTTCCGGGGGGTATCCGGCGTCCGCGTGGCCGTAGCCGCCGTGCCCGTCGCCGTACCCCTCGTGCGTGCCCGCTCCTGGGTTGCTGCCCTCGGGGCCGTACGGGTCCTGCGGGTCGTACGGGTCCTGCCGGTCGTGCGGCTCGTGGGTCATGCCAGCGCCCTCCCGAGTCCTCGGCGGGCCAGCGCCGCCACGGTGCGCCGCAGGTGCAGGGCGGCGGCCGGAAGTACGGGAGTCTCCCCGCCGTCCTCCGGAGGCGACGGGTCGGGGATGCACGCCATGGCGACGTACTCCCCGAACGCGTGCAGCGCCTCCGGGGCCAGGCCGCGGTCGCCGTCCCAGTCGATGAGCGAGGCGACCCAGCGTTCGGCCTCCAGCGGCCGCAGTGGCATCGGGGCGACGGCACCGACCGCGCAGCGCACCCCGCGCCGCGCCGGGTCGAGCACGACCGAGGCGGAGGCCAGGGCACGGCCGGGGCCGGTGCGGCCGGTGGCCTTGAGGAAGGTCTGCGGGGCGTGCAGCAGGGGCACCCGGACATAGCCGACGATCTCGCCGGGGCGGAGCATCTCCCTGCCGGAGAGCAGGTGGCCGACGGGGATCTCCCGCCGCGCGACGCCGCCCTCCCCCGGTCCGCCGGACGGCCCGGCGACCAGCACCGCCGCCTCCAGGGCGGCGAGCACGGGCAGGGTGTCGCCGGTGGGGGCGGCGCTGACGATGTTGCCGCCGAGCGTGCCGACGTTGCGGATCTGCGGCGGACCGGCCGCGCGCGCGGCGGCGGCGAGCGCGGGGATGAGCGCGGCGAAGTCGGGGCGGCCCATGCGGGCGAGGGTGAGTCCGGCCCCGAGGAGGGCGTGGCCGTCCTGGTACTCCCAGCCGCGGATCTCGCTGATCCGCGCCAGGCCGACGAGGGCGGCGGGGCGCAGCCGGCCGGAGTTCACGGCGGCCATCAGGTCGGTGCCGCCGGCGACGGGCACGGCCGCGGGCATGGCGGTGAGCGCGGCGACCGCTTCGTCGAGCGTGGCCGGCAGGGTGACCGGCGCGCCCGGCTGCGCAGCGGACTGCGCCGCCTGTGGTGCATGCGGTGCGTGCGTGCTCAATCCAGCTGCCCCTTCCCCGGCCGTCCCGGCTGCCCTGCCGTACGGTACGTGCTCACAGCCCGGACGTGGCAACTCTGGCACATCTCACTCGACTGCCGACGCGAGGGTCCGCTAGGGGAGAGCTGTGCCGATACCTTCCCTCGAGACCGGATCGCGGCGGTTCCGGCGGTACGTTCCGGTGCGTTCCGCATGCCGGGACGGATGCCGTTCGTCGCGTTCGCGTGCTCTCGGGAGATCCGGTGCGCGCGCGTCGCGGGCGGAGACCGACCACGACGGGTGCGCGTGCGTGCCGGGCGTGCACGGCCGCCCGTGCGCTGCGAGGCGTACGCCTCCACGGTCGCAGTCCGCGCCCGGGAACGGGGGCCGCTCGCGCACGCCTCACACGATCGGGGGTGGTCCCTCGATCGGGCGTCCGAGCACCCCGGGACGACGCTGCCACGGCCGGGGCCCGGCGGGCGGCCGGTAGTCGACGCCGAGGGCGTCGAGACGGGCCAGGTGTGCGCCCTCCAGCCGGTCGCGGAAGTCGTCGAACGGCCGCGCAGCGGGCGGCGGGAGGGCGGACCAGACGACCTCGGCGAAGGCCGCCAGCCGGGGGTGGGTCTGGTAGTCGACGCGCTGCCGGGTCTCCGCGGCCTCGGTCCACATGTTCGCCTGGGCGCCCAGCACCCGGGCCGCCGCGGGCGTTCCGGCCAGTCGCGGCGGCACGGGTTCGAAGCGGTAGACGTCCTCCAGGGTGCGGACGTGGCCGAGCGGCACCGGCTCGTCCTCGCCCGGGTGCTGGCGGTGGTCGAGGTACACCTGCTGCTCGGGGCACATCACCACGTCGTGTCCGGCCTCGGCGGCGGCGATGCCGCCCGCGTAGCCGCGCCAGGAGGAGACGACGGCGTCGGGCGGGAGGCGGCCGGCCCCGGCGTCGAGGATCTCGTCCCAGCCGACCGCACGGCGGCCGCGTGCCGCCAGGTGGCGTGCGAAGTGGCTCACGAACCAGGTGTGCAGGGCGGGTTCTCCGGAGAGGCCTTCGGTGCGGATGCGGTCCTGGGCGGCGGGCGAGGCACGCCACTCGCCGGTGGGGACCTCGTCGCCGCCGACGTGGATCCAGGGCGAGGGGAAGAGTTCCAGGACCTCCTCCAGCACCTCTTCGTAGAAGCGCAGCGTGCGGTCGGTGGGCGCGAGCACGTGCGGGCTGACGCCCCAGTCGGTCCAGACGCCGAGGGCGGCGGTGTCGACGGCGTCGGCGTTGCCGAGTTCGGGGTGGGCGGCGACGGCGGCCTGGGAGTGGCCCGGGACGTCGATCTCGGGGACGACGGTGATGTGGCGTTCGGCGGCGTACGCGACGATCTCGCGGACGTCGTCGTGGGTGTAGAAGCCGCCGTGCGGGCGCTCGTCCCACAGCGGGGAGGCGCGGTGGCCGAGGCGGGTGCGGGGCCGCCAGGCGCCGACCTCGGTGAGCCGGGGGTGGCGGCGGATCTGCAGACGCCAGCCCTGGTCGTCGGTCAGGTGCAGGTGCAGCACGTTGAGCTTGTGCAGGGCGAGCAGATCCAGGCAGCGGAGCACGTCGTCCTTCGGCTGGAAGTGCCGTGCCACGTCCAGGAGGTGGCCGCGCCAGCGGAAGCGGGGCGCGTCCTCCACGTGCACGGGCGGGACGGTCCACGGGCCGCCGCGGACCGGGGCGCGCCGGTAGGCGGCGGGGTGCAGGAGCTGCCGCAGGGTCTGCACCCCGTGGTGGACGCCCGCCGCTCCGCCGCCCGTGATCCGCACGCCGCCCGCGTGGACGTCCAGCCGGTAGGACTCCGGGCCGGGCCCGACGGCGGAGCCGTCGTCGTCCACGGCCAGCGCGACGTACGGGCCCTCGTCCCCGCTGCGGCGGGGCGGGAGCGGCAGCCCGGTGGCGGCGCCCAGGGCGGAGCGCAGCAGCCGGGCCGCGCCGTCGGTGCCCGGCCCGGCCTCGACGGCGGTGGTGCCGGTGAACGTGAACGGGGGGCCGCCGGCGGTTTCCAGGACACGCGGGGCGGGGATCAGCCGGGGTTTCTCCGGCACGGGGCATCAGTCCTTCACGGCGCCGCCGAGGCCCGAGACCAGGCGGCGCTGTACGGCGACGAAGAAGACCAGCACGGGCACGGTCATCACGGTGGAGGCGGCCATCACGCCTCCCCAGTCGGGGGTTTCGGTGTCGAAGAAGACCAGCAGTGCCATCGGGAGGGTGGAGTTCTCGGTGGCGCTGATGAGGAACGACTTGGCGAACAGGAAGTCGTTCCAGGTGGAGATGAAGGAGAACACGCTGGTGGCCACCAGCCCGGGGAGCACCAGTGGAAAGAGGATCTGCCACAGGAACCGGCTGCGGCTCGCGCCGTCGAGGTACGCCTGCTCCTCCAGGGACGCGGGAACGGCTTTCACGAATCCGCGCAGCATCCACACCGCGAACGGCAGGGAGAAGGCGAGATGCGGAAGGATCAGGGAGACCAGCGAGTTGAGCGCGCCGACGTCCCGCATCAGGAAGAACACGGGAATGGTGAGCGCCTCGATCGGGACCATCTGCGCGGTGAGGAACATGATCAGCACGGTGGTGCGGAAACGGAACCGGAATCGGGCGACCGCGGTGGCCGCGAGAAACGCGATGAGCGCGGAGGCGACCACGACGGTCCCGGCGACCAGCAGGCTGTTGAGGAAGTAGCGGCCGAAGTCCTGCTGGGTGAAGACCCGCTGGAAACTGTCCAGGGTGGGGCTCGTCGTCCACGGCACGGGCCGGTCGGACTGCACCTCGGCCTGCGGCTTGAACGCGGAGAGCACCATCCAGTAGAGGGGAAAGGCGACCACCAGTGCGGTCGCGAGCGCCCCGGTCTCGGCGAGCAGCCGCCAGGGGCGCCGAATCCGCGGCAGGCGTACGCCGCGGGACGCGGTCGGTCGCGTCGGCGCGTTCCGCTGGCCCGGCACCTTCGCGGCCTGTGCGGTCCTCGTGGTCGGTGTGGTCGGTGTGGTCGGTGTGGTCGTCACAGTTCCTCACCCCGGCGGCGCAGCACGCGCAGATAGACGAGCGTGACGCCCAGCAGGATCAGCAGCATCACGATGCCGATCGCGGAACCCAGGCCGTAGCGGGCGGACGCGAACGCCTTCTGGTAGGCGTACACGTTGAGCACGAGATTCTGGCCGGCGACGCCCCCGCCTCCGGTCATCACGTAGATCTGCGTGAATATCTTGAAGTCCCAGATGATCGACTGGATGGTCACCACAACCAGCAGCGGCCGCAGCATCGGCGCCATGACACTGCGCCAGATCCGCGGCGTCCGCGCGCCGTCGAGGGCGGCGGCCTCCAGCACCTCTGCGGGAATGGCGCGGATTCCGGCGTAGACCGTCACCATCACGAGCGGGAACGAGCACCACACGACCTCCAGGAACACCAGGAGGAACGCGCTCCACCGGCCGTACGTCCAGGAGAAGTCGCCCAGTCCGAAGACCCGGTTGACCGGGCCGAAGTCGGGGTGGAAGAGGAACACCCAGACGGTGGACCCGGTGATGGCCGGGGTCGCCCAGGCGCCGAGCGAGGCCAGCATCAGCGCCAGCCGCGGCACCGCCCGCACCCGGGTCAGGAGGACGGCCAGCGCGCACCCGACGGCCAGGGTGCCGAGGACGCAGGCGGCGGCGAAGCCGACGGTGACCAGCAGCACGTCCCAGAACTTCGGGTCGCGCGCCAGCTCGGCGTAGTTGCCCAGGCCCTGGAACGTGGTCGGCTGCCCGCCGCTGACCTGGGCCTGGGTGTACTCGTAGAGGGAGATCAGGCCGAGCTGGTAGATCGGGTACGCGAGCAGTGCCGCGATCACCAGCAGCGCGGGGGCGAGGTAGAGCCAGGGCGTCCACCCGCCCCCGCGGCGCGCGGCGACGGCCGGGCCGCTCACCGCGCGAAGGCCTCGTCCATCGTGCGTGCGGCGGCCCCGGTGGCTCCGGGTACGTCCTGCTTGCCGCTGACGACGCGCTGGAACATGGTGGGCAGCACCTGGCTCGCGTCGATGGCCGACCACGCGGGCGTGGCGGGCACGAACTTCGCGCCGACGTCCAGCGTCCGCACGAAGGGCTCGACGAACGGCTCCTCGGCGGCGACCTGCTGCCGGGTGTCGGTGAAGGTCGGCAGGAAGCCCATCTCGGCGAACAGCCGCTCCTGCGTCTCCTTGCCCGCCAGCCGCCGCATCAGGTCGACGGCCAGACCGCGGTGGCCGGTGCCGCGCATGACGCCGAGATTGTTGCCGCCGGCGAAGGCGGGCGCGATCTCCCCCTCCCGGACGCCGGGCAGCGGCACCACGTCGTAGCTGCCGGCCACTTCGCTGTTCCCGACGGCCTCGCGGTTGAAGTCGCCGCCGATCACCATGCCCGCCTTGCCGTTGGCGAAGGCTTCGACGGTGTCGTTGCCGCCCATCTGCGCGCAGGTGGCGGGCGGGCAGTTGCCGGGGCCGAAGAGGTCGGTGTACGCGGTGACGCCCTTGCGTGCGGCCGCGTCGTCGATCGTCGCCGTCCATGCGCCGCCGCGCTTCTCGGCGACCTCGCCGCCGTGCGCCCAGACGAAGGGCAGGGCGCCGTAGGTGTACGAGCCGCCGACGGCGATGCCGTACATCTGCGGGCGCTCCTGCCGTATCCGTCGTGCGGTGTCGGCGAGTTCGTCGAGGGTGGCGGGCGGTTCGAGGCCGAGGTCGTCGAACACGTCCGTGCGGTAGTACAGGGCGCGGACGCCGACGAACAGCGGAGCGCCGTACACGCGGCCCTGGACGGTCACCGACTGCCGTGCGGTGGGATCGGTGTCCGCGGTCTCGTCCCACTCCTCGAAGGCGTCGGTGACGTCGAGGAGGGCGCCGTTCTCGACCAGGCCGGCGGTGTCGGTGTTGCCGAACTCGACGACGTCGGGAGCGGAGGAGGGGTCGTTCAGGGCGCCCTTCATCTTCTCCGCGCGGCTGTCGACGGGGATGTACTGCACGTCGACGGTCACGCCGTCGTGCTGCTTCTCGAACCCGGCGACGACGTCGTCGACGATCCGCTGCTTCGGCGCGTTGTCGACCTCGCGGAAGAGCCAGACGCGCAGCGTGCCCGTCCGGTCGTCGCCGCCCTGCTCCGCACCGCCCGACGAGGTGGACGGCGCGCAGCCGGTGAGGGCCAGGGCGGTGGCCAGACCGAGGACGGCGGCCGGCCGGGAGAGGAGTCGGAGTGCGGACGGTCTCATGGCGTGCCCCCTGGCGGGTCGACGGCGGAACGACACAGCGTTGCAACATGTGCAATGCGCGTTTCGCATTGCACAACCGGGCCGGGCAGGAGGCTAGAGCCGACCGTCGCGGGCCACAAGAGGTCTCGACCAATCGAATGCCGCCGGAACGGCCGGAGCACGGAGCAGCGGGCAGGGGCGCGCCGGGCGGGCACGGGTGGCCGCCGCGCACAGCACGGCGCGCCCCGCCGGACCCTCGTTCGAGAGGGTGCCCGGCGGAGCGCGCCGTGTGAGCCCTGCGCGGTGTGCGGCGTCAGGTGTGCGCCGCGGCGGGCGCTACTTCTTGCCGCCCTTGCCGTCGCCGTCCTTGCCGTTCTTGCCGCCGCCGGCGCCCATGGTCTCGTAGATCTCCTTGCACATGGGGCACACCGGGTACTTCTTCGGGTCGCGACCCGGCACCCAGACCTTGCCGCAGAGCGCGACGACGGGCGTCCCGTCGAGCGCGCTGGCCATGATCTTGTCCTTCTGGACGTAGTGGGCGAACCGCTCGTGGTCGCCGTCACCGTGCGATGTCTGCGGGGTCGGCTCGACGAGAGTGCCGGTACCGGTCCCGCGCTCGGGCTCGAGAGTGCTCATGTGACCCAAGCCTAATTCAGCGAGGCGTCGTCCGGGTACGTCGCGACCATGGCCAGTTCGCTGCGCTGCCTCCGCAGTACGGAACGCCACAGGCCCTCGGGGGCGGGCGAGGACACGTCACCCGGCTCGGACTCCACGACGTACCAGGCGCCTTCGGCGAGCTCGTCCTCGAGCTGGCCCGCGCCCCAGCCGGCGTACCCGGCGAAGATGCGCAGCGAGCCGAGTTCGGCCGCCAGCAGCTCGGGCGGCGCGTCCAGGTCGACCAGGCCGATCGCGCCGAAGACACGGCGGAATCCCAGCGGGCCGTCCCCGGGGCCGCGCGGGGCGTCCGGGCCGGTGACGCCGCCCAGCACGTCCGCGGCCTCGGCCGCCGCGTCGCCCGCGAGGTCCGCTCCGGGCGCGGGGTCCGCTCCCCCCGCGGCGTCCGGCGCCCCGTCGCGGGCCGGCCTCTCCGGGCCCGTGCGGGGACCGGCCGCGCCGGTGAGGGGACCGTCCGGGCCGTGGTCGCCGTTGCCCGTGGGGACCACGGCCAGCCCCAGCGCCGCGTCCAGCGACACCGGCCCCCCTTGGAACACCACCCCCGGGGCGCCCGCGAGATCGCCCCAGCCCTCCAGGATGTCGTCGACGTCCACGGGCGTCGGGCGGTTCAGGACCACGCCCAGCGAGCCCTCCTCGTCGTGGTCGAGGAGCAGCACGACGGCGCGGTCGAAGTTCGGGTCGGACAGCACCGGGGTGGCGACCAGCAGCCGCCCGGTGAGGGAGGACACCTCGGTCATGCCGCAATGATCCCACTCGTGGCACCGACAGGGATACCTTCCGGCCGCACTCCGGCCCCCGGAAAGGCGCGAAACCGCCGGTCACCCCGTGGGCATGCGGTGACCGGGACCTCCGCCGGCCGACGATCCGGGCACCTCCCACGCCGGAAGAAACGGTTCCGGAAGCAGGCGGGCCCGCACAGGGCGTACGGAAAGCGGCCTGTGGGCCATTAGTCTTGAGTGCTGTCCCCTGAAACCCCGTTCGAAACGCGGAGCTCCATGTCCGGCACCGAAGATGTCCTGCTCGTCCACGGCGGTAGCCCACTGGAGGGCGAGATCCGTGTCCGCGGCGCGAAGAACCTCGTGCCCAAGGCCATGGTCGCGGCGCTGCTCGGCAGCGGCCCGAGCCGCCTGCGCAACGTGCCCGACATCCGCGACGTGCGGGTGGTGCGCGGCCTGCTGCAGCTGCACGGCGTCACCGTGGGCGCGGGCGAGGAGCCGGGCGAACTGGTGATGGACCCCTCGCGGGTGGAGAGCGCCGACGTGGGCGACATCGACGCGCACGCCGGCTCGTCCCGCATCCCGATCCTCTTCTGCGGCCCGCTGCTGCACCGCCTCGGCCACGCCTTCATCCCGGGCCTCGGCGGCTGCGACATCGGCGGCCGTCCGGTGAACTTCCACTTCGACGTGCTGCGGGAGTTCGGCGCGACCATCGAGAAGCGCGCCGACGGCCAGTACCTGGAGGCGCCGCAGCGGCTGCGCGGCGCCAAGATCAGCCTGCCGTACCCGTCGGTCGGGTCCACCGAACAGGTGCTGCTCACCGCCGTTCTGGCCGAGGGTGTGACCGAACTCTCCAACGCGGCGGTCGAGCCGGAGATCGAAGACCTCATCTGCGTGCTGCAGAAGATGGGCGCGATCATCTCCGTCGACACCGACCGCACCATCCGCATCACCGGCGTCGACCGGCTGGACGGCTACACCCACCGGGCCCTCCCGGACCGGTTGGAGGCCGCGTCCTGGGCGAGCGCCGCGCTCGCCACGGAGGGAAGCGTCTACGTCCACGGCGCCCGGCAGCGCGAGATGATGACGTTCCTCAACACCTACCGCAAGGTCGGCGGCGCGTTCGAGATCGGCGACGAGGGCATCCGCTTCTGGCACCCGGGCGGCCCGCTGAAGGCCATCGCGCTGGAGACGGACGTCCACCCGGGCTTCCAGACCGACTGGCAGCAGCCGCTGGTCGTGGCGCTCACCCAGGCGTCCGGGCTGTCCATCGTGCACGAGACGGTGTACGAGTCGCGGCTGGGCTTCACAGAGGCCCTGAACCAGATGGGCGCACACATCCAGCTCTACCGCGAGTGCCTGGGCGGCACGCCGTGCCGCTTCGGGCAGCGCAACTTCCTCCACTCCGCGGTCGTGTCCGGGCCGACGAAGCTCCAGGGTTCCGACCTGGTCATCCCGGACCTCCGGGGCGGGTTCTCGTACCTCATCGCGGCACTGGCCGCGCAGGGCACGTCGCGCGTGCACGGCATCGACCTGATCAACCGCGGCTACGAGAACTTCATGGAAAAGCTCGCCGAACTCGGCGCCAACGTCGAGCGCCCGTAGGGCGCACCCGCGCCGCACGGCAGGCGGACCGCCGGCGCTTCGGACGCGACGAGGGGCGGCCACCCTGGGAGGGTGGCCGCCCCTCGTGCTCGGAGGGCGATAGCCCTTACTTGCCCTTGGCGGCTTCCTTCAGCTTGGAGCCGGCCGACACCTTGACGCTGTACCCGGCCGGAATCTGGATCGGCTCACCGGTCTGCGGGTTGCGCGCCTGGCGGGCGGCGCGGTGCGTGCGCTCGAAGGTGAGGAAGCCGGGGATGGTGACCTTCTCGTCGCCCTTGGAGACGACCTCGCCGGTCACCTCGGCCAGAGCGGCCAGAACGGCGTCGGCGTCCTTGCGGGTCACCTCGGCACGATCGGCCAGAGCGGCCACCAGCTCACTGCGGTTCATAGTTCGTTACTCCCGTGTTCTTCTTGCCGTTGAGGCGTGAGTCGAAGCCGATGCTGCCAGGGCCCTCGGACAGTCCCCGGACCCGGGTCCTAAGGTTCAGACCCTCGCGCCCGAAGACGCATCCTGCCCCCACCTGCGGCGGGAACGCCAATCCGACACCCTTCCGGCGCCCTTCCGGCTTCTCGAACCCTACGGGCCACACGGGTGCCGACACCCGCGACGCGCCGGGCGGACGCGGGCCGGGACCCGTGAGAGGTGTCACCCGTCCGGGTCACTCCCCCGACGTGCCGGCCGCCTCCGTCGCCGGCTGCGTCGCGGATTCCCCGGCGGCCCTGACGGCCTTGCGGACCGCGCCGGCCACCGCTCCGGAGACCTTCTCGTTGAAGACGCTGGGGATGATGTAGTTCGCGTTGAGCTCGTCCTCCAGCACCACGTCGGCGAGCGCGCGCGCCGCCGCCAGCATCATCTCCGTGTTGACCGTACGCGACTGCGCGTCCAGCAGGCCGCGGAAGACGCCGGGGAAGACCAGCACGTTGTTGATCTGGTTCGGGAAGTCGGAGCGTCCGGTGGCGACGACCGCCGCGGTGCGGCGCGCCTCGGCCGGGTCGATCTCCGGGTCGGGGTTGGCGAGCGCGAAGACGATCGCGCCGTCGGCCATCGTGGCGACGTCCTCGCCGGCCAGGACGTCGGGAGCGGACACGCCGATGAACACGTCGGAGCCGGCCACCGCGTCCTTGAGGGTGCCGGTGACACCCTCGGGGTTGGTGTTGCGGGCGATCCAGCTCAGCGGCGAGTCGGGGGCGGCGTCCACCAGGTCCTCGCGTCCGCCGTGCACGACGCCGTGGATGTCGGCGACCACCGCGTGCTTGACACCGGCGGCCAGCAGGAGCTTGAGGATCGCCGTACCGGCCGCTCCGGCGCCGGACATGACGACGCGCACGTCCTCGATGTTCTTGCCGACCACGCGCAGCGCGTTGTGCAGCGAGGCGAGGACGACGATGGCGGTGCCGTGCTGGTCGTCGTGGAAGACGGGGATGTCCAGGGCCTCGCGCAGCCGCGCCTCGATCTCGAAGCAGCGCGGCGCCGAGATGTCCTCGAGGTTGATGCCGGCGAAGCCGGGGGCGACCGCCTTGACCACCTCGACGATGGTGTCGGTGTCCTGGGTGTCCAGGCAGATCGGCCAGGCGTCGATGCCGGCGAACGTCTTGAACAGCGCGGCCTTGCCCTCCATCACCGGAAGCGCGGCCTTGGGCCCGATGTTGCCCAGGCCGAGGACGGCGGAGCCGTCGGTGACGACGGCGACCGAGTTCCGCTTGATGGTGAGCCGCCGGGCGTCCTCGGGGTTCTCCGCGATCTGCGTGCAGACGCGGGCGACACCCGGGGTGTAGACCATGGAGAGGTCGTCGCGGTTGCGAATCGGATGCTTGGACGACATCTCGATCTTGCCGCCGAGGTGCATCAGGAACGTCCGGTCGGAGACCTTGCCGAGTGTGACGCCCTCGATGCCGCGCAACTGCTGGACGATGGAGTCCGCGTGCGCGGTGGAGCTGGCGGCGATGGTGACGTCGATCCGGAGCCGTTCGTGGCCGGAGGCCGTCACGTCCAGACCGGTGACCGAGCCGCCGGAGGACTCCACGGCAGTGGTGAGCTGACTGACCGCGGTCCCGCCCGCGGGGACTTCCAGACGGACCGTCATCGAGTACGAGACGCTGGGCGCCGTTGCCATGGCCGACTTCCTCTGCTTTCCCTGTGCTACCGGGCGCCGGCCCGGTCCGCCGGGGACCGTTGCGCGCGGCGCGTCACCAGATAGTCCCACCTACCGACTGGTACGCAGAAACCTGACCCCTCTCGTGGAATCATTCTTCCACCATACGAGAGAAGGCGCCCCGCGAGGAACCCCGGGCGCCGCGCGGAAACGGGAAGCGACATGCGCCCTCCACGGCATCAATCAGTCGAAAACGGTCCGAATCGTTCTAGGATCCTGCCCGCACACGCTCATGTACGTACACAGGAGACCGAACAATGGCTCAGGGCACGGTCAAGTGGTTCAACGCGGAGAAGGGCTACGGCTTCATCGCTCAGGAGGGCGGCGGGCCGGACGTCTTCGTCCACTACAGCTCGATCAACGGTGACGGATACCGCAGCCTGGAGGACGCCCAGCGCGTGGAGTTCGAGATCGCTCAGGGCCGGAAGGGCCCGCAGGCCGAACAGGTGCGCGTGCTCGGCTGACGGCCCGAGCGGAGCCCGGCGAAGCGGGGCGACGAGAAGAAGGTGGCACCGACCCGCCAGCTCGCCTCGCGGCAAGTGGTCGCTCGAAGCGACGATGGTTGGGCCCGGGGGCATGGATCGGGCCGGTGCCACCCTCAGGCTAACAAACAGGGCCCGTTCGGCCATCCCTCCTTCCGGGCCCTGTGCGTTCGGCGGGACGGGAAGCGGCGTTCGGACGCCGCGGGAACGTACGGTCGGCAGACTGGGGCGCCCCGGTGCCGCGTGGCGGCACCGATGCCCCCGCCGCCGGCGGGGTGCGGCCCGCCCTCCTCCGATCCCAAGAGGCCCGCTGTGTCCTACCTCAGTCCGCCGGAGTTCGTCACCAGGATGATCGACGCCGGTGAGTCCAAAGTCTTCATGTCGACGCGTGACACGGTGATCCGCGCCTACATGGCCGGCGCGATCCTGGCGCTCGCCGCCGCCTTCGCGGTGACCGTCACCGTCCGGACGGGCCAGCCCCTCCTCGGCGCGCTCCTCTTCCCGGTCGGCTTCTGCCTGCTCTACCTGCTGGGGTTCGACCTGCTCACCGGCGTGTTCACCCTCGTGCCGCTCGCCCTGCTGGACCGGCGGCCGGGCGTCACCGTCCGGGCGGTCGCACGCAACTGGGGGCTGGTGTTCCTCGGCAACCTCGCCGGAGCGCTCACCGTCGCGCTGATGATGGCCGTCATCCTCACCTTCGGCTTCTCCACCGGCCCCGACGAGGTGGGCCGCGCCATAGGCACCATCGGCGAGGGACGGACCGTCGGTTACGCCGAGCACGGCGCCGCCGGCATGCTGACGCTCTTCGTGCGCGGCGTGCTGTGCAACTGGATGGTCTCCACCGGCGTGGTCGCCGCCATGATGTCGACGTCCGTGTCCGGGAAGGTCATCGGGATGTGGATGCCCATCCTGGTCTTCTTCTACATGGGCTTCGAGCACTCGGTCGTCAACATGTTCCTCTTTCCCTCCGGCCTGCTGCTCGGCGGCGACTTCTCCGTCGCCGACTACCTGCTCTGGAACGAGATTCCGACCCTGGTCGGCAACGTGGTCGGCGGACTGGCGTTCGTGGGACTCACGCTGTACGCCACCCACGCGCGGACCGGCGCGCCCCGGCTGCCCGCCGGCGGGTCCGTCCCCGCCGGGGCCTCCGTCCGGCCGCCCCGGCGGCCCGACGACCGGGTGGAGGAGCGTACGGAGGGCGGGGCCGCGCGGCGGGCCGACGGGCCCACCGGGTGACGGCGGGGGCGTGCGGGCCCGGCAGGCGTGCGGGCGGCGGCTGACGCCCGCTCACGGTCCGCACGTGCCGCCCTGCTCCCCTCGGGGAGCGGCGCGGCACGTTCAGTCCCGCAGCAGGTCCGGCACCCCGTCGGCGTCGGGCAGGTCGCGGGGGCCGGAGACGAGGGTGAGCCGCTGCGTCGCACGGGTGAGCGCGACGTACAGCACCCTCAGCCCCGCTCCGCCGGCGCCCGGGCCGCCCTCGGTGAACTCGCGCGGGGACAGGCCCTCCGCGATCTCGGCGGGCGAGACGACCACGGTGGCGTCGTACTCCAGTCCCTTCGCCTCCAGACTGCCCAGCGCCACGGCCCGGTCGCCCAGGCCGGCCAGCCACTGCCGTGCCTGGGTACGCCGCCCCATCGCGACCACCACGCCGACCGTGCCGTCCACCTCTGCGAGCAGCCGCTCGGCCTCGGCCCGTACGGTCCGGCCCAGCAGGTCCTCGCCGTTGCCCTCCCCGTCCGCGCCGTCCGCGCCGTCCGCGCCGTCCGCGCCGACGGCCGCGACGAAGCGCGGGACGAGGCCCGTGCGGCGCACGGCCTCCGGCGGGGTGCTGCCCGGCATGGCCAACGCCAGCACCCGGTCGGCGAGTTCGGCGATCTCCGCCGGGTTGCGGTAGTTGACGGTGAGTTCGAAACGACGGCGCGGACGGCCACCCAACGCCTCGGCGCGCGCGGCGGCGGCCTCGTCGGTGTCCGTCCAGGAACTCTGCGCCGGATCGCCGACCACGGTCCAGGTGGCGTGGCGGCCGCGCCGTCCCACCATCCGCCACTGCAGGGGCGTCAGGTCCTGCGCCTCGTCGACGATGACGTGGGCGTAGTCGCGGCGCTCCTCCTCCACATCGGGCCGCCGCCGGCGCGGGCCGCTGCGGTCGGCGGCGGTGGTCACCTCCTCCAGCCCCGTGAGCTGGTCCAGCGGATCGTCCTCCTGCCTGCGCGGCCGGGCGGCGGGCGGGCCGAGGAGCTGCCGCAGCTCGTCCAGCAGCGCGACGTCGTGCACGGACAGCGGCCCCGTGCCGTCCACGCCCAGCCGGCGCAGCGAGCGGGCCAGCAGCCGCACCTCGCCGCCGCGGAGCATCCGGCGTGCCCAGCGGGCGAGCCGCTTCTCGTCGGCCAGCGCCGCGAGCACGCGGCGCGGGGTCAGTTCCGGCCACCAGGCGTCGAGGAAGTCGGTGAAGTCCGTCTCCTCGTCGAGGTCCTCGTCGAAGCCCTGCCGCACCTCGGCGGCGAGTTCGGGATCGTGGGCGTGCCGGCGGGCGGCGCCGGACTTCTCCCACAGCGCGTCGAGCAGCAGCCGCCGGGCCCGGGGCCGCATCAGGTTCACCGGCGCGGTGCCGCCCAGCACCTGGCGGCGTACGGCCCGCAGTTCGTCCGCGCCCAGCTCGACGCGGGAGCCGAAGGCCACCACGCGCAGCCGCTGCGGGACCTCGCCCAGCTCCAGGGCGCCCCGCGCGGCCCGGCGCAGCACCCCGACCATGCGGGCGGAGCCCTTGACGCGGGCCACCGGCTGGTCGTCGTACGCGCTCGCCTCGACACCGTCGACCAGCGAGCCCAGCGCGCGGATGGCGACCTGCCCCTCCTCGCCGAGGGAGGGCAGCACGCCTTCGGTGTACGACACCAGCAGGGGGGTCGGGCTGACGACCAGGATGCCGCCCGCGTACCGGCGCCGGTCCCGGTAGAGGAGGTAGGCCGCGCGGTGCAGGGCGACGGCGGTCTTGCCCGTGCCGGGGCCGCCCTCGACCTCGGTGACGGAGGCGGCGGGGGCGCGGATCACCTCGTCCTGCTCGGCCTGGATGGACGCCACGATGTCCCGCATGGCGTGGCCGCGGGCCCGGCCCAGGGCGGCCATCAGGGCGCCGTCGCCGACGGCGGGCAGTTCCTCGCCGTCCAGGGTGGCGCGGATCTCCGGGCGCAGCAGGTCGTCCTCGACGCCGAGCACGCGGCGGCCCTTGCTGCGGATGACGCGGCGGCGCACCACCCGGCCGGGGGTCACGGGAGTGGCCCGGTAGAAGGGGGCGGCGGCGGGCGCCCGCCAGTCGATGACCAGCGGGGCGTAGTCGGCGTCCAGCACGCCCAGGCGTCCGATGTGCAGGGTCTCGGCGATGTCCGCGCCGCCGTCCGGGCGCACCGCGTCGTCGGCCGGCTCCACGGAGGTGTAGGCGCCGTCGGGGCCGCGTTCGCCGGTCTTGCCGTCGAGCAGGTCGATGCGGCCGAAGAGGAAGTCCTCGAACTCGCTGTTCAGCCGGTTGAGGTGGATCCCGGCCCGGAAGACCTGCGCGTCGCGTTCGGCGAGCGCGCCGGGTGTGCCGACCTGCCCCCGCTTGGCGGCGTCGTCCATGAGGAACTCGGCCTCGTGGATCTTCTCCTCCAGACGGCGGTACACGGCGTCCAGATGCGTCTGCTCGCGACGCGTCTCCCGTTCGCGCACGCCCTCGGCGTCCGCGGCCCGGCCGTCTGCTCTGTCCACGGTGTCCTGCGCTCCCATGCGGCCCCCTTCTCTCTCACAGGGCAGCCGTCCACCGTACGCGACCTGCGGGTGTCGTGCGGGCGTGTCCCGTGCGTGGTGCCGCGCGTCACAGCCCGTCCGCGGGGGTTTCCATCCGGATGGCGGCCAGCTTCTCGCCCTCGAGCGTGCGGACCTCGAAGTGGTCGATCCGGTCGGGCGTGAGGCCGGCGCCGCCCGCCACGTACAGCGGCTCCTCGTACGCGGTGCCCTCGATGCCGTAGCCGTACCCCGGCACCGACCAGGTCGCGACCGTCTGCCGGCCGCCGTCCCCGCCGACGGCCACCAGGTCGCAGGCGCGCGGGCCGGTGAGGTTCCCGATCCGGAGGGTGACGTGGGTGCCCCAGGGCCGTTCCTGGAGCGACACCGTGGCCTCGACGCTGGTGGACGGGTCGTGGTCGGAGAACTTCTCCCCCTGCGCGAAGGCGGCACGCGCCGCCTCGGCCGTGGTGGGCGGCGGCCGGTCGGCGTCGTCGTCACCGGCGAGGGGGCCGACGGCCACGCCGCCGAGCGCGCCGGCGGCGAGCAGGACCGCCGCGACGGCGCCCGCCAGGGCGTGGCGGCGCCGTCGCGCGCGGCGCCGTTCGGAGGCCGCGGCGGCGAGCGCCCGGTCCAGCGGGCCCCCGCCCTCGTGCGCACCGGATGCCGGCCCGGACCCGGAAGACGGCACGGATCCGAAAGACGCCTCGGAGGCCACCTCCTGGAGGAGGGGACGCAGGCCCAGATTCGCCTCCAGTTCCTCGGCGCACCGGGTGCACCCGGCAAGGTGGTCCTCGAAGCGGGACGCCTCGGCGTCCGTGAGCAGACCGAGGGCGTAGGCCCCGACGTCGGTGTGCGGAGACGGCGGCGGACCGGGGGTGTCCGGCGTGCCGAGGGGGTCGCCCGTCATGACGTCACCCCCCGTTCCTCCAGGGCCAGGCGCAGCGAACGCAGCGCGTAGAAGACCCGCGACCGCACGGTACCGGGCGGTACCCCGAGCGCCTCCGCGGCCTCGGCGACGCTGCGGCCCCGCAGATACGTCTCGACGAGCGCCCGCCGGTGTGCGGCGGTCAGGTCGGCCATCGCCTCGGAGATCACCATGGCCCGCAGCGCCCGGTCGATCTCGTCGGCGGCAGGCACGGACTCCAGCGGCCCGGGGTCCACCTCGTGCGGGCGGGCCTGGCGGCTGCGGTGACCGTCGATGACGATGCGGCGGGCGACGGTGACCAGCCACGGGCGGAGCGCGGCCGGGCTGCCGCGATGCAGCTTCTCGGCGTTGCGCCAGGCACGCAGCAGCGTCTCCTGCACCACGTCCTCGGCGCGATGCCGGTCGCCGCCGACCAGGCGCAGCACGAACGCGTACAGCGGCACGGCGTGCGCCTCGTACAGGGCGCGCATCAGCGCGTCGTCGTCGTGAGCCGCGCCGTCGTCGTGAGCCGCGCCGTCCTTCACCCGCGCATCGTCCCGCACCCTGCGACCTCCGGTCGAGCCTCCACCCCTGGGTACGCCCACCGGGTCCGCGACGTTCACCGGCCGCGGAGCGCCGTCAGCGGGCCCGCTCCCACGCGGTACGGGTGAGCGCGTACTCGACCTCGCCGTGCTCGGAGCCCTCGATCGCGTCCGGCCAGTCCCCGTGGAAGGCGCGGACGAGGACCAGGCCGGACTTCTCCATCACGCGCCGGGAGCGGACGTTGACGGCCATGGTGTTCGCGGTGACGCGCTCGACGCCGAGGTCCGCGAACCCCTTGTCGATGAGCGCACGGGACCCCTCGGTGGCGTAGCCGCGCCCCCAGGACGCCCGGTTCAGCCGGTAGCCGAGTTCGACCACGGCGGGGCTGTCGTCGCTTGGCGGGCGGAACTCGAACCAGCCGAGGAACGTGCCGGCGCCCTTCTCCTGCGCGGCCCAGTAGCCGCGCGTCCCGGTGCAGGCGTGGACGTGCAGCAGCCGCGGCATCGTGCACGTGCGGATCGCCTCCCGGTCGGCGGGGCGGCCGCCGTTGAGGAACCGCATCACCTCGGGGTCGTCGTCGAGCGCGAACAGGTCGTCGGCGTCGTCGGCGGTGAACGCGCGCAGCACCAGCCGCTCGGTCTCGAGGAAGTGGCCCATGCGGCGATCCTCCCCACACACGACCCGCCCGGCCACCGGTTTTCGCTACAGCGCCGACCGACGAACACCGGAGGTCAGCTGCGTCGAGGCTGAAGTCTCGAAACGCCGGCAGGCGGTGCTCACTCCCTGACCATGGCCTGCCCATGATCGCGCACCCATGCCTGCACCACTGCGGTGTTCCGCCGCATGGCAGCCTTGAGCTGCTGGCGCTGGAACTGGTCTCGACCGTCCTCGACGACCTGTTCCCAACCCTCGCGGGCATCGACCAGGCGTTCGGAGACCAGAAACTCGATGACGTCCTCGAGACTGGGACGAAAGCGCTTCCCGCCGACCGGAAAGTGGAGCTTGTCCAGGGTCCGGCCGACATCGTGCCCGCGGTTGAGCTTGTCGAGCGCCGGTGAGCTCCCATGAACCTGCAGGTGAGCCCCCGCGTAGTGCTCCTTCTCGCGCTCGAAGTCGAAGTGGCACAGGCACGTGCTCAGGTCTGCTTCGGCGAAGATCCCGCAGTAGGAGGAGTGCACCGCCAGGTAACACTGTTCGTCGTCCATGCGGACCTGGTAGGAGAGGCTCATCCAGACCCGCGGCTTCTTGTTGTCGATACCGAGCGGGAAACCGGTGGGCTGAGTCGGATTCGACCTCGAGAGCCCTGAGCCGATGGTGAACACGGGCGGGCCGGCGAAGAACGGCCGCTGGACCGCGACCATACGAACGTGCTGGCAGATCGTCTTGTTGAGCGTGTACTGCAACTGCTGAGCGAAGTCGCGAGCCCGCCTTCCGAGCTCAGAGGTCAACCGTGCCGCCGATGGAGACCCAGAGTGCGTGCGCACGAGCGGACGTGAAGTGCCGCTGCTCGGCTTGCTGTTCGAGTTCTGCGTAGGTCAGGCCGAGCTCGGCGAGGGAGCGGCGCGCAGCCTCCTCGAACTCCTCGGCAGTGACGACGATGAGTGTGTCGTCGTCATGTTCCGGTAACCGCTGGTCGATCACCGTCATGTCCACCCCCAGGTACGTGGCACGTCCGGACGACCGCACCGAAGCGTGGTGCGACCCGACTGCCATGGTGACGCACGATCAGATTCCTCACCAGGGGTGTACCCCCGTTGAGCGAGGGGTTACCTCTTTCCGGTGACAAGTGACATGCCTGTGTGCCCGTCGTCCCAGAACGTCCGGTGTACCAACCCACTGGATCTCACGAGGTGGACCGAAGTCCGTCAGCGCCCGTCCGGTTCGACGGCGAGGCGGTAGCCGCGCTTGACGACGGTCTGGACGACGCCGCGCACGCCGAGCGCGGCGCGCAGCCGGGTCATCGCGGTTTCGACGGCGTGCTCGTCCGTCCCCGCTCCGGGGAGCGCGCGGAGCAGGTCGGCGCGGGAGACGACCCAGCCGGGGCGGCGGGCCAGCTCCCGCAGCAGGGCCATGCCCGCCGGAGGCACCGCCCGCAGCCGCCCGTCGACCACCACGGCGTGGCCGCGGAGCTCCACCCCGTGGCCCTCGACCTCGAACGTGGCGGCGCCCTCCGGCAGCCGCGCGCACAGCAGCTGGACCAGCGGGCCCAGCCGGAAGCGTTCGGGGCTGGCGGTGGGCACCCCGGCCGCCTCCAGCGGGGCCGCCGTGACCGGCCCGACGCAGGCGGCGAGCACCCGTCCGTCGCGCAGCTCCGCCAGCAGCGGGTCCCGTACGCCCCGCTCCCCCGCCCGTTCCAGCAGCGAGACCGCGGCCGGGGCGCTGGTGAAGGTGAGCGCGTCGACGGCCCCGGCCAGCACGGCGTCGGTGAGGCGGTCGACGGGTGCCAGGTCCTCCGGCGGCAGCCACCGGTACACCGGGACGCCCACCACCTCCGCACCGTCCGCGCGCAGCGCCGCGACGAAGTCCGACAGCGGATCGCCGTGCAGCTGCACGGCGATCCGGCGCCCGCGGACGCCCTCCCCCAGCAGCCGGTCGCGCACCTCGGCCATCGACTCGGACTCCGGTGACCAGGACTCGCGCAGTCCGGCGGCGCGTACGGCGCCGCGCACCTTGGGGCCGCGGGTGAGGATCTCGGCACCGGCGAGCGCGGCGCGCAGTTCGTCGCCCAGGCCCCAGCCGTCGGCGGCCTCCAGCCAGCCGCGGAAGCCGATGCCCGTCGTCGCGACGGCCAGGTCGGGCGGCTCGGCGATCAGGCGTTTCGTTCCCGCGAGCAGTTCCGCGTCGTCGGCCAGCGGCACGATGCGCAGCGCGGGCGCGTGCTGGACCGTGGCGCCGCGCCGCTCCAGCAGCGCGCCCAGGTCATCGGCGCGGCGCGCGGCGGTGACGCCGACGGTGAAGCCGTCCAGCGGCCTGACGGGTTCCTGCTCGCTCATCGTCCCTCGTCCCTGTGGTGCGGGGTTCTGCGGGTGCCCCCGGCCATGGTGGGCGCCCCGCGTGTCACCGCCGGTTCACCGGCGTTTCTCCAGTGTTACGCGCCCGCTCGGCCGGCGCCGGGCCCGGCCGCGGCGGGCGCACGTACACCGCCCACACGAGGGCGCCGCACAGCACGTAGTAGGCGGCGAAGACGGCGAACGCCGCCGTCCCGGAGCCCGTGGCGGCGAAGGAGCGGCTGAGTGCCAGGTTGATGCCGACCCCGCCGAACGCCCCCACCGCGCCGATCAGCGACATCGCCGCCCCGGCCATGCGCCGGGCGTGCGCCGCCGCGGCCTCCCCCACCAGGCCGCGGGACCGCGCGCCGGCCTCGTGGATGCCGGGCAGCAGGGCGTACACGGAGCCGTTGCCCGCGCCGGTCAGCACGAAGAGCAGCACGAATCCGGCGACGAACAGGGGCAGCGAGCCGCGTACGGACGCCCCCACGACCAGCACGGTGGCGCCCGTCATCAGCGCGAAAACCGCCAGCGTCACGCGGGCGCCGCCCCACCGGTCGGCCAGGTGGCCACCGACCGGGCGCAGCAGCGAGCCGAGCAGCGGCCCGACGAACGTGAGCGAGGCCGCCTCCAGCGGCGTACGGCCGAACTGGCCCTGGAGCACCAGCCCGAACGCGAAGCCGTAGCCGATGAACGAGCCGAAGGTGCCGATGTAGAGGGCGGCGACGATCCAGGTGTGCCGGTGCCGGGCCGCCTCGGCGACGGCGCCGGTGTCGCCGCGCACCGGGCCCAGGTTGTCCATCCGCCGCAGCGCCCACACGGTCGCCGCGACGACGAGCGGCACGTACAGCGCGGGCAGCACCCACGGGTGCCCGGCGCCGCCGAGGGCGATCAGCCCCAGCCCGGCGAGTTGCACGACGGCGACGCCGATGTTGCCGCCGCCCGCGTTGAGGCCGAGGGCGCGGCCCTTGAGACGCAGCGGGTAGAAGGCGTTGACGTTGGCCGTGGAGGAGGCGAAGTTGGCGCCGCCGACCCCCGTGGTGACGGCGACGAGCAGCAGCACCCCGTACGGCACGCTGCCGGGCGGCGCCGCGAACACCGCGCACAGCCCGGCGCACGGCACCAGCAGCAGCGCGGCGCTGAACGCCGTCCAGTCGCGGCCGCCGTACCGGGCGACGGCGAAGCCGTACGGCACCCGCAGGGCACCCCCGACCAGCGACGCGACGGCGACGAGAGTGAACTTCCCGGCCGCGTCCACGCCGTGGGCCTCGCCCATGAACAGGGCGAGCACGGCGAACATGCTCCACACCGAGAAGCCGACGTGCTCGGCGCACACCGACCCGACGAGGTTCCGCCGCGCCACGTGCCGCCCTTCGGTCTCCCAGAACCCCCGGTCCTCCGGGTCCCACCGCTCCATCCAGCGCCGCCGCGCGCGCATCCGGCCCTCCTCCGACTCGCCCTGCTGGACGTTCCGGACGCTAGGCGTCGCGCGTTTCACCCCCGTGGCGGTGCGTCACACCGACGCAACGACGCGCTCACGCCACGGACGGAGCCGACGTGAGCAGCTGTGCGGTCAGAGGCCCAGATAGCGGCTCACGGCGTGCTCGACCTCGGCAAGGTCGTCCCGGGTGAGGTAGTCGACCGGCTCACCGTGGAGGAACCGGACATCGATGGATCGAAGCTGATCCACCAGCAGGCGCGTCCGTGCACCGGCGATGGACAGCTCGGGCCGGAAGACGGCCGGCTGCGCCCGCGTGGACGTGGGCACCACCGTGGCGAGGCTCCACGGCATGGATGTCGGGGACAGCACCAGGCCATAGCGTCGCCCGCCCTGTTCGTGACCGCGCTGCGCCTGTCCGAGGTCGACCCGGTAGACGGCTCCGCGAATCACCAGGCGTCCTCGTCGGCCGACAGGTCTTCCGCGTGGAGTCGCTGCGCATCCTTGCGTGCCTGCTCCAGCCAGACTTCTCGTTCCAGAAGGCGCAGCGCGCGCCTGATGACGTCGCTGGTCGCCTCGCCCTCGCGCGTTGCCGCCTCGATGATGCGAGCGTCCTCGTCCGTGGGGCGGAACCCTATGGTCGCTGCCATACCGCTCAGCGTAGCCCGCGCCACACCACTGTGCAACATCTGTTACACAGAAGTGTGACGGTGCGCGAGGTCCCGGTCCGGTTCCGGGAGCCAGGCGCCGGGCGGGACGGCGAACCGGCCGGAGGTGCGGGACAGGTCGGCGGCGGAGGCGAGCAGGGCGTCCAGGCCCGGGTGGCGCAGACCGCGGCGCCACACGACCGAGACCGGCGCGAGCGGCACCGGGTCGGTGAGCGGACGCAGCACCATGCCCTCCACGCCCGTGAACACCTCGGTGGCCAGCACCGACCAGCCGCGCCCCCGCACGACACGGCGGAACTCCTCCTCGCCCTCGATCCTCGGGAACGGCGGCGCGAGGCGGATGCCGCGCCCGGCGAAGAGCGCGCGGGCGTAGTCGGTCCACTCGGCGGTGTCGTCGTTGCCCGCCCCGGCGTACAGGGTCTCGCCGTCCAGCCGGCCGAGCGGCACCTCGGGGAGCGCCGCGAGCGGGTGGTCCTCGGGCAGCAGCACGGCGACCCGCTCGTACCGGACGAGCCGGTGCTCCAGCCCGGCCGACACCTCGGCCGCGAGCCCGGCGACGCGGCCGAACGAGACGTCCAGCCGGCCGGCGAGGATCTCGGCCGCCGCGCCCGCGAGGCCCGCACGGTAGCGGGCCACGAACTCCGTGCGCGGTGCCCGTCCGCGTGCCGCCTCCAGCACCTCGCGCCCCGTGCTGACCGGCGCGGCGACGTCCACGGTCAGCGGACGCCCGGCGGGCGCGAACGCGGCGGCCAGTTCGTCGTGCGCGGCCAGCACCGCCCGCGCGTACGGCAGCAGCCGCTCACCGTCGGCGGTGAGCGTCACCCGCCGCGTCGACCGCACGAACAGCGTCGCGCCGGCCTCCCGTTCGAGGCGCGCGACGTCCCGGCTCAGCGCCTGCTGGGCCACGTACAGCCGCGCGGCGGCCCGCGTGAAGTGCAGCTCCTCCGCCACGGCCACGAACCCGCGCAACAGCCGCGGCTCGACGTCCCGGGGCGCGGTCATCGCCCCGCCCCGCCGCTCGCGCGCGTGCGACCCGCACGCGCGCGGCAGTCCCGGCCCGGGACCGCGTCACGGTGACGCGGGGCTTCCCGCGCCAAGATGCTTCTCATGGACGCACGGTAGTCCGCCGCCACGGGCAGCGGATCATGTCCAGCATGCCCGTGGTGGGCGGAGCGACAGCGGACGGAAGCGGCGTCGGAGCACGGCTGAGGGGGCGTGCGGCCGGTCAGGGTGCGCTCAGGCGGGCGACGGAGCCGGTCTCGAGGGCCGTCCACACCGCGCCGTCGGGGCCCACGGCGATGCCGTGGGGTTCACAGGACGGGGAGGGCAGGGCGTATGAGGCGAGGTCGCCGGTGGCCGTGATGCGGCCGACACGGCCCGCGCCCCACTCGGTGAACCAGCACTCGCCCGCGGACGCCGCCACGATCGCGTGCGGCTTGGCCGTCCGGTCCGGCAGCGGGAACTCCTCGGCCGCGCCGTCCACCGTCATCCGGCCGACCTGGCCCGCCGCGATCTCGACGAACCACAGGGCGGTGCCGTCGCTGGTGATGCCGACCGGCGCGGCGCCGGGCGTCGGCAGGGGGTGCAGGGTCACGTCGCCGTGCACGTCGATGCGGCCGAGGGCGTCGGCCTGGTTGAGGGCGAACCACAGGGCGCCGTCCGGTCCCGCCGTGATCGCCGAGGGGTAGCCGCCCTCGACGGGGAGCGCGAACTCCGCGATCTCGCCCGCGGTGTCGATGCGTCCGACGCGGTCGGCGCCGGTCTCGGTGAACCACATCGCGCCGTCCGGCCCGGCCGTGATGCCGAAGGGTCCGCAGTCGGGCGTGGGAACGGGCCAGGACCGCACGTCGCCGTCGACGGTGATCCGGCCGATCCGGTGGTCCTGGAGCCGGGTGAACCAGAGGGCGCCGTCGCCCGGTCCGGGAGCGATGACCGTGGGGCGGCACTCGGGCGCGCCCAGGTCGTACTCGCGGACCGTGCCGTCCGGGGCGAGCCGCGCGATGCGGCCGTGGTGCACGAGCGTGCACCACAGCGCACCGTCCGGCCCGGCCGCGATGCCGTACGGTCCGGCTCCCGGGCCTCCGACGGCGAACTCCTGGACGACCGGGTCTCCGCTTCCCCGCACAGCCGCTCCCCCTTCCGGACGGCTTCGCCACCGTCCACCCCCGCACGGTCCCCGGCGCCGGACGGCCGCGGCAACTCCTTTTTCACCCGCGGGCGCGGAGGTACGCGTCCAGTTCGGCGGCGCCGGCGAGCAGGGCCCGGCCGCGGGCGGACAGCCGGTCGTGCCAGTCCCGCAGTGCGGCCTCCAGCGGCTCCAGCCCGCCGGCCGCGCGCACCTGGGCGATCAGCGGGGCGATCTGCTCCAGCAGGTAGCCGCCCCGCCTCAGTTGGTGGACCAGCCGGGCGTCCCGTACGTCGGCCTGGTCGTAGACGCGGTAGCCGGTCGCCGGGTCACGGCGCGGGTGCACCAGTCCGGCGTGTTCCCACTTGCGGAGCGTCGCGGGGCGGAGCCCGAGCTTCCGGGCCAGCGGACCGATGAACGTGCCGCCCGGTCCGGGCCCGGCCGCGTCGGGGCCGGAACCGGGGGCGGGCCCGGGGGCCGGCGACGTCAGGTCGTGGAGGGCGCGCTCCACGGCCTGCAGCGTGCGCCGGTCCTCGAGGAGCTGGACGTGGCTCTCGTCGACGAGGCGGAACGCCTCCTCGGCCGCTCCCTCGTTGACCGCCCGCATGATCGACGTCGCGGCCGGGTGGCCGTGGCCGGGCAGCAGAGCGAGGAACGTGCGCAGGGCCCGTGCGTGGAGCGGGGTGTACGTGCGGTAGCCGTGGCGCGTGCGGTCGGCGACCGGCAGGATGCCGGCCTCCTCGTAGTTCCGCACGGCCTGGGTGGACAGACCGTGCGCACGGGCCAGGTCGACCGGCCTGAGCCGCTCCGCGCTGTGAAGGTTGCGCACCGTGAACCCCGCATCTTCGGGTGGAAGTCTCCACAGAAGTCTGCGCGATGGCGCGGAAAGCCTGACGACCGCCACCGCCGACGGGATGCGGCTGCTGCCCCCCGCGCGGCGCCGGGCCCGCCCGACGGCGCCCGCCCGCATGCACAACGCAGGTGCGTGAACGGGACCGCAACAGGTGTTGGACCGCTGGCCCTTCGTGCCGCGAGGGTGGTCACCATGCCGACCACCTCTCCTGCCCCGGTCACGCCTGCCCGCCGCTGGACCGCGCCCTACGTGCGGCTGTTCGCGCCGCCCGGCGCGGTGGCGTTCACGGTGGGGAACCTCGTCGCCCGGCTGCCGATGGGGATGTTCACCGTGGCGGCCGTGATGATGATCGCCGGGCAGCGCGGCAGCTACGCCCTCGCCGGTGCGGTCACCGGGACCGGGCTGGCCGCGACGGCCGTCGTGGGGCCGCTCACCGCGCGGCTGGTGGACCGCTACGGACAGGCGCGGGTGGCCGTGCCCGCCGCCGCGTTCGCCGCCTGCGGCGCGCTCGCGCTGGTCCTGTGCGTACGTCTGCAGGCTCCGGACTGGACGCTGTTCGCCGCGTACGCCGCGACCGCGACGACGCCGAACACCGGCGGCATGTCCCGGGCCCGCTGGGCTCACCTGCACCGGGACGACCACGGCGCGCGGCACACCGCGAACTCCTTCGAGCAGGTCGCCGACGAACTGTGCTTCGTGTGCGGCCCCGTGCTGGCGGCGCTGCTGTGCACGGCGCTGTTTCCCGAGGCCGGCACGCTCACGGGGGCGGTGCTGCTGCTGACCGGCATCCTGCTGTTCGCGGCGCAGCGGCGCACCGAGCCGCCCGTCGCCCCGCCTGAGGCGGGGCGCGGCCGGGCGCCCGTACGGCTGCCGGGGATGCCGCCGCTGCTGGCGACCTTCGTGTGCACGGGCGCGGTGTTCGGCGCGCTGGAGGTGGTCACCCTCGCCCACGCGGACGCGCTGGGGCACGGCGCGGCGGGCGGCGCCGTCCTGGCGGTGCAGGCGGGCGGTTCGGCGGTGGCCGGGCTGGCCTTCGGCACGTGGGCCCCGTCCGGCTCCGTACGGCGCCGCTTCCGGGGGTGCGTGGCGGCGATGGCGGCGCTGATGACGCTGCCGCTGCTGGGGGCGGCGTCCGGGAGCCTGCTCGTGCTGGCGGGGACGCTGCTGGTGGCCGGCATGGCGACCGCGCCGACGATGGTGACGGGGATGACGCTGATCCAGCGCCGCACTCCGGCGGCCCGCCTGAACGAGGGGATGACCCTCGCCGTGACGGCCCTGCTGGCGGGGATCGCCGCCGGCTCGGCGGCGGGCGGCTGGGCGGCCCAGCACCTGCCGGGCGGCCCGGCGCTCGCCTACCTCGTGCCGGTCGGCACCGCGCTGCCGGCGGCCGTCGTCGCCCTGGCCGGCTTCCGCAGCCCGCACGGGGACCGGCTCAGTCGCGGTCGAAGATCTCCGTCGCGTCGGTGACGGTGAGCGCGCGGTCGAACCAGACGTCCAGCAGGTCCAGGTCGGTGCAGCCGGTGATCCGGGCCCGGGTGGCGGCCAGCGTGGGGACGCCCCGCTTCTCCAGGAGCCGCAGCACGGCGTGCGCCCGCCCGGCGGCGCACCCCTCTTCCCGGCCTTCCTCCATGCCCTTGAGGTACGACTCCTCGACGATGGTCCCCCGCCCGGGGAAGAAGGTCCCCATGCTCATCAGCTTCCTCCAGGTGGCACGGGCCGGGCTGTCGCCCAGTCCGATCTCCAGCAGTTCGGTGAAGTACTCAGCGGACTCGCCGTCCGCCGCACCCAGCGCGGCGGCGAGAGCTTCCAGTATGGCAGCGGCATCCGGATGGTTCCCGTGCGTCATCGCGGAGAACGTGGCCAGCGCGAGGTCGCGTGCCGCGTGCTCGGGCTCCGTGATCACGGGGACGTTGTCCGGCCCGAGCACCAGCGGGTGGACGGTGAGGGCCGTGCGCCAGCCGTCCGGTCCGAGGGAGAACGGGCCGGACGCCCAGCGGGCCGTGCTCCGGTCCTGGCAGGTCACCAGCAGCAGGACGGGGCAGTCGTACTTCGCACCGAGATGGCCGAGGTAGTACGCCCAGCTCCGCCGTTTGGCGGGGTCCCGGCGGCCCTGGGCCTCGATGGCGAGCAGGAAGTCGTCCCACGCCCCTTCGGGCCGGATTCGCAGGACGCTGTCGACTCTGCGTTCCAGGGGCCGGATCTCGGTGGCGTCCGGTGAGAGCACTTCGACCGCCGCAGGCGACGGCAGCGGAACGCCGAGAAGGCGGAAGACCGGTGCCAGGAGTTCGGGGCGGTCCTGGAAGATCCGGTGCGACGCCTCGTGGGAGGAGGTGACCATGGGAGGCACGGTAGGGATCGCGCGGAAGCGGAATATGCCGAAGGCACAAGACCCACCCGTTCGGGTGACAGCAGGACGGGCCCCGCGCGGCCTTCCGCCGCCGGCGTGAGACGGGCACGGCCGGCGGCGGAAGGGTGAGGGGTGGTACGGAGGGCGTCTCAGCAGCTGAGGTTGCCGCCCGGGGTGGTGCCGAGGATCTGCGTGAACGCCCGGTACTTGTCGATGCGGCTCTGGACCTGGGCGGGGTTGCCGCCGTCGCACTCCAGGGCGCCGTTGATGCTGCGGATGGACTCGCCGAATCCGTGGCCGCCGGTGAGGGCCTCGTGACCGGTGTAGGTGCCGGGGCCGGACTGGGTGTTCCAGTACCAGAGCGCGGTCTTCCACGCGGTGGCCGAGTCGTTCTGCACCTGCCAGGGGTCGTTCAGCAGGTCGATGCCCAACGCGTCGCCGGCGGCCTTGTAGTTGAAGTTCCAGCTGAGCTGGATGGGCCCGCGGCCGTAGTAGGCGTCGTTGCCCGCGGGGCAGCCGTACGGCTGCGACTCGTCGCAGTAGTGCGGGTAGTTGGCCTCGTTCTGCTCGACGACGTACCGCAGCCCGCCCGTCTCGTGGCTGACGTTGGCGAGGAACGCGGCCGCCTCCTGGCGGCGTACGGTCTCGCTCCCGGTGTTGGTGAACGCCGGGTAGGCGCCGAGCGCGGCGACCAGGCCGTCGTAGGTGTAGAAGGAGTTCCTGCTCGGGAACATCTGGTCGAACTGCGCCTGGCTGACGAGGAAGCCGGACGGGTCCGGGTCGGGATCCGGGTCGCCGCCGTCACCGCAGGTGCCCTGGTCCGCCCACACGCCCCACTGTCCGGTGGTGCCGGGCGTCTCGCCCTGCGTCCACCACTTGGCCTCCCAGTTGTGGCCACCGTGGGAGACGACGTCGCCGCCGGTGTAGGCGGTGCCGGAGTTCCAGGCCGCCTCGCAGGCGGGCGCCGCGGTGGCGGTGGACATCGGGAGGGCCACGGCCAGCGCGCCGGCCAGGCCGGCGGCGGCGAGGAGGGCCTTGAGCCGGGTGGTCAAGCTGCGTCTACGCGTGCTGCTGGACACTGCTCACTCCTTCGCGCGCGGCCCTGCGGTGGGCCGCGAGGTGGGGGAAGGTTGATGGAGTGCAGTCAAGCCGTTTGGTCCAGACCAGTCAAGGTATGGACCAATGTTTTTCGACCGCGACCCGCGACCCGCGACCTGCGACCCCGCACGCAGAAGAGCCCCTGACCGGCGGTGGTACCGCCGGTCAGGGGCTCTTCGACACATGGTGATGGTGGAGATGGCGGGAATCGAACCCGCGTCCAACGGAGCAGAAGGAGGGCTTCTCCGAGCGCAGTCCGCTGCGATTTTCTCAGCCCCGGAGATCTCGCGGACACGTCTCCGACGGGCTCAGTCACTGTGAAATGTCCCTGCAGGTCCCGTGACCGGACCTACGCGGTGAGTCCCCTGGCTGATGCCGGACACCGGGTCGGGAACATCCCCGGGCCGACACTTCGCAAGTCGCTACTTAGGCAGCGAGGGCGAAGGAATCGCGCTTGGAATTGGCGATTATTTTTTTGCGGCACATGGTTAACGAGATCATTGCCGCGTTCCTCGGCTCGCTTCCCCTGCTTCGACATCCGCTGTCGAAACCGATCATCCCCATGTTGAGTTGAGAATCTCCGCACCCGATGCGCCGCAGCGCCCGGGTACGGGACCATCGTACGGGATCAGCGCCGTGGGCTGCCACCGTATTCCCGGCGGCCACCCGGTCGGCTCAGGCCGCCCGGCGCGCCCCGTCCCGCCCGGGGCGCAGGCGCGATCACGCGCGCTGGCGGCGGCGGACCGCCGAGATCACGCGCTCCGCCTCGCGCCGGTCCTGCTTCTCGCGCAGCGTGTGCCGCTTGTCGTACTCCTTCTTGCCCTTCGCCAGCGCCAGCTCGACCTTCGCGCGGCCCTTGACGAAATAGAGCTGGAGCGGCACCAGCGTGTGGCCGGTCTCCTGCGTCTTGCCGATCAGCCGGTCGATCTCCGAGCGGTGCAGCAGCAGCTTCCGCTTGCGCTTCGCGCTGTGGTTCGTCCACGTCCCCTGGGCGTACTCGGGGATGTGCACGTTGTGCAGCCAGACCTCGCCGTCGTCGACCTGGCCGAAGCCGTCGACCAGCGAAGCCCGGCCCTGCCGCAGCGACTTGACCTCGGTGCCGGTCAGGACGATGCCGCACTCGTACGTGTCCAGGATCAGGTAGTCGTGCCGCGCCTTCTTGTTCTGCGCGACGAGCGTCCGGTCGGAGCCGGCGCCCTTGGCCTTCTTGCCGGCCCTCTGGGTCTTCATCTTCGCCATAGCCAGGCCATTCTTCTCTACGACCCGGCTGCGAGGCCACTCAATACCCGACAGGCCCGCTCGGCGGCGCGGTCCCCGGACCGTACCTCCAGGTCGGGCAGCAGTCCCCGGCCGTGGACCCGGCGGCCCGACGGGGTGGTGTAGTGGCCGACGGTCAGCTCGGCGACCGACCCGTCCGGCATCCGGTGCGGCACCTGGACCGAGCCCTTGCCGAACGTCCGGCTCCCGACGACGACCGCGCGTCCCCGGTCCTGGAGGGCTCCGGTGAGCAGCTCCGCGGCGCTCATCGTGCCGCCGTCCACGAGAACCACCAGCGGCGCCCCGGTGTTCCCGGTGCCCTCGGCGTACAGCGCCTGCTGCTCGTCGTCGTAGTCGTAGGTGGCGACCAGCCCGCCGTCGAGGAAGGCGGAGGCGGACTCGGTGGCCTCGGCGACCAGGCCGCCGGAGTTGCCGCGCAGGTCGAGGAGGAAGCCGCTGCCCTCGGGCGCCTCCGCCACGGCCCGGCGCACCCGGGCGCCGACGCCCTCGGTGAAGGAGGAGATCTCGATACGCGTGACCCGCAAAGACGGCTGGGAGACGGAGACCGAACGGGCCGCGAGCCGGGCCCGCTCCAGGGTCTCGCTCCACTGGTGGCCGCCGCGGCTGAGCGTGAGGTCGACGGCCGTACCGGGGTCGGCGGCGCGGCCCGGGGACGCGTCGGTGGCACCGCGCAGCAGCGCGACCACCTCGGTGACCGGCTCGCCGGTCACCGGCACGCCGTCGACGGCTCGCAGCCGGTCCCCCGGCCGGAGGCCGGCCCGGTCCGCGGGACTGTCCGGCAGCACGTCCTCGACGCGCACGACCTCGTCGCCGCCGGAGACGTCGGACCGCTCGACGGAGACGCCGACGCCGACGTACGCGCCGCCCATGCGACGCTCGAAGCCCTCGTACTCGTGGGCGCTGTAGGCGGCCTCCCAGCGGTCACCGCTGCGGCTCACCAGCTCCTCGGCGGCGACCTTGGCCTCGGCGGCCTCGGCCGCCTCGGCCGGTACCGCGCCCGCGCCGCCCGGCGTACGGCCGGCCGCGCCGTTCAACTCGTGGCGTGGCCCGGGCACTCCGGGTGCGCCCGGCCCTCCCGGCACGCCGCCCCAGGAGTTGGTGGCGGCACCGGTGGCCAGGGCGCCCGCGAAGACCAGGGTCAGCGCCGCCCCCCGCCGTACCCGGCGAGGAGGCGCATTTCTCCACGTGCCCGACATGCTGCGGAGTCTAGGGCAGTCACGGCCCGATGAAGACGCGATGTCGGAACAGTCACTCGCGTCGTGTGTCACACCTTCAGGTACTTGCGCAGAGCGAAGAAAGCTGCAAAGGCGGGCATCAGCGCACCAACTGCCAGGATGAGCGGCAGCACCTTCACCACGGCGTCCCAGCCCACGAAGTTGATCAGGACGATCTCCTGCTGGAGCCAGTTGTCGATGAGGAAGAACTTCCCGCCGGCCAGCAGCACGCAGGCGAACCCGGCGCCGATCAGGCCGGCGATGGCCGCCTCCAGGATGAACGGCATCTGGATGTAGAAGCTGGACGCGCCGACCAGCCGCATGATGCCCGTCTCCCGCCGGCGGCTGAACGCCGACACCCGCACGGTGTTGATGATCAGCAGCAACGCGACGACGAGCATCATGCACATCACGAAGAGCGCTGCGATCTTCATTCCGTTGAGCAGCCCGAAGAGGTTCTCCAGCAGGTTCTTCTGGTCCTGCACCTCCTGGACGCCCTGCCGCCCGGAGAACGCCGTGTTGATGACGTTGAACTTCGTCGGGTCCTCCAGCTTCACGCGGAAGGACTCCTGCATCTGGTCCGCCGTCAGGGAGTCCGCGAGCGGAGAGTCGCCGAACTGCTCCTGGTAGTGCTGGAACGCCTGCTCCGCGGACTCGTGGTAGACCTTCTCGACGACGCCGAGGTCCTTCAGGTCTCCCTCGATCTCGTCCTTCTGCTGCTGGGTCACGGCACCCTTGGCGCAGTTCGGGTCCGACTCGGCGTCGTTCTCGTTGCAGAGGTAGATCGACACCTGGACCTTGTCGTACCAGAAGCCCTTCATCGCGTTCACCTGCTCGGTCGCGAGCAGCGAGCCGCCGAGCAGCGCCAGCGAGAGGGCGACCGAGACGATCACCGCGAACGTCATGGTGAGATTGCGGCGGAGACCGACGCTGATCTCCGACATTACGAACTGGGCGCGCATGGCGTCCTTCCTGCTTCCGTGCGGGGGCGAGCTGAGCGGGGTGCCGCGGGGGACGGCGGGCGGGCCGCCGCCCGGGGGTCAGTGCTGGTAGCCGTAGACGCCGCGCGACTGGTCGCGGACCAGGCGGCCCTTCTCGAGCTCGATGACGCGCTTGCGCATCTGGTCGACGATCGCCTGGTCGTGGGTCGCCATCACCACGGTGGTGCCGGTGCGGTTGATGCGGTCCAGCAGCTTCATGATGCCGACGGAGGTCTGCGGGTCGAGGTTGCCGGTCGGTTCGTCGGCGATCAGCAGCATCGGCCGGTTGACGAACGCCCGCGCGATCGCGACGCGCTGCTGTTCACCGCCGGACAGCTCGCCGGGCATCCGGTCGCCCTTCCCGCCGAGACCGACGAGTTCGAGGACCTCGGGCACGGTCTTGCGGATCTGGCCGCGCGACTTGCCGATCACCTCGAGCGCGAAGGCGACGTTCTCGCCCACGGTCTTGTTGGGGAGCAGCCGGAAGTCCTGGAAGACGGTGCCGAGCTGGCGGCGCATCTGCGGCACCTTCCAGTTCGAGAGCCGGGCCAGGTCCTTGCCCAGAACGTGGACCTGACCGTGGCTGGCGCGCTCCTCGCGCAGGATCAGCCGCAGGAAGGTCGACTTTCCGGAGCCGGAGGAACCCACCAGGAAGACGAACTCGCCCCGTTCGACCTCCAGCGAGACGTCGCGGAGCGCGGGACGGTTCTGCTTGGGGTAGGTCTTGGAGACATTGTCGAATCGGATCACGGTTTTCGCACCACGTTGGCCTGGGTAGGAGGAGGGGAAGCCCATGACCGGCTCCCCCCAGGTTGAGGCGACACTACGCGACGCGCTGCGCGCTGCGCAGTGGCCGTCCGGTACAGGTGGGTTTCTTCACGGTACGTACCACCGCATAACAGGCAGCACGCCTGCCTGCTTTTCTGCACCCGCCGCCGACACCTGGCACAGTGGAGGGGAAGGGAATGCCCGGTGAGCCGTCGGGGAACCTGTCCCACGGCGACGGCGACGGCGGGCAGAGGAGGAGGATCGCATGACATGCGACCGACTGGTGTGTGCCAACTGCGCGGGTCCCGTCAGCGAGGGCCGGTGCTCGGTCTGCCGTGCGCAGCGTGAACGTCTCCAGCTCAGCGGACCGCTGGGCGCCCTGAGTCCCGCGCTGATGGCGCTGCTGCTCGCACTGGCCGCGCTGGTCGCCTTCCTGGCCCAGCGGATGGCCACGGCCTAGAACTCCACCCCGTGTGAGCGCGCGACCGCGCTCCGCACACCCGTGATCCAACGCACGAGGGCCCGGAACGCGTACGCGTTCCGGGCCCTCGTCTCTCGTGCCTGGTGCGACCGCCGTCACCGGAGGTCACGCAGCGCTACGGCGCCTGGTGTCAGGCGGCCGCGGCACCGCCACCACGGTTGAGCAGGCGCGGCATCAGGCGGAAGCCGACGCCACCCGCGATCATGGTCGCGGCACCGACCAGCAGGAGAGCGGTCTCGGCGGAGCCGGTCTCGGCCAGCTCGTCCTGAGGCTGCTCCTGGCCGACCGGGGTGCTGCCGCCACCCTCCGGGGTGGTGTCGCCGCCGGTGCTGCCACCGGAGCTGCCGCCCACGGTGGCCGGCTCCTCGCCACCACCGCTGCCGCCGACGGTGTTCGGCTCCTCGCCGCCACCGGTGGAGCCGGTGTCGCCGCCGGTGGAGCCGTTCGAGGTGCCGCCGTCGGTGGTCGTGCCGCCGTCGGTGCCCTCGGAGGTGGTGCCGCCGTCGGTGGTGGTGCCACCGTCGGTCGTCGTGCCGCCGTCGGTGCCCTCGGAGGTCGTGCCACCGTCGGTGGTGGTGCCACCGTCCGTGGTGGTCCCGCCGTCGGTGGTGGTGCCGCCGTCGGTGGTGGTGCCGCCCTCGGTGCCCTGGATGGCACCGGCGATGGTGCCCTCGGTCTGGCCCTCGGTGACGCCGACCGCCGTGCCCTCGGTGGAGCCCTCGGTCACGCCGGCGACGGTGCCGTCCTCCTCGCCGACACCGACCTGGATGATGCCCAGGTCGATGCCGACGGCCGACGCCGCACCGCTCGCGGTCAGCGACAGGCCGGCGGCGAACACCGCACCGGCCGCCACGCGCGCGACGCGCACACGCGTCTTGGATTTGCTCATCTGCCAACTACCCCCAGTAGATGCTCGTCAGAAGGTGCCGAAATGTGAGGGGCCGTCATGGCGCCGGGCGTCAAGTCGTCGTCGTTCACATCGATTCCCGCCCGAACGCGCCCCGTTCACACGCCCGCCGAGCGAACAGCTTTCCCAGTTTTCACACCCTCGTCAAGCGAAGACCTGCCCAACCCGGGTGAAGAGAGTGTGAGTCTCCCGACACCCGGGTAGACAGCGGAGCTGCGTCAGCGCGCGCGGCGCACGTCGACGTCCGAAGCCTTCACGAATGCGACGCGATGTCCGAACTGGATCTGGTAGTACGTCTCCTCGCCCCGCACCACCTGGTGGCCGGACGGGTCGAACTCGACGGCGTAGTAGTACTCGCCCTTCGTCCGCAGTCCGGCGACGTACTCCTGACCCGCCTTCAGCTCGTACGGGTGCGGTACCACGGCCTGCACGGGCACGTCCTCCGGGTAGGCGCCCGCCTCGGGGTAGGCGCGGCCGTAGACCGGGATCGAGTCCTCACCGTCCTCCGGGGTGACGACCCAGCCGCGGGCCGGGACCGCCGTCCGCTCCTCCGCGGGGTTGTGGAACCAGGCCTTCTGGCCGAGGTACCAGATCGCGGTCCAGTCGCCGTCGCGGCCGGCGAGGGCGTACTGCTGACCCGTGGTGGCCCGGGCGCCGGTGTCGTTGACGCCGGTGGTCGACGGGTCGCCGTCCGGGCGCAGGCCGATGTCCTTCACCAGCGGGGCGTCCGGGTCGGGCGCGGTGTGCAGGCGGACGGCGGCGGAGCCGTGCGGGGCGCACGGGTCGCCGGAGTCGTCGCAGCGGGTGTAGACCGGCCGGTGCGCGTCGTAGTCGGGCAGGATCGTCACCATGTCCGCGCCGCGCCAGGAGCCTTCGCGGTGGAAGGGGGCGCCGAGCAGTCGGAAGTAGTGCGCCCAGTCCCAGTACGGTCCGGGGTCGGTGTGCATACCGGGGATGGTGGCAGGCACGGTGCCCGGCACGTTGTCGTGGCCGAGGACGTGCTGACGGTCCAGCGGAATGTCGTACGTGCGGGCGAGGTGGCGCACCAGCCGCGACGACGTCCGGTACATCGCCTCGGTGTACCAGGCGTCCGGGTCGACGAGGAAGCCCTCGTGCTCCAGACCCACCGACTTGGCGTTGACGAACCAGTTGCCCGCGTGCCAGCCGACGTCCTTGAGGTTCAGGTGCTGCGCCACGTGCCCGTCGGAGGAGCGCAGCGAGTAGTGCCAGGAGACGTAGGTCGGGTCCTGCACCAGGTCGAGTGTGGTGTCCCACGTCGCCTCGGTGTCGTGGACGATGATGTAGTCCACGTCCTGGGTGCGCGGGCGGTCGCCCTTGTCGTGGTTGCCGTAGTCCGTGGAGCCGTCCGGGTTGGTCCACTCCTCGTACGGGGCGGGCATCCACGTGCAGGAGATGCTGCGCGGGCACTCCAGGTTCGGGTTCCGCTCGCCCTTCTTCAGGCCGAGCTTCCGGACCTGCCGGACCTCGGGCTCGACCTTCTCGTGGGCGTTCAGCGTCACCCGCTGGCCGGAGTCCGTGGTGCGTGCGGCGCCGTTCCGGATGACGTCGAAGACGTCGCCCGCGTACACCGCGGCCGTGGTCTCGTCGTCCGCTCCGGAGTAGGCGGCGACCGCGCCGAACCAGTCCGCAGGGTCCTCGCTCGCCGGGAGACCCAGCTCCCGCTGCGCCTGCGCCAGCAGCGCCGCACCACCCGCGATGTTCGCCGCCGGATCCTCCCGCAGCCGCTCCGCCGCGATACCCGTCAGCTCCGCCGCCTCCGGCAGCGTCCGCAGCCGCTCCGGCACCCGCCCGGCCTCCCGGCTCTCGTGCGCCCGGGCGGTCTGAGACAGCGCCGCCACGTCCAGCGGACGGGCCGTGTCGCCCCGCGGATCCTCCGCACCCCCGTGATGGTGCTCCCCGGACTCGGCCAACGCCGTCCGCAGATCCGTCAGATGCATCGGCCCGTACCCGCCCGACACACTCGCCGCACCGGCGTGCCCGTCCCACCGCGACTGCAGGTACGACACCCCCAGCAGCACACTCCGCGGCACCTCGTACCGCTCCGCCGCCCGCTCGTACGCCCCCTGGAGGGAGCGGGACGCGGTCTCGTCGGTCGATGCGGGCACGGCGGTGACCAGTGGCGCCAGCAGCGCCGCCGCGGCGACGCCGGCCACCGCGTACGCGGTGCGTCGTCTGCCGGGTCGTCGGGGGATCGTCCCTGCCACGGTGCAGCCTCCTCGAAGTGGTTCCGAGTGAACCGCCTCAGGTGAACCGACCCCGTGCCCGGTGGTCAACTACCGCGCACGACTTCGCCGCACCGCACGTCGGGGCACGGACGTGCGTTTTGCGCAGGGCAGGTGCGGGGCCTGCGGTGCGGCACTGGCCCAGACCACTGGCGCGGCCGGGCGCCGGGAAATCGTTACCGTTCGGAGATCGGCGGGGCGAGTGCCGCGTGGGGCGGGGATCAGTTCTGCCCGGCCTGTTCCTGCTGCTTGCGCCAGCGGATGCCCGCCTCGAGGAACGCGTCGATGTCGCCGTCCAGCACACCCTGCGGGTTGCCGACCTCGTGCTCCGTCCGCAGGTCCTTGACCATCTGGTACGGGTGCAGCACGTAGGAACGCATCTGGTTGCCCCACGAGTTGCCGCCGTCGCCCTTGAGCGCGTCCATCTTGGCCTGCTCCTCCTCCCGCCGGTGGGCGAGGAGGCGGGCCTGCATGACGCGCATGGCCGCGGCGCGGTTCTGGATCTGTGACTTCTCGTTCTGGCACGACACGACGATGCCGGTCGGGATGTGCGTCATCCGCACGGCGGAGTCCGTGGTGTTGACGGACTGGCCGCCCGGACCGGACGACCGGAACACGTCGATGCGGAGCTCGTTCTCCGGGATGTCGATGTGGTCCGTCTGCTCCACAACGGGAAGCACCTCGACGCCGGAGAACGACGTCTGGCGGCGGCCCTGGTTGTCGAACGGCGAGATCCGGACCATGCGGTGCGTGCCCTGCTCGACGGAGAGCGTGCCGTAGGCGTACGGCGCCTTCACGGTGAAGGTCGCGGACTTGATGCCCGCCTCCTCCGCGTAGCTGATGTCGAACACCTCGGTCGGGTAGCCCTTGCGCTCGGCCCAGCGCAGGTACATGCGCATCAGCTGCTCGGCGAAGTCGGCGGCGTCGACACCGCCCGCCTCGGCGCGGACGCTGACCACGGCCTCACGCGGGTCGTACTCCCCGGACAGCAGCGTCCGGACCTCCAGCTCCTCCACGGCCTTGCGGACGCTTGCCAGTTCCTGTTCCGCCTCGGCGCGGGCGTCGGCGTCGCCCTCGTCCTCGGCGAGCTCGAAGAGCACGCCGACGTCGTCGATGCGGGACCGCAGGTCCTCGGCCTTGCGGAGCTGGCCCTGGAGGTAGGACAGCTTGCTGGTGACCTGCTGGGCGTTGTCCACGTCGTCCCACAGGTCGGGGGCCGCCGCCTGCTCCTCGAGCGCGGCGATATCGGCCCTCAGCCTGTCCAGGTCGAGGACGGCCTCGATCGACTCCATGGTGGAGGAGAGGGACTTCAGCTCTTCGGATACATCGACGACTGCCACGCCCCCAGCCTAACGGCTGGCCCGGCGGACCCGGCCCCTCCGGGGGCGCCCCGCTGCGGCGCCGCACGGGGCCGGGGGCTTCCCCCGGGGCCCCGTCGTGCGGGGGAGGCGGAGGGGGCGGCCCTGCTCAGGGCTGCTGGACGGCGGGCGCGGGGCGCGTCGAGGTGCCGTCGTCCCCGGCCGCGAGCCACCCTCCGACGCCGACCGCCGCCGCGACGGCGACTCCCGCGACCGCCAGCACCAGGCGCCGCCGCCCCGCGGCGGCCGCACGGTTGCGCGCCGACCCGGCCCGTCGCGCACCCGCCGCCCGCGGCGTGCGCGCCGTACCGTGGGCGCCGCCGGCCAGCTCGTCCGCGCCGGGCACCCGCATCGAGGTGTGGGTGTCGCGGTTCGCGTCGGGGCTCGCGCTGCTGCGCACCAGCGGCACCGCGGCGCGCCCCGGCTCCGGTCGCGCCTGCGCCGGGACGGCCGCCTCGTCGGCGCTCGCGGCAGCGGGCGCGGAACCGGCGGCGGCGCCGTACGGCTCGTCCGGGTGGTCGTCGATGTCCAGCGGCGGCAGACCCCGCAGCAGGGGCAGCACCTCGCGCAGCCGCTCCGACAGTTCGGGGGCGCGCAGGCGGGACGCCGGGGCTTTCGCCAGGCACTGGTGGACGACCTGCCACAGCTCGTCCGGGATGCCGGGCAGCGGGGCGACGGTCTCGGTGACGTGCCGCCGCAGCACCGCGCCGGGGTGTCCGCCGCCGAACGGCGTGAACCCGGCGAGCAACTCGTAGAGCACGGTGGCGAGGGCGTAGACGTCGACGAAGGCACGCGGCGGCAGCCCTTCGACGAGTTCGGGGGCCAGGTAGTCGGGGGTGCCGATGAGTCCGCGCGGGGTGCGCTCGCCCCCCGTCGCCGCGCCCGTTCCCGAGGCGGTCCCGGCGGCACCCGCCGGGAGCCCTGCGGCGGCCCGCCGCCGGGGCGAGTCGATGAGCTTGGCCACACCGAAGTCGGTGAGCAGGGCCGGCGGCGCTCCGCCCGGCCCGCCGGGGCCGTGTGCGTCGAGCAGCACGTTCTCCGGCTTCACGTCACGGTGGACGACGCCCGCGGCGTGGGCGGCGGCGAGCGCGTCGGCGACGTCCGCGCAGATCGCGACGGCGACCTCGGGCGCGAGGCGTCGTTCGCGTTCCAGCCGGGTGCGCAGGTCGGTGCCCCGGACCAGGTCCATGACCAGGGCGAGGTCGGTGCCGTCCACGACCAGGTCGCGCACGCCGACGACGTGCGGGTGGTCGAGGGAGAGCAGCGCGGCCCGTTCCTGCACGAAGCGGTCGACCAGGTTCTCGTCCGAGGCCAGGTCGTCCCGCAGCAGCTTGACGGCGACCGGGCCGTCGGGGCCGTCCGCGAGCCATACGGTGCCCGCGCTGCCGCGTCCGATGATCTGCCGAGCGGTGTAGCGACTGCCGATCTTCCGTGCCACGTTCCGTCCCTCGCTGAAGCCGGGTGGGGTGAGCCGAGTGCGCCGAGTGACCGGCCCCGCCGTCACGGAAGAGGGGCCGCACGGCGACAAAGTACGCGCCGAGGGCCCCTGCGGGCGGGAGAACGGGGGTGACATGTCGTGAATGCGAGGGTTTTACCCTCCCAGAGTCGACAAATCTCCCCGGTGACGTGCCGTCCGGAGGGGGCTACTGCCCGCCGGTGGCGTCCTCGGCGCTGCTGAAGAAGTCGCCGACGTCGTTGAAGAACTCCTTGGTCTGATCCCACCACTGCTGACCGGTCTCCCACCACTCCGGCAGCGGCGTGAAGTTCCACACCAGCACGGCGATGACGACCAGGATCAGGATCGAGACCAGGCAGCCCTTCAGGCAGCCCAGACCCGGGATGCGCGTCGGGTTCGCGCTGCGGCGGCGCGGCTCGCGGGCCGGTGGTGCCTCGCGCGGCGCGGCACGCCGGGGCTCGTACCGCTGCGGGGCGGGCCGTTCGGGGCGGCGCGCCGGCGGGCGGGGCGGCGCCTCCGGGGCGCCGCCGTAGGACTGCCGGTGGGGCTGCGGACGCTGCTGCTGCGGGCGCGCCTGCGGCGGCGGGGGCTGCTGGGCCCGGCGCTGGGGGCGGCGGCGCAGCGGGTCGAGGGACGGGTCGAGCGGCTGGACCTGGGTCTGCTCGTTGCGGTCGCGGGCCGCGCGCAGCTGGCTCTCCCACGGGTGGGGGCCCTCCGGCTGCGGGGGCTGCTGCTCGGGGTACTGCTGCGGGCCGCCCGGTCCGCCGGGACCGCTGGTCGGCATGACGCGGGTGGCGTCCTCGGAGCCGCCGGGGGCGCCATAGCCGCCGGGGCCGGGTCCGCCGGGGCCGCCGGTCTGCGGCATCACGCTGGTGGCGGCGTTCGGGTCGTACCCGTAGCCGCCCTGCCCCGGGCCGCCCTGACCGTCGTACGCGGCGGCGCCGCCCTGCGGCAGGACCTCGGTCGGCGCGGAGTCGCCGATCAGCCGGCCGTCCGGCACGGTCGTCGGCTCGGGGTCGGGCGCGAGCAGCGCGGCGACGCCCATCGCGGCGCCCGCCTGCTGCGGGGTGGCCTGCGCGCCGATGCCCGCCGCGACCGTCCGCAGGGCACGTCCGAGGTTGACGGCGCTGGGGCGCTGGGCGGGCTGCTTGCGCAGGCAGCGCTCGATCACCGTCCACAGCGGGTCGGGGACGCCGGGGGGACGCTGCGGCTCGTCGTCGAGGTGGCGGCGCAGCACCTGCAGGGTGGAGTCGCCGCCGAACGGCGGGCGTCCGCTGATGAGTTCGTAGAGCAGGATGCCCGCGCCGTACACGTCGACGGCGGAGGTCTGCTCGCGGCCCTCGGCCGACTCGGGCGCCACGTAGGCCGGGGTGCCGACGAACTCCTGGGTGCGGGTGAGGCCGGGTGAGTCGGCGAGGCGGGCGATGCCGAAGTCGGTGAGCATCGGGTGCATGCCGTCCGGGCCCTCGGCCAGCAGCACGTTGGCCGGTTTCAGGTCGCGGTGCACCACGCCGTCCGCGTGGCTGGCGGCCAGTGCATCGGCGATCTGGGCGGTCAGCAGGGCGGCGCCGACCGGGGAGAACGTGCCGTTCTCCCGGAGGTAGCGGTGCAGGTCGGGGCCTTCGACCAGGTCCATCACCAGCGCCAGCAGGTCGCCCTCCACGACGAGGTCGCGGGTGCGGACGATGTTGCGGTGGGTGAGGCGCAGCAGGGCGGACCTCTCGCGCAGGAAACGCATCACCACGTCGGGGTCGTGGGCGAGCTCCTCGCGCAGGACCTTGATCGCCACGGCCTCACCGGGGTGCCCGGCGACCGCGGCCTCGTCCCCCGCGACCTCCCGCTGCCGCGCCCGCCACACGGTGCCTGTGGCCCCGCGCCCGAGCTGCTCCTCGAGGAGATACTTGCTGCCTACCGGCCGCACGTCATGCGCTCCTTGGGTCTCGCACTGCTGTCCCGCCCACTGTACGGCCGTCGCACCGGGCGGCGGCCGGGCCGAGGCGATCGTACGCGGGCCCTGCGGGCCCAGGGGCGACCGCTTCCTGTCGAAGACGTGCGGGGCGGGGCGGCAGGTTCCCGCACGGGCGTCTTCCCGGACACCGGGCGAGCGCCCCCGCGGCGAAAGACCGGGGGATCTCCCACACCGGCGGCGCCCCGGTCGCGGAGACCGGGAGCGATCACCCTCGGGGCCGGACCGATCGCGGCCGGATCACGCACAATCCCACTCGGACACCTTGCGCACCGAACGCGCCAATCAAGATCATGTGGCGGTGCGGGCGCGGCCGGATGTCGGCGCCGGATGCGAGGATGCCGGAGAGCGCCTGCGGGAGCAGACGCACGCGGTGGTGGGAAGCGGGAGGGACCGATGCAGATCCGTCTGGGCGTCCTGGCGTCGCGCGGCGGGCAGGCCGCCGCGCGTGCGACCGACGTCGTCGTCACGGCCCCGAGCGGCACCGTCCTGGCCACCATCGCGGAAGGACTGGTCGCCGCGGCCGCCGGCGCGCCGGACGGCGCCGAGCGGAGCGAGCGGCCCGAACGCGACCGCGACCGCGACCGGGGGCACGAGACGGTGCCGGTGTACGTCGGCGAACGCCGGCTGGACCCGCATCGGCAGATCGTGGGCCTACCGCCGCTGGTCGACGGCGCGGAGGTGTCGCTGTACGCCCCCTCCCCCGCCGCGCACGCCGAGGCGTCCGGCGGGGCGCGGGCCCGGCTGCACGTGGTCGCCGGACCCGACGCGGGCGGCGTGCACCTCCTGCACGGCGGACGGGTCACGCTCGGCCGCTCCGCGGAAGCCGACGTGCCCCTCGACGACCCCGACGTCTCCCGGCTGCACTGCGCGGTGACGGTCACCGACTCCGGGCAGCTGACCGTGACCGATCTGGAGTCGACCAACGGGACGGCGCTCGACGGCTCGGACGTGCCGAGCGGCCGCACGGTGCCGCTGCGGGCGGGGGCCACCGTCCGCCTCGGCGAGTCCGCGGCGCGCGTCCAGACCTCCGACGGCGACGCGGTACCGCTCGGCACCGTCCCGGACGGCGACGGCCGCCTCCGCCTCGCACAGCCCGCGGTCCCCGGCGCCGACGACGGCCCCGGCGAGCCGGCTCCTGCACCGAGCCCCGTGGCCGGCCCGGAGCCGCCGGGAACGCTCAGCGCTCCGCCGCCCAGCCGCGCCCCCGGCGGCGGGACCGCCGCCCGTCGCGGCCCCGACCCGACGCCCGGCCCGCCCGGCATGTCTGTCGCGGACGGCCACCGCACGAAACCGGAGGGCGGGACGGAGGTCGCGGACCGCGACGCCGCGCCGTCGGGGCCGTCAAGGCCGTCGGCGCCTTCGGGCCGAGGGCTCACCGGCTGGGCGCGGAAATGGGCGACCTGGCGGGCGGAAGCGGCGCCCAGCCTCGATGCTCGCGGCGGGGCTGCCGCCCGCCGCGCCCCCGGGCCACCGGAAGGCGGCCCCGCCGCGCGGGACGTGACGCGGCCCGACCTCGCCACCGTGCTGCTGACCGCACTGGGCCCCGGCCCCCTGCTGTGGGAGCGGGGGCCGCAGCACCCGCACGCCCTGACCGTGCGGATCGGCATCGCGCACCGCAGCCACGGGCCGGGCGAGCCGGTCACCGTCGATCTCCGCACCGCCGGTTCCCTCGGCATGGCCGGGCCCCGCACGCGGCTCGCCGCGCTGGCCCGCGCACTCCTCGCTCAACTCACCGCCCTCCACGGGCCCGGCGCGCTGGAGACCGTGCTCATCGCCGCCGACCGTGCGCGCGCCGAGACCGACCGCACCCGGGACTGGGCCTGGCTCGGCTGGCTGCCCCACGTGCGGCCCGCGCACGGACAGGACTGCCGGCTGCTCGTCGCCTACGACGGCGACCAGGCCGCCGCCCGCACGAGCGAACTGGTCCGCCGCCTCGACGAGACCGCATCCGTCTCCCCCGCCGCGTACCGGGGCCCGCGCACCGTCCTCGTCGTGGACGGCGACCCCGGCCCGGCCCCCGTGCGGGACGCCGTCGCCCGGCTGGCCGCCGAGGGCGCCGCGGCGGGCATCCATGTGCTGTGCCTGGCCGAGACGCCGTCGGCGACACCGGCCTCCCCGCTGGACGACACCGTCCGCGCCGCCGGTGAGGCGTCACCGCCGTTCCGCTCGTGCGGCACGTTCGCGCTGCTCAGCGGCGCGGTGGCGACCGCCGTACGGATAGTGCGCCCCGGCCGCCGGCACGCGGACGGCACGGTGGCCACGATGGACGGCGTGTCCGCCGCCTGGGCCGAGCGCTTCGCGCGCGCCCTGGCGCCGCTGCGCGAGGCCGACGGCTCCCCGGCCGGGTCCGGTGGCACCGACCTCCCGCGCGTCCCGGCCGCCCTGCCCCGGACGTGCCGGCTGCTCGACGAGCTGGGCCTGGCGCGGGCCACCCCGGCGGCGCTGCTCTCCCGGTGGGCGGCTTCCGCCGCGCAGCCGACCCGGCTGCCGCTCACCCTGGGAGCGGGACCGCGCGGTCCGGTCGCCGCCGCGCTCACCACCACGCACCCGCACCTCCTCCTCACCGGTCCTGCCGGTTCGGGCAAGACGGAGCTGCTGCGCGCGGTCGCCGCCTCGCTGGCCGCCGACACGCCCGCCGACCGGCTCGCCCTGCTGCTCGTCGACGGCGACGCGGACCGTGCGACCGCCGGCGGCGGCCTGTCCGGGTGCGCGGACCTGCCGCCCGCCGGGGACCACCTCGTCGCGGGCGACCCGGTGCGGATGCGGGAGTTCGCCCAGTCGCTCAGCGCCGAACTGAAACGCCGCGCCGAACTCGTCGCCGACGGCCGGTCCTCCGACGGCCCTCCGGCGGACGCCACCCGCGTGGTCTCCCCTCGCCGCCCGCTCGGCACGGCAGCCACCGCACGCCCCGCCGCGCCCCCACTGCCCCGGCTCGTCGTCCTGGTCGACGACTTCGACACCCTGGTCGACCCGGCGCTGGGCAATCCGGGGCGGCCGTCGGCCGGTTCGGTCGTCCGCGCGCTGGAGGCCGTGGCCCGCGACGGTGCCCGGCTCGGCGTGCACCTGATCGCCGCCTCCGGCCGCCCGGACGCCGTCGCCGACACCGCGACGGCGCGCGGCGCCGCGTTCGAGGTGCGTCTCACCGGGCGCGACGGCGACGACCCGGTTCCCGGCCGCGGCTCCCTGCGCCTCCCGGACGGCACCTCCCTCCCCTTCCAGGGCGGACGCGTCTCCGGGCGCATCCCCCGCACGGCCACGCTCCGGCCGACGGTCGTCCCGCTCGACTGGGCGCGGGCGGGCGACCCTCCGACCCGCCGCACGGTCCGCGAACTGGGCAACGGGCCGACCGACCTCGCTCTCCTGGCCAGCGCCATGACCCGCGCAGCCCGCCCGGCCGCTCCCAGCCCGTCCAGCGTGTGAGGGCCCGCGGGCCCAGGCAGTGCCCGGCCGCATGCTCGTGGATCCGCGAGGGCGGCGGCGACGGGTGAGGGCCGCCTCCAGGCGCCGGCCGCTCTCGGCCGTCCGCCGAGCCGCCGTCCCGGAGGAGGGAGGCCCCGGCCGGCTCACGCGCCGTGCGCCCCGACGGGTCAGAGCGTCGCGCTCAGCGAATCGGCGAGGCGGCGGCGGGTGATGCGGGCCGCCGGGAGGGCGGCTGCGGCGACGGCGCCGCACACCGCGGCGGCCGCGAGGGCGAGGAGCGTCCAGAAGGACGGCAGCGCGGCGATGCCCGAGCCGATGCCGCTCATCGCTCCCTGGAGGTCGATGAGCCAGCCGCTGAGCAGCACCCCCAGCGTGGTGCCGATGAGCGCCGCGGCCAGCGAGATGAAGCCCGCCGAGGCCACGATGACGCCGCTGATCTGCCGCGGCGTGAGCCCGATGGCCCGCAGGGCGAGCAGGTCGCGGCTGCGGTCGCGGACGAACGAGCCGATGGACGTGAGGAGTTCGGTGAGGCCGATGAGCGCCAGGACGGTGACCAGCCCGGCGATCCCCCACAGCGCGGGGGCGAGCCCGTCCGCAGGGTTGGGGACCTCCCATATCTCCAGGCCGCCGGGGGCGTTCTCGGCGAGCTGGGAGCTGACGGCGCGCGGGTCGGCGCCGGGTTCGAGCAGCAGCAGGGAGAACTCCGGCCGCAGTTCGGCGTCGCGTTCCCGCAGGGTGTCCAGCGAGGTGGAGACGACCTTGCCGCCGTCCTCGGGTTCGAGGCTGCGGCCGACGAGGTGCAGGATCTGCGGTCTGCCCTCGACGGTCATCCGCACCCAGTCGCCGATCTCCACCTGCAGCAGGTCCATCAGCCCCTGCCCCGCGACGGCCTCGTCGGGCCCGTCCGGGTACTCCCCCTCGGCGAGGGTGAACGGGTAGGGGTCCTCCTGCGTGCCCAGACCGCGCAGGGTGATGGTGCCGGTCTGGCCGGGGACGAGGGCGGCGACCTCCGCCCCGGGATGGACGGCCTCGACCTCGCGGTGCTCGGCGAGCAGGCGCCGGGTCTCCTGCGGGCCGAGTTCGCCGCCCTGCGCGGAGCGGGCGGTCAGAGCGGCGGGCAGGCCGATGCTTCCGGGGGCCTCCTGGAAGCGGTCGATGGTGGTCCACACGCTCAGCGCGATGGTGATGAGCGTGAGCGGGACGGTGAGCCGGGCGACGGCGGTGACGGCACGGGCCCGGCGCGGGAAGGCGCCGCGCCAGCCGAGGAGGACGGTGGAGGAGAAGGACATGCCGAGGAAGCGCCGGGTGAGCGGGGTGACCGGGCCGGCGGACGGCAGGGCGGCGCGGGAGGCGGGCACCGGCGGCACCCGTCCGGCGCGCCAGGCGGCGAGCGTCGTGGCGACGACGATGACGAGCACCGCTCCGGCCGGGATGCCGGCGAGCAGCAGCAGGTGTCCGGGGAGCTGGTGCCACACCGACATCGCCTCGCCGATACGGCCGGGTATGTGGGGGCCGAGGGCGAGGGTCAGGCCGGTGCCGACGGCGACCGCGAGGAGTGCCATGCCCAGGTGCTGGGCGAGGAAGACGCGGACGACCTGGCCGGGCGTGAAGCCGATGGCCTTGAGCACGGAGATGTCGCGGAGCTGTCCCCGGATGCGGGTGCTGATAGCGCCGGAGGCGACGAGGGCACCGGCGAGCAGCGCACCGAACCCGAAGATGCCGAAGACCAGGCCGAGCAGGCGGTAGCCGTCCTCCGCATCGGCGCGGGCCTCCTGCCACTTGGTGACCTGGGTGACCTGGTCGGCGCCGAGCACCGTGACCGCGCGCTGGACGAGGAAGTCCAGGTCTTCGGGCTGTTTCAGGCGCAGCCCGACCGCCTGGCCGCCGCGGCCCTCGACGGCGGTGCGGGCGAAGGCGTCGGGCAGGGCCCAGGCGATGCCGGGCTGTTCGCCGGGCCGGTAGTGGAGTTCGGCGGTCTCGGCCACGCCGACGACTTCCAGCGTCTGCGGGCCGTCCGCCGCCTGCCCGCCGGGGAAGGTGAGGGCGTCCCCGGGTTCGACCCACAGGGCCTCGGCGAGCGAGCGCTCCAGCACGATGCCGTCGGGGTCGCCGGGGTCGAGCCAGTCGCCGGCGGTGATCTGGGGGCGGGCCACCCGGGGTTCGGTCGCGTCCGCGGAACGCAGTTCCACCCCGGCCCGGACACCGCGCGCCTCGGCGGACGTGCGGGTGGTGGGGTACGACCCGGCCGCGTCACGGACGCCGTCGAGGAAGACGAGTTCGCCCGCGGGGGCGTCGGCGGTGGTGTGGAGCCAGACGTGGGCGCCGCGGGTCTGGGTGAAGACGCGCTCCCACGGGTTGGTGGCGTAGCTGAACAGCGCCGCGGCGAGCACGAGGGAGGCGATGATGCCTGCGGTGGTGAGGACGGTGAACAGGGTCTGTCCCCGGTGGGCCCGCAGGTCGGCGTGCGCCCAGCGCAGGGTCGCGCGCACGGTCATGTGCCCAGTTCCAGCACGCCGGTGACGCCCCCGGGAGCCTTGCCGGAACGGTTGCCGCCGCCGGCGGCGAGGTCGGCGTCATCGAGGATGCGCCCGTCGAAGAAGCTGATGACACGGTCGGCGGCACTGGCCATCCGCGCGTCGTGGGTGACCATGACGATGGTCTGGCCGCGCTGGTGGAAGCGGCCGAGCAGGCGGATGACCTCGCGGGTGCCCTTGCTGTCCAGGCTGCCGGCGGGTTCGTCGGCGAGCAGGATGCCGGGGTGGTTCACCAGGGCGCGGGCCAGGGCGACGCGCTGCTGTTCGCCACCGGACAGTTCGGCCGGCATGGCGCGTTCCTTGCCGGTGAGCCCCAGTTCGTCGAGGAGTTCGCGCCGCCCGGCGCGGGCGTCCCGCGGGGAGGCGCCGGCCAGGAGGGCGGGCAGCTCGATGTTGTCGGCGACGGTGAGGTTCGTGACCAGGTTGAAGAACTGGAAGACGATGCCGATGCCGCTGCGCCGGGTCACGGCCCAGCGGGACTCGCTGAGGTCGTCCATGCAGCGGCCGTCGATCCACAGGCTGCCGCCGTCGGGGCGCTGGAGACCCCCCAGCAGGTGCAGCAGGGTGGACTTGCCGGCGCCGGAGGGGCCGGTGACGGCGACGAACTCGCCGCGCCGCACCTCCAGGTCGACGCCGCGGACGGCGTGCACGGGGGCGCCTTCGCCGCGATGGGTCTTGGTGAGGCCGCGGGCGCGCACCAGCGGCTCGCTCTCGCGGGCGCCGTCGGCCGCCTCCGCCGCTCGGGCGGAGTCCGCGTCCTCGCTCATTCCAGCTCCTCCTGGCAGCGCTCGAGCCAGTCGAGGTCGGCCTGCAGGTGCAGCATCGCGCCCTCGATCAGCAGCTGGGCTATCCGGTTGTCCCGGTCCCCCGCCACCGCCAGCTTCGACAGGTCACGCATGGTGTTGAGGTACTGACGCCGCTGTTTGTTGATCAGGGTGATCTGGTCGGCCAGGCCGGAGTGCGTGGCCAGGGCGAGTTTCATGAAGAACTCGTCCCGGATACGCGGCTCGTCCGTCGTCTCCTCGAACCACGCGAGAACGGCCTCGCGCCCGGCCTGGGTCAGCCGGTAGGTGCGCTTGTTGGGGCGATTGGTCTGTGTGACGTCCTCGCCCTCGATCAGGCCCGACTTCTCGAGTCGCCCGAGGGTGACGTAGATCTGCCCGACGTTGGGCTGAGGGTACGCGCTGCCCAGAAGCTTCTCAAGCTCTCCCTTGAGCTCGTAGCCGTGCGCCGGGCCACGGGCGAGGAGGGCCATGAGCGGCAGACGCACGCGCGCTCTCCTCCTCCGGTTCGGGCCTGCGGTGTGGTGCGCTCACCACCCCTTGTCGTAGGGCCGCCACCGGGGCCCGCTCCCCGACCCTCCCCGGCCCGGTCGCCACACCCTAGTATCGCCCATGCCTAACGGGTATATATGAGCCCGGATCACCGGGGCAAGGAACCGGCCGACGATCTGAGGGAGGCACCGAAAATGCGGTGGATGCGGGCCGCAGGCAGGAGCCTTCTGGTGACCGCCCTGCTGGTGACCGGCTATACGGCCTGCGCGCAGCAGGACGAGCGGCCGGACGAGCGGGGGCCGATGACGCTGGCCACGGCCGGCGACCTCACCCGCTACCTGGGTCCGCTGCTGCGGGACTGGAACCAGGAGCACCCCGATCAGCGGGTGAAGCTGGTCGAGCTGCCGGACTCGGCGGACGAGACGCGGTCGCAGATGATCACCGAGCTGCGTTCGGGGAGTCCGCGCTTCGACATCCTCAACATCGACGTGGCGTGGACGTCGGAGTTCGCCGCCGCCGGATGGATCTCGCCGCTGGACCGGTCCCGTTTCCCGCTGGACAGCTTCCTCCCGCCGGTGCTGGACACCGCGACCTTCGACGACCGGCTGTACGCCGTCCCCTACGTCACCAACGCGGGGCTGCTGTACTACCGCAAGGACGTCCTGGCGAAGGAGGGCGTCGAGCCGCCCCGCACCTGGGACGAACTCGCCCGCCAGGCGCGGGAGATCGCCCCGGAGTACGACCTGGACGGCTACGCCGGGCAGTTCCTGCCGTACGAGGGGCTGACCGCGAACGTCACCGAGGCCGTGCGGTCCTCCGGAGGCTCGCTGCTCGGCGACGAGGGCGCGAAGGTCACCGTGGACGGTGCGACCCGTGAGGGCCTGGACTTCCTGGCCGGCGGGGTGCGGGAGGGCTGGATCCCCCGCGAGGCGCTGGGCTACAAGGAGGAGGAGTCGCGGATCGCCTTCCAGAGGGGCGAGCTGCTGTTCCTGCGCAACTGGCCGTACGTGTACCAGCTCGCCAACGGCGACGAGGACTCGGCGGTGGCGGGGAAGGTCGGCGCCGTCCGCATCCCCGGGCCGGACGGGCCGGGCACGAGCGTGCTCGGCGGCTCCAACCTGGCGGTCAGCGCCCACTCCCGGCACCGCGAGTCCGCCGCGGACCTGATCGCCTACCTGACGAGCGAGCCGGTGCAGCGGCGGGTTCTGACGGAGGGCGCTCTGCCGCCGGTCCGCGCGGACCTCTACAACGATCCGGAACTTGTGGGGGAACACCCCTATCTTCCGACGCTCAGGAAGAGCATCCTTACCGCCGAGCCGCGTCCCAAGAGCCCGCGCTACGACCAGGTGAGCCTGGCCGTGCAGGCGGTGGCGCACGACGTGTTGTCGCTGCGCCAGTCCCCCGGCGACGCCGTGAACCGGCTGCGCCGGGAACTGACGGCCATCGCCCGCGAGGACTGACGCCCCGGACCGCTGCCGCACCCCGGCGCCGTCCTCGCCGTCGGACTTCTTGGCCCGCGGGACTTGCTACTTAACAGTTAGGTAGCGGCCTGCTCACGATGCTCGGCGCAAAACCGGGCAATCGCCTCGCACTTCTGCACGTTCGTTGACACTGGCAGAGTGGCCTTACTTAACATGCATGTAACCGACGACCCCGTCTGTGGTCGCCTCTGCGCAACTCCGAGAGTCAGGTACAGGTCAGCGAAAGATGTTGGCAGCCCCGGCCGTGAACGGCCTCCCGCCCCGCACCAGCCGCGCCACGGAGCAGTGGTGGCGTGATGCGGTCATCTACCAGGTGTACGTCAGGAGCTTCCTGGACAGCACCGGGGACGGCATCGGCGATCTCGCCGGCGTGAGAACGGGCCTGCCCTATCTGAAGAAGCTCGGCGTGGACGGCGTGTGGCTCAGCCCGTTCTACCCCTCGCCGCAGCACGACCACGGCTACGACGTCGCCGACTACTGCGACGTCGACCCGGTCTACGGCGACCTGGAGGAGTTCGACCGCATGGTCGCCGACGCCCGCCGGCTCGGCATGCGGCTGCTGCTGGACATCGTCCCCAACCACTGCTCCAGCGACCACGTCTGGTTCCGCGAGGCACTGGCGGCCGAGCCCGGCTCCGCGGCCCGCGAGCGGTTCCACTTCGCCGACGGCCGCGGCGAGGACGGCGAGGAACCGCCGAACAACTGGCACGCCATGTTCGGCGGACCGGCCTGGAGCCGGGTCACCGAGCCGGACGGCACGCCCGGGCAGTGGTACCTGCACATGTTCACCCCCGAGCAGCCGGACCTGAACTGGCGCAACCCCGAGGTCGGCGAGGAGTTCGACCGCGTCCTGCGGTTCTGGCTCGACCGCGGCATCGACGGCTTCCGCATCGACGTCGCCGCCGGCCTGTACAAGCACCCCGACCTGCCGGACTCCGACGACCCGCACGCCGACGAGCGCTCCCGGGACTCGGTCAACCCGCTGGCCTGGAACCAGCCCGAGGTGCACGACGTGTGGCGCCGCTGGCGGGCGGTGTGCGAGGAGTACACCGCCGAGGACGGCCACGACCGGCTGCTGGTCGGCGAGGTGTCCGTGGCCAACGCCCGCGAGCACGCCCGCTACATCCGGCCCGACGAGCTGCACCAGGCGTTCTTCTTCGACCTGCTGAGCGCGCCGTGGAACGCCGACGCCTTCCGCACGTCGATCGCCGAAGCGATGCGTGACATCGCCGGCACCGGCTCCACCACCACCTGGGTGCTCAACAACCACGACCAGATCCGCTCGGTCACCCGCTACGCCGAAGCCTCCGGCGACGGCCGCTGCCTCGGTTCCGACCGCGCCCGCGCCGCCGCGCTGCTGATGCTGGCGCTGCCCGGCAGCGCGTACGTCTACCAGGGCGAGGAGCTGGGTCTGCCCGAGGTGGACCTGCCCGACGAGCTGCTCACCGACCCGATCTTCCGGCGCACCGGCAACCGCAGCCGGGTCCGGGACGGCTGCCGCGTGCCGCTGCCGTGGTCCGGGCACGCCTCGCCGTTCGGCTTCACCTCCTCCGGGATGGAGCCGACCCGGCCGCCGTGGCTGCCGCAGCCCGAGTGGTTCGCGGACCACGCCACCGACCGCGCGCTCGCCGACCCGCACTCCTTCTGGCACCTCTACCGCGAGGCGCTCCAGCTCCGCCAGACCCTGCCGCAGCTCGGCACCGGCGAGCTGCGCTGGCTGGACTCCCCGCCCAGCGTCCTGACCTTCGTCCGAGGCGACGGGCTCATCTGCGCCGTCAACTTCGGCACCGCGCCGGCACCCGCACCCGTCCCGGGCGCACCGCTGCTGGCAAGTGGCCCGTACACGGGCGGCGACCTGCCCGGATCCACCGCCGCGTGGTGGATCAGCGACCACATCACCGCCTGACCCGGCTTCCGGGGCGGACGTCCCGGGAGCCGGCAGGCTCGAACCGCGAGGAAGGAACAACCGGATGAGAATCCGTAACGCAGGCGGAGGCCGCGCCCGGCGCGCCGCCGCGGCCACCACCGCCGCGCTCGCCCTCTCCCTCACCGCCGCCTGTGGCGGCGGCGGTGGCGACGACACCGAGAACACCGGCGGCAGCGAGGACGTCAAGGCGACCGTCGAACTGCCGGACCTCAAGGGCGAGACCGTCCAGGTCGCCGCCGTGTGGACCGGTCCGGAGCAGAAGAACTTCGAGACCGCGCTGAAGGAGTTCGAGAAGCGCACCGGCGCCGAGGTCGAGTTCGTCCCGACCGGCGACAACGTCGCGACGTTCATCGGTTCCAAGATCGAGGGCGGCGCACCGCCGGACGTCGCGATGCTGCCGCAGGTGGGCGTCCTGAAGCAGTTCGCGGAGAAGGGCTGGCTCAAGCCGGTGGACAAGGCCACCCAGGAGCAGCTCGACGAGAACTACTCCGACGGCTGGAAGGAACTCGGCCAGGCCGACGGCAAGCAGTACGGCGCCTACTTCAAGGCCGCGAACAAGTCGCTGGTCTGGTACAACACCGCCGCCTTCGAGAACGCGGGCGCGGAGGAGCCGAAGAGCTGGCAGGACTTCCTGGACACGGCGCAGCTCGTCGCGGACTCCGGTGTCGAGCCGGTCTCCGTCGGCGGCGCCGACGGCTGGACCCTGACCGACTGGTTCGAGAACGTCTACCTCTCGCAGGCCGGCCCGGAGATGTACGACAAGCTGGCGGCCCACGAGATCAAGTGGACCGACCCCTCCGTGGAGAAGGCGCTGACCACGCTCGGCGAGCTCTTCGGTGAGGACCAGCTGCTCACCGGCGGCAAGAGCGGCGCTCTGCAGACGCCGTTCCCGGAGTCGGTCACCAAGACCTTCTCCGACCTGGAGGCCCCGCAGGCCGCCATGGTCTACGAGGGCGACTTCGTCGGCGTCACCATCGCCAACGACACCGACGCCAAGATCGGCTCCGACGCGCAGGTCTTCCCGTTCCCGGCCGTCGGCGAGGGCGACTCCCCGGTCGTGACGGCGGGCGACGCCGCGGTGGCGCTGAAGGACACCAAGGCCGCCCACGCCATGATGACCTTCCTCGCCTCCAAGGACGCCGCACGCATCATGGCCGAGCAGGGCGGCTTCCTCTCCCCGAACAAGGGCCTGGACACCGCCGCGTACCCGGACGACGTCCAGCGTGAGATCGCCCAGGCGCTCATCGACTCGGGCGACGACTTCCGTTTCGACATGTCCGACCAGGCCCCCGCGGCCTTCGGCGGCACCAAGGGCGAGGGCGAGTGGAAGGCCCTGCAGGACTTCCTGAAGAACCCCGAGGACGTCGAAGGCGCCATGCAGGCGCTGGAGAAGTCCGCCGCCAAGGCGTTCGGCAACTGACAGCAGGAGACCCTCTCTCATGTCCCAAGCATCCGCGGGTGGCTCCGGGGCTCCTGCAGTCAAGGATCCCGGAAGCCGTGGAACTGATGAACCTGACCAGTCCAGCAGTCCAGGCGGCAGCTCTGCCCGTACGGGTGCGGGCGGGCGCGTGTCGGCGATGCGCGCCCGCCCCTGGGTGGCCGTCAGCTTCCTGCTCCCGGCCTTCCTGCTGCTCGGCGCACTCGTCGTCTACCCGATCGGCTACTCGATCTGGCGCAGCTTCTTCGACGCTGCGGGCGACTCCTTCGTCGGTCTGGCCAACTACGTCGAGATCTTCTCCGATCCCGACAACCTGACCTCGGTCCAGAACACCCTGATATGGGTGGTCGTCGCACCGTCGATCGCCACCCTGCTCGGCCTGATGTTCGCCGTGCTGACCGACAGGCTCCGGTTCGCCACCGCGTTCAAGCTGATCATCTTCATGCCGATGGCGATCTCCATGCTGGCCGTCGGCATCATCTTCCGGCTCGTCTACGAGCAGGAGCCCGATCGCGGCGTCGCCAACGCCGTGTGGGTCGGTGTCCACGACACCTTCGCCGAGTCCTCCGCCTGGCCGGGCGCCCGGCCGCGTCCGAACGCCGGGCTGGAGGAGGTCAAGGGCGGCGGCTTCGTCACCGCCGACGCCGTCGGCTCGGCCGACCCGACCAACCTGCCGCTGGTCGGCGTGCCCCCGCAGGACGTGGCCCAGGCCGCGACCGCGGGGACCGCACAGCCCTCCGGCGACGAGGTCACCGGCACCGTCTGGCTGGACTTCACCCCGGGAGGCGGCGGCGAAGCCGGCGCGATCGACCCGAAGGAGAAGGCCCTCGCCGGGATCGCCGTCGAGGCGGTCAAGGACGGAGAGGTGGTCGCGACCGCGACCACCGGCGAGGACGGCACCTACGCGCTGCCGGCGGAGGCCGAGGGCGCGACCCTGCGACTGCCGGCCGCCAACTTCGCCGAACCGTACAACGGCGTCGACTGGCTCGGCCCGGCACTCGTCACCCCCGCGATCATCGGCTCCTACCTCTGGATGTGGGCCGGCTTCGCGATGGTGCTGATCGCCGCCGGACTGGCCAGCGTCCCCCGGGAGATCCTGGAGGCCGCACGCGTCGACGGCGCCAGCGAATGGCAGGTCTTCCGCAAGGTGACCGTGCCGCTGCTCGCACCGGTGCTCGGCGTCGTCCTCGTCACGCTGATGATCAACGTGATGAAGATCTTCGACCTCGTGTACATCATCGCGCCCAGCGCGGTGCAGTCCGATGCGAGCGTCCTCGCCCTCCAGCTCTACCTGGTGTCCTTCGGTGGCGGCGCCAACCAGGGCCTCGGCAGCGCCTTCGCGGTGCTCCTGCTGTTGCTCGTCCTGCCGGTGATGGTCATCAACATCCGCCGCCTGCGGAGGGAGAACCGACGATGAGTACCCCCACTCCCGCGCCGGCCGTGCCGGCCCCCGGGAAGGAGCAGGCCGCAGCCGCGGCGGGCTCCGGGACCGGACCCGCCGACGGGAAGCCCCGGCGCACCGTCGCCTCCCGGCTCACCTCGCTCACCGGCGGCACGTTCGTGCGGTTCGCCCTCGTCGTCATCGCCCTGATCTGGCTGATGCCGACGGCCGGCCTGCTGAGCTCGTCCTTCCGTGACTCGGCCGACATCGCCGATTCGGGCTGGTGGACGGTCTTCACCGACCCGGGCCAGCTGACCGGAGCGAACTACGAGGCGCTGTTCGCCAACGACGCCATCACCGGCTCGCTCGGCGTGACCATCGCGATCACCATTCCGTCGACGGTGCTGGTCATCGTCATCGGCTCGCTCGCCGGATACGCCTTCGCCTGGATGGACTTCCCCGGCCGCGACTGGTGGTTCCTGGTCGTCGTCGGCCTGCTGGTCGTCCCCATCCAGGTGGCGCTGATCCCGGTCGCGAAGCTGTTCAACGCGGTGGGACTCTTCGAGACCATCCCCGGCGTGGTGCTCTTCCACACCGCCTTCGGTCTCCCCTTCGCGGTGTTCCTGCTGCGCAACTTCTTCGCGGAGATCCCGAAGGAGCTGCTGGAGGCCGCACGGCTGGACGGTGCCGGCGAGATCCGCCTGTTCACCCGCGTCATCATGCCGCTGGGCGGACCGGCGATCGCCTCGCTGGGCATCTTCCAGTTCCTGTGGGTCTGGAACGACATGCTGGTCGCGCTGATCTTCGCGGACTCCGGTTCGCCGCCGATCACCATCGCGCTCCAGCAGCAGGTCCGGCAGTTCGGCAACAACATCGACGTACTGGCACCCGGCGCGTTCGTGTCGATGGTCATCCCGCTGGCGGTCTTCTTCGCCTTCCAGCGGCAGTTCGTCTCCGGCGTGATGGCGGGCTCGGTCAAATAGGCCCGCAGTGACAGGGGAGCCCGGGATCCTGGGGATGCCGGGTCTCCTCACCGACGCGGGGGAGGGCAGGACTGGGGAGAGTAACCTGCCCTCCGCCGTGCAGTCGGGCCGGGCACGGACGATTCGCCCGTCCTGCCCGAGCCCATCCCGCGCCGGGCGCGTTCCGTTCCGGACCCTCCTCCGGCCACGGGCGCGCCCGGCGCGGAGACGGCCGCGGTCGCCCGAGGGCACCGCGGCCGTCGCCGTCTCGCGGCACGGGGGTGTCAGGCACCGGCCGGAGCCGCGGCCCCGAACCACCGCTCCAGCGGGCCCGTCAGCTCCTCCTGCTCCTCGCCCACCCAGGCCACGTGCCCGTCCGGGCGCAACAGCACCGCGGGAACGTCCAGTTCGTCGCTCCCGTCGACCACGTGGTCCACGCGGTCCGCCCAGCCCTCCGCCGAGAGCCTGCCCGTCCGGTCGAGCAGCAGCCCCCGGCCGCCGTGCATCAGCGCGTAGAGGCGGCCCCGCTTCAGCGGCACGTCGCGCATCCGCAGCCCCAGCAGGGCGTGCCCCTCCCCGGTGTCGTAGCGGACGGCCGTCGCCGTGATCTTCTCGATCAGATGCCGGTTCACCTCCTCGAAGTCCATCAGCTCCGACACCAGCCGGCGTACCGACTGCGGCCCCGGCTCGGTGGACATCAGCACCATCTGTGCGCGGGTGTTGTCCAGCACGTCGGCGGCCACCGGGCGCCGTTCAGTCTCGTAGCTCTCCAGCAGCCCCTCCGGCGCCGTGCCGCGGACCTCGGCCGCCAGCTTCCAGCCGAGGTTGAAGGCGTCCTGCACGCCCAGGTTCAGTCCCTGCCCGCCGACCGGCGGGTGAATGTGCGCCGCGTCGCCGGCCAGCAGCACCCGGCCGCTCCGGTACCGCTCGGCCAGCCGCGTGGCGTCACCGAAACGGGACAGCCAGCGGGGCGAGTGCACGCCGAAGTCGGTGCCGCAGACCGCCCGCAGCCGGCACCGGAACTCCTCCAGGGTGGGCGCGACCGCACGGTCCTCGGCCACCCCCTCGGCGGGCACGACGATCCGGCACACCCCGTCGCCGACGGGTCCGACGCCGAACCGCAGCTCGGTCCTGCGCACCTCCGCCGTCACGGCGGCCATCGTCTCCGGCGCGGCGGTCGCCTCCATCTCGCCCAGCAGCGTCTCGGTACGGCTGGGCTCGCCGGGGAAGCCGACGCCGAGCAGCCTCCGCACGGTGCTGCGGCCGCCGTCGCAGCCGACGACCCAGCGCGCCCGCAGCCGCGCACCGTCGGCGAGCTCGACGGTCACCCCCTGCTCGTCCTGCTCCAGCCCGACCACGTCGCAGCCGCGCCGGATGCCGGCGCCCAGCTCGGCGGCACGCTCGGCGAGCAGCCGGTCGGTGACCGGTTGCGGGATGCCCAGCACGTAGCCGTGGGCGGTGTCCAGCCCTTCGGGTGCGGGCTTGGCGATGGCGGCGAAGAACCCGCCCAGCGGATGCTTACGCCCCTCCGCGAGGAACCGCTCCAGCAGGCCGCGCTGGTCCATCACCTCGATGCTGCGCACGTGCAGCCCGAGCGAGCGGACGAACGCGGGAGGCTCCGCCTCCTTCTCCAGCACCAGTGTGCGCACACCCCACAGCCGCAGCTCGGCGGCCAGCATCATGCCGGTCGGCCCGCCGCCCACCACGATCACGTCAGTCGTCATACGGTCCCCGTCTTCCCTGGTTACGGCTTCGGCCGGTGATTGTGCGGCACGACGGGGGCCTTGCCGCAAGGCCCCCCATGCGCTATACCTTGAGAGTGGCAAGGAGTCTCCGACCTCCTTGCCTTTCGTTCTTCCCGGGCCGGGGCGCCCCTCGCGAGGCCCCCGGGAGCGGGCCGCGGCCGGCCTTCCCCATGCGCACGTCTCACCCGTACGGATCGCGTACGGTGACCGTCCCGGGCCGTCACCGGTTGGGCATCGTGGCAGAAGTCTCGCCCCGATGAACGGACGTGCATCCCGATGAGCCCGCGCCTCAGCGTCGTCGTCCCCCTCCCCACCACCGACGCCGTCCTGCTGCCGTGTCTGCGGTCGCTGGCGGCCCAGACGGCGGCGGACCTGGAGGTCGTCCTCGTGGACGACGGTCCGCAGGATGCGCCGGTGGCGGCCGCGGCGCGCGCGTTCGCCGCCGGGGACGGGAGGTTCCGCGTCGTGCGGGAGGCCGACCGCCCGCCGGGAGGCCCGGGCCGCACCGGCCGGGCCCGCAACGCGGGCCTGCGGCACACCGGCGCCAAGATCCCCTACCTCGCGTTCCTCGAACCCGAGGACACCCTGCCGCCCACCGCGTACGAGCGGCTGCTCGGGACACTGGAGGACACCGGTTCCGACTTCGCCACCGGCAACGCCGTACGGCTCGGCGCGGACGGACGGCCCGGCCGGACACCGCTGCTGGGCAGGCCGCTGGACCGCGACCGGCCCGCCACGCACGTGACCCGGCACCGCAATCTGGCCCGGGACAGGATGGCCGGAACGAAGGTCTTCCGTCGCGCCTTCTGGGAGCGCCACGCGCTGTCCTGGCCGGAGGAGGCGGGCCAGACCGACCTGCGTCTGGTGGTACCGGCGCACTTCCTCGCCACCGCCGTGGACGTGGTGGGCGAGCCGGTGCTGCACCGCCGGGACTCCGGCGCGGACCGTCCGGAGCCCGGCGCGCCGGTGGCCGGCGCGCCGCGCGCCCGGGGGGCGAGCGCGGGCGCGGAGCTGCGTGAACTGGTCAGGGCCCTGGACGCGGTGAGCCGGTTCGTGCACGGCCGGCCCTCCGACCGCCGCCACCGCGGCGAGGACGAGCGCCACTTCGACACCGGCGTGCTCACCGTCGACCTCGCACCGTACCTGGCCGCGTTCCCGGAGGCGGACGAGGGCTTCCAGGCCGAGTTCGCGGCCCTCGCCCGGGACTTCCTCACCCGCGTCGACCCCGCCGTGGTCGCCGCGCTGCCGCTGGCGTCGCGCATCAAGTGGCACCTGGTCCGCGAGGGGCGCACCGACGACCTGCTCGCCGCCCTCGCCTTCGAGCGGGACAACCCCCACGTCTTCCATGTCATCGGTCGCGGGCCGCGCCGCGCGGCGGCGTACCTGCGACCGGACGGCAGCCCCATCGAGGTGCCCCACCGGATCGGCCGGGTCCGCTCCGCCGAGCAGCCCCTGCACGCCCGGCTGCGGGAGGCCCGCTGGCAGCCGGACGGGACGCTGCTGCTGCGCGGCTACGGCTACGTGCGGTCCGCGGAAGCCGACCGCCCGCAGCGTTCCCGCAAGTTCGGCTGGCTGCGCCAGGGCGGTGGCAGCCGACGGCGCCTGCCGTTGCGGGTGCGGACCGTCCCGGCCCCCGAAGCCACCCGCAACTCCCGGCAGCGCACGTACTCCTACGACGCGTCCGGCTTCGAGATCACGGTGGACCCCGAGCGGCTGCTGACCGCGCTGCGCGGCGACCGGCGCAGCGCGAGCTGGACGGTGTGCCTGGGCGTGGTGACCGGCGGGCTGGTGCGCGGCGGCGGCGTCAAGGCCGGCAGCGAGGGGTCGGGCGCGCAGCCGCCGGTGCGCGAACTGCCCGGCGACCGCCGGGTGTCGGCGAGCTTCGCCGGCGGAAGGCTGCGGCTGACGGTGGAGGAGACCACCGCGCGGCTCACCGGGCAGCGGATCGCGGACGGCGTCTGGCACGCGACCCTCGCGGTGCGGAAACCGCACCGGCCGGTGGCGCTGCGGATGGCACACCAGCAGTCGGGTACGGAGGTCGAACTGCCCGTCCGGCCGGACACGTCCGCCGCGCCGGCCGACGACGGCTGGACGCCGTACGCCGTGTCGGTCGCGACGGCCGAACTCACCTCCGCCCTCGCGACCGCACGGGCCGCGGAGGGCGAGGAGGGGGAGGAGGGCGAGGAGGAGGAGAACGGCGCCGGACCCGACTCGGCCGAGGGCGCCGCTCGGCAGCGCGGCACCGACCGCTGGCGGCCGGCCCTTTCCCTCGCGGACGAGACCACCTGCCGGATCGTCGTCCCCTCCGGGGAACAGCCCGCGGGCACACCGCTGCGGGCGCCCCTGGCGGCACCCGGGGAGCACGCGCTGCGCGAGCTGTACGCCGGTCCCGACGCGCAGGGTCTGCTGGCCCTGACCGACCGCCCGGTGCATCCGGTGGCGGACCGGGTGTCCTGGAGCCCGGACGGCGAACTGGCCGTCGAGGGCGTGCTTCCGGAGGCCGTCGGGGCGGAGCTGGAGGTGGTGTGGCAGCACAGCGGCCACCGTCAGGAGGTGACCGCGCCGCTGGAGAGGTCGGGCGAACGCTTCCGCACCGCGCTGCGTCCGGCAGGCGCCGCGCCCGGCGAGCTGCCGCTGCGGCAGGGCCGCTGGTTCCCGTTCCTGCGGGCGGTCGGCGCGGAGACGCGGCACGACGACCTGCCGGTGCGGCTGTACCCCGCGGCGCTGGACACGCTGCCGCTGACGCACGGCGGCAGCGGGCCGGGCGGACGCGCGTTCACCGCCGAACGCCGCTACCACGACCGGCTGTTCCTCGCCTCCGGCTCCGACCTCGCCGAGACCGAGCGCGGCGCGTACGGGCAGCACCGGCTCAGCACGCTCCACTATCCGGTCGCGCGGAGGCAGCCGCTGCGGGACGCGGTGCTGTACCACAGCTTCGACGGCCGTCAGTACTCCGACTCCCCGCGCGCGGTGCACGAGGAGGTGCTGCGGCGCGGCACGGACGTGGAGCACCTGTGGGTGGTGCGCGACGGGCAGGCGCTGGTGCCGTCCGGTGCGGAGGCGGTGGTGATGGGCAGCGCCCGGTGGCACGAGGCGCTGGCGCGCAGCCGGTGGCTGATCGGCAACACCCACTTCCCCCGCTGGTTCGCCCGGCGTGACGGCCAGACCGCGGTGCAGACCTGGCACGGGACGCCGTTGAAGCGCATCGGTCTGGATCTGGCGGACACCGACTTCGCCAACCGCTCCTATCTGGAGAGCCTGCCCGCCCGTGCCGCGGAGTGGAGCGTGCTGCTCTCCCCCAACCGCTTCAGCACCCCGATCCTGCGCCGTGCGTTCGGCTACGAGGGTGAGGTGCTGGAATCCGGCTACCCGCGCAACGACCTGCTGTACGCGGAGGACCGGGAGAAGCGCGCGGAGGAGGTGCGGCGCCGGCTGGACATCCCCCTCGACACCCGCGTGGTGCTGTACGCGCCCACCTGGCGGGACGACAACCGGTACGACCGGGCGAACTGCCGCTTCGACCTGCGGCTGGACCTCGCCGCCGCGCGGGCCGCGCTCGGCGCGGACCACCTGCTGCTGGTGCGCAAGCACTACCTGGTCGCCGACAGCGTCCCCGGCACCGCCGACGGCTTCGTGCGGGACGTCTCCGCGCACCCGGACCTGGCAGAACTGCTGCTCGTCGCGGACGTGCTGGTCACCGACTACTCGTCGGTGATGTTCGACTTCGCGCACACCGGGCGGCCGATGCTCTTCCACACCTACGACCTCGACCACTACCGGGACGTGCTGCGCGGCTTCTACTTCGACTTCGAGCAGCGGGCGCCGGGGCCGCTGCTGTCGTCCTCGGACGAGGTGATCGAGGCGCTGCGCGAGGTGGACGCGGTGGCGGACGTGCACCGGGACGCGTACGCGGACTTCCGCCGGGCGTTCTGCGACCTGGACGACGGCACGGCGGCGGCCCGGGTCGTGGACCGCATGTTCGACTGAGGGGGCGGCGCTCGGGCCGCACCCTTCAGACGACCGGGGCCGCGGGCCGCCCGGCGGAGGACGCGTCGTCGTGGTGCACGGCGCGCGGCGGCCGCCGGGCGGCGACCGGCACCACGGGCGGGAGTGCGTCGGCGTCCTGGCCCAGGAACACCCGGCGCACCACGCGTTCGGCCGCCCGCCCGTCGTCCCAGGGGCAGAAGCGCTCCCGGAACGCCGCCCGCAGCCGGGCGGCGTCCTCGCCGCGCCAGGCGCCGGAGGTGACGGCGGCGATCAGCTCCCCCTCGGTGCGCGCCACCGTCCCCGGGGTCTCGCCCGGCCGGCCGGAGAGAAGGTCGAAGTAGACGCCGCGGGCCGCCTGGTACGCCTCCCAGTCCGGGGCGTAGGTGAGGATCGGCCGGTCCAGGTTGGCGTAGTCGAACATCACCGACGAGTAGTCGGTGATCAGCCCGTCGGAGGCCAGGCACAGTTCCTCGACGCTGTCGTGCGCGGACACGTCCAGCAGCAGGCCCTGCCGCTCCAGGTCCTCCAGGCGCGGGTCCTGGCCGTAGAAGTAGTGCGTGCGCACCATCAGCACGTAGCCGTCGCCGAGTTCCTGCGCGATGCGCACCAGGTCGAGCTCGGGGACGAAGCTCTTGCGGTAGTCGCGCATGGTGGGCGCGTACAGCAGGGCGACCCGGTCGCGGGGGACGCCGAGACGTTCGCGGATCGCGAGGACGTCGTCGTCGGTGGCGGTGGAGAAGACGTCGTTGCGCGGGTAGCCGGTCTCCAGGTGCTCGTACGGGCACGGGTAGACGCGGTCCCACATCTCGGTGGAGTGCGGGTTGGCCGAGATGCTGTAGTCCCAGCGGCCCGCCCGGTGCAGCAGGCGGCGGAAGCTCATCCCGGCCGCCGCCGCGGGGAACGGCTGCTGGTCCAGGCCCATCCGCTTCAGTGGCGTGCCGTGGTGGGTCTGGAGGTGGACCTGGCCCTCCCGCTTGACCACGTAGTCGGGAAAGTTGACGTTGTTGACGAGGTACGTGGCGCGGGCGATGACCTGCCAGTAGCGGACGCTGCGCGGCAGTACGTAGTCGACGCCGGGCGGCAGCGACTCGACGGCCTCCCGGCGCACCACCCACACGCTGCGCACGTGCGGCGCCAGCTCGCGGACCTTCGCCTCGACCGCGGCCGGATTGCAGCGCATCCCGCGGTCCCAGTAGGCGCTGTAGACGGCGAGGTGCTCGTCGAGCGGCAGCCGGCGCTGCATCCGGTACAGCGCCCGGTAGGCGACCTTCCCGGCGGTGCGCCGGGAGCGCCGCACCCCGGACGTGCCGCGGCGGTGCATCTCGCGGGCGGCGTCCACGGAGGCGAAGAGCGGGAAGCGTCCGGAGGCGACGGCGCGGTGCGCCAGCCCGGAACGGCCGGACGGTGGGTGGTAGTCCTGCGGGCGGTAGCGGCGGTGGAAGGCGGCGGCGACGCCGAAGTACTCGCGGCGGTCGGCGGGCCGTACCCGGTCGGGGCGCCCGAGGCAGAACACGAAGTGGTTGATCATGCGCTCGAAGATCACCGGGCGCAGCGGGTCCAGGTGCGGGCGCTCGTCGAGGAAGGCGAACAGCGAGGCGTACTGCGGGAAGATGTCGAAGTGCTTGCGGCCCGGGGAGCGGGTGATGGCGCCCTGGTAGCGCTGCCGGTAGTCCACGCAGGCACGGGCCAGGCAGCCGACCCGTTCCGCGGTGATCATCGCCTCGTACGCCAGCGGGGCGTCCTCGTACAGGCCGGGCAGGAACGCCAGGCCGCCTGCCCGGTAGAACGCGCGCCGGTAGGCCTTGTTCCAGGCGACGGCGAAGAGCTCCAGCAGCGCGGGCTCCTCGAACACGCTCGCGGTGCGGTCGCCGACGGAGGCGAGCACCTCGCCGAACTGGCTGGGACGGACCACGTTCCACCAGTACGAGCGCACGTGGTCGAAGACCAGCACGTCCGGGTCGCCGCAGGCGTCGAGCCGCCGGGCGATGGCCTCCAGGGCGCCGTCCAGGTAGCTGTCGTCGCTGTCGAGGAAGAGCAGGTAGTCGCCGGTCGCGCGCTCGACGCCCGCATTCCGGGCGCGGCCGAGCCCGACGTTCTCCGGCAGGTGCAGCACGGTGACCCGGCCGTCCCGTGCGGCGTACTCGTCCAGGATGCGGCCGCTGCCGTCCGGCGAGCAGTCGTCGACCGCGATGACCTCCAGGTCGGTGAAGGACTGGCGCAGGATCGAGTCCAGGCACTCGCGGAGGTAGCCCTGAACCTTGAAGACCGGTACGACGATGCTGAGACGTGGCATGAGCTCCCGAATCCCCGACTCGACTCGTTCGAACACGTACGCGACGGATGAGGCGGCTGCTGCGCGCGGCGGCGGATGGGTTCCGTCGACCACGTGCCAGAAATCGTCGCACAATATGCCCGCTTTCGTACTCCGGTGGGGCACTCGGGGGAATCCGGACGGAGACGCGGACGGGGATACGCCCCGGGACGCGGACGGGAACGGCGACGGCCCGCCTCCCGCAGTGCGGGAGACGGGCCGTGCGCGGACCTCGGGTGCGCTACGCGACCGTCAGCGGTTGCTGCGCAGCAGCGTGCGCATGGTCCGCATGGCCACCGACAGGTTCGCCAGGTCGAAGGACTCCGAGGCGTGGATCTCCTCCAGCGTCGCCCGGGCGCGGTGCAGGATGGCGGAGTTCTTCTCCTCCCAGGCCGTGAAGCGCTGCCCGGCGCCCGCCGTCTCGTCCGTGGACGCCAGCACGTCCGCCGTCAGCAGCTGGTGGGCCGCGTACAGGTCCTCGCGGATCGCCGCGCGGGCCATGGACTGCCAGCGGTCGGAACGCGGCAGCTCGCCGACCCGCTCCTGGAGCTGGGTGATGGCCAGCCGGTCGGCCAGGTCGTAGTACACCTCGGCGACGTCCAGCAGGCCGTTCCCGGTGCGCTCGGCGACCGCGACGACGTCCAGCGCGGGGAACGCCGCCGAGAAGCCGGCCACCTTCCGCGCCAGGTCCTCCGGCACGCCCGCACCGGCCAGCTCGTCGTGCACCTTGCGGTGCCACTCCAGGTCGTCGCCCTGGAGCAGCTTGGGCAGTTCGGCCCACACGGTGGCCACCCGCTCGCCGAACAGCTCGATCGTCTCGGTGAGCTGGAGCGGCTGCGGCCGGTTGTTGAGCAGCCAGCGCGTGGCGCGCTCCACCAGCCGCCGCGAGTGCAGCCGGATGCGGGTCTGGATGTCCGCCGACACCTTGTTGTCCAGCGACTCGACCTCGTCCCAGATGGCGCCCAGGCCGAAGACCGCGCGGGCCGCGGTGTGCGCCCGGACGATCTCCTCCGTGGACGCCCCGGTCTCCTCCTTCAAGCGGTGCACGAACGAGGAGCCGCCGGTGTTGATCGCGTCGTTGACCAGCAGCGTCGTGATGATCTCGCGGCGCAGCGCGTGCTCGTGGATCTCCTGCTCGAACCGCTCGCACAGCGCCTTCGGGAAGTACGCCAGGGCGAGCTGCTGGAGGTACGCGTCGTCGGGCAGGTCGCTGGCCAGCAGGTCCTCGGTGACGACGATCTTGGTGTAGGCGAGCATCACGGCCAGTTCGGGCTGGGTGAGCCCGAGGCCGCTGTTCAGCCGCTCCCGGATCTGCTTGTCACTCGGCAGGAACTCCAGCTGGCGGTCGAGCTTGCCCTCCTTCGTCAGCCGTCGCATGTGCCGCTGGTGGGCGTGGAGCAGGCTGGAAGCCTGCTCCAGGGAGTTGGCCAGGGCGGCGTTCTGCGCGTAGTTGTTGCGCAGCACCAGCGCGCCGACCTCGTCCTCCATCTCCGCGAGCAGCGCGTTGCGCTGCTTGACGGTCATGTCGCCGGCCGTGACCACCGCGTTCAGCAGGATCTTGATGTTCACCTCGTGGTCCGAGGTGTCCACGCCCGCGCTGTTGTCGATCGCGTCGGTGTTGATGCGGCCGCCGTGGTGCGCGTACTCGATGCGGCCGAGCTGGGTCAGGCCCAGGTTGCCGCCCTCGCCGACGACCTTCACCCGCAGGTCCTGGCCGTCCACCCGGATGGCGTCGTTCGCCTTGTCCCCGACGTCCGCGTTCGACTCGGTGGACGCCTTCACGTACGTGCCGATGCCGCCGTTCCACAGCAGGTCGACCGGGGCGGACAGGATGGCCCGCATCAGGTCGGCCGGCGTCATCTTGCTGACGCCGGACTCGATGCCCAGCGCCTTGCGCACCTGCGGGGTGATCGGCACCGACTTGGCGCTGCGCGGGTGGACGCCGCCGCCCGCCGAGATCAGCGAGGTGTCGTAGTCCTCCCACGAGGAACGCGGCAGGTCGAAGACGCGCCTCCGCTCGGCGTACGAGGTCGCGGCGTCCGGGTCCGGGTCGAGGAAGATGTGCCGGTGGTCGAACGCGGCCACCAGCCGGATGTGCTCCGACAGCAGCATGCCGTTGCCGAACACGTCGCCGCTCATGTCGCCGATGCCGACGACGGTGAAGTCCTGCGTCTGGGTGTCGTGGCCCAGCTCCCGGAAGTGGCGCTTCACCGACTCCCAGGCGCCCTTGGCGGTGATGCCCATGCCCTTGTGGTCGTAGCCCGCGCTGCCGCCGGAGGCGAACGCGTCGCCCAGCCAGAAGCCGTACGCCGTCGCCACCTCGTTGGCGATGTCGGAGAACTTCGCGGTGCCCTTGTCCGCCGCGACGACCAGGTAGGTGTCGTCCTCGTCGTGCCGCACCACGTCCGTCGGCGGCTCGACCTCGCCGGCCACCAGGTTGTCGGTGATGTCCAGCAGACCGGAGATGAAGGTCCGGTAGCAGGCGACGCCCTCCGCCTGCCAGGCGTCCCGGTCCACCGCGGGGTCGGGCAGCTGCTTGCCGACGAAGCCGCCCTTGGCGCCCACCGGCACGATGACGGTGTTCTTGACCTCCTGCGCCTTCACCAGACCCAGGATCTCGGTCCGGAAGTCCTCCCGGCGGTCGGACCAGCGCAGACCGCCGCGCGCGACCTTGCCGAACCGCAGGTGCACGCCCTCCACGCGCGGCGAGTACACCCAGATCTCGTACGCCGGACGCGGCGCCGGAAGATCGGGGATCTGCTGCGGGTCGAGCTTCATCGACACGTACGAGTGCGGCTCGCCGTAGGTGTCGCGCTGGAAGTAGTTGGTGCGCAGCGTGGCCTTGATGACGGTGAGGAACGAGCGCAGGATGCGGTCCTCGTCCAGGCTGGCGACCTCGTCCAGCGCGGCGTCCAGCTCCTCCAGCATCGCGTCGGTCAGCTCGTGCCCGGCCCGCGCCCGCTCCGGCGACATCCGCGCCTCGAACAGGTTCACCAGCAGCCGGGTGGTGTGGACGTTGTGCCGGAGGGTGTCCTCCATGTAGTCCTGGCTGAAGGTCGCGCCGGCCTGCCGCAGGTACTTCGCGTAGGCGCGCAGCACCATCGCCTGCCGCCAGGTCAGCCCCGCGGTGAACACCAGCGTGTTGAAGCCGTCGTTCTCCGCACGGCCCGTCCACACCGCGCTGAACGCCTCCTGGAAGCGCTCGCGGGCGTCGTCGCCGAAGGACTTCATCTGCGACGCGGGCATCCGCAGCCCGAAGTCGTAGATCCACGCGCGACTGCGGTCGGAGGCCTTCAGCTCGTACGGCCGCTCGTCGACCACCTCGACGCCCAGCGCGTGGAGCACCGGCAGCACCGCCGACAGCGACACCGGCTCGCCGGTGCGGTAGATCTTGAAGCGGCGCTCGCCGATCGCGGCGCCCACCGGCTCGTACAGGCTGAGCGCGAAGTCCGGACGCTCCACGTCCGAGCCGCGCTCCTCGCCACCGCCGCCGCGCAGCTTCTGGATGTGCTGGAGGTCGGCGACCGCGGCGCGGGGCGGGAAGTCGGCCTTGTAGCCCTCCGGGAAGGCGTTGGCGTACCGGTGCGCCAGCTCGGCGGCCTGCTCCTCGCCGCATTCGGAGACCAGCGCCTCGGTGAAGCCGTCCGCCCACGACCGGGCGGCCTCGGCCAGCCGGGTCTCGATGCGGTCCGTCTCCTCGTCGGTCAGCTCGGTCAGCGCGCTGCCGGGCTTCACCCGGATGACGAAGTGCAGCCGGGAGAGGATCGACTCGGTGTTCCACGCCGTGAAGTCGACGCTGGTGCCGCCCAGCTCCTCCGTCAGGATGTCGATCAGCCGCAGCCGCACGGCCGTGGTGTAGCGGTCGCGCGGCAGGTACACCAGCGCCGAGTAGTACCGGCCGTACTCGTCCTGGCGCAGGTAGAGCCGCAGCCGCCTGCGCTCCTGGAGGTAGAGCACCGAGGTGACGATCGCGCGCAGCTCGTCGACCGGCGTCTGGAACAGCTCGTCGCGCGGGTACGTCTCCAGGATCTGGAGCAGGTCCCGGCCGTCGTGGCTGTCCGGGGTGAAGCCCGCCGTCGACAGGACCTCGGCCACCTTGCGGCGGATCACCGGCACGCGGCGCACCGACTCGGTGTAGGCCGCCGAGCTGAACAGGCCCAGGAAGCGGCGCTCGCCCACCACGTTGCCGTCGGCGTCGAACTTCTTCACGCCGACGTAGTCGAGGTAGGAGCGGCGGTGCACGGTGGCACGGCTGTTGGCCTTGGTGAGAATCAGCAGGTTGTGCTCGAGCGCTCTGGCGCGGGCGTCCGACGGCAGCCGGTTGAACGACGGCGACACCGGGTGGCCCTCGTCGTCCACGTGCCGCGGGTCGGAGCGGAGCACGCCCAGGCCGGTGCCCGCCTTGGCGGCCAGCAGCAGTGTTCCCTCGCCGTCCGCGCCGTCGCCCTCGGTCTCCAGCTCGTACTCGCGGTAGCCGAGGAAGGTGAAGTGGTCGTCGGCCAGCCAGCGCAGCAGCTCGCGGGCCTCCTCCAGCTCGCCCTCGCGCAGGTCGTCCGGGGTCGCCTCGTCCGTCAGCTCGTCCGCGATGCGCAGGGCGGCGTCGCGCATCTTCGTCCAGTCCTCGACGGCCTCGCGGACGTCCGACAGGACGCTCAGCAGGCTCTCGCGGATCTCCTGGAGGTCCTCACGGTCCGTCTCGCGGTCGATCTCGACGTGGATCCACGACTCACTCACCGCGTCGTCCGGCAGCTCCTCCGGGCGGTGCGTGGACGCGGCGGGCGAGAACGGGTCGCGGCCCGCGTCCAGCACCTCCAGCAGCGCACCGGTGACGTCGCGGCGGACGATCATCTGCGGGTGCACGACGACGTGGATGCCGCGGCCCTCGCGGGACAGCTCGTTGGTGACGGAGTCGACGAGGAAGGGCATGTCGTCGGTGACCACCTCGACGACCGTGTGCGTGCAGGCCCAGCCGTTCTCGTCCACGGAGGGGGTGTAGACCCGCACGTTCGCCGTGCCCTGCGGACGGTCCTGCGCCAGGGTGTGGTGGGCGAGAGCTGCACCGAGGATGTCGACCGGGTCCCGGTCGGTCAGGTCCTCCGGGGCGGTGTGCAGGTAGTAGCGCTGGAGATACGCGCCGAGGGAGTGCGGCTGGAGACCCTTGGTCTTCTGGCCTCCCAGCGGGCTCTGCTCGGCTACTCGAACCGCCTCGGCGAGCCGCTCGGCCTTGGCTTCGTCCAGCTTGGTCTGCATGTCCTCTGACTCCTGTCGCGCGCCGTTGCGTGACGTCGGTGTGGTGTGGGCACGACGACGTCACACACAGCACGGAGTGTCCGCAGAAGTGAGACGTCATGCCGGATGCGGTGACCAGCGGCGACGGCCCCGGAGCGGTGTCCCCCGGGGCGCGGGGCGAGGGCGTCGGCGCCCTCCGCGTGTATCGCGCTGGTCACGCGCACCAACGTACCCCCTCGGATGCGGTGGCCGATTGGTACGGCGTACAAAAATCCCTCCGGGAAACCTGCCGATATGGACGAAACCGCGCGGCTCCTCCCGACGTCCCCGCGGCAGAGCCGCGACCCGGTCGTGCACCTCCTCCGGACGCACCGGACGCCCCGCGCTCGGTACCCGCGGCGGCGGCCGTACCCCTGCCCTCCCTCAGCTCGGCCCGGGCGACGCCGCACGTGGCTGCGCGCCCCTGCGGAGGTGAGCGGGCGGGCTCGGCCCCTGGGCGGAGCGTCAGACGTGACGGACGCCGGAGGCGATCCGGTCCGCGGCCTCGACCGCTTCGGCGAGGGTGTCGACGACGGGCACGCCCGCCTCCTCCAGGCTGGCGCGGCTGTGCGAACCGCCGGTGTACAGCACGGCCCTCGCCCCGACGTGCGCGGCCGCCACCGCGTCGTCCACCGCGTCGCCGATGACCACCGTCCGGTCGGAGCCGACGTCCTCCAGCGCCGCCAGATGGCGCGCCATCTGGGCGGCCTTGCCGCCGGCGTTGTCACCGGTGGAGCCGTCCACCCGCAGGAAGTGGGCGTCGATGCCGTGCGTGCGGATCAGGGGCAGCAGCATGTCGTGCGGCGCGAGCGAGCACAGCGACTGCGTGTGCCCGGCGGCCTGCCGGGCCGCCAGGAGCTCCGCCGCGCCTTCGGTGAGGCCGACGCCCTCGGCGCGCTCCCAGTAGTGCCGGTGGAACATCGCATCCATCGCCGCCCACTCCTCGTCCGTGGGCAGCCGCCCCATCAGGCGTTCGTAGAAACGGGGGACCGGCACGCAGTACAGGTCGCGGTAGCGCTCCAGGGTGATCGACGGCATACCGGTCTCCGCGAACGCGGCGTTCGTCGCGTCGAGGACGGCGTGGATGTCGTGGAGGAGCGTCCCGTTCCAGTCCCAGACGATGTGGGTGGTGCCTGCGCGCCGCGGAGATGCCATGTGCAGCACCGTACGCGCCGGGTCCGACAGCGCGGTAACGGAATTCCGGCGGCGCACTCCCGGGCCCGTCCGGGCCTGTGGACGCCGGACCCCCGGACGCTCAGCCCTCGGACCCTCAGCCCTCGGACGCTCGGCCCAGCAGGGTGTCGATCTCCTGGGTGGCGAACCACAACAGTTCGTGGTCCTCGGCGCCGTCCACGACGAAGCGGGCGTCGTCGTCGCCCTTGTCGGCCGCACCGAGGGCGTCCGCCGCGGCGGACACGTCCTCACGGGCGTCCTCCGCGTCCACGTGCACCGCCGCCGCCTCGGTGAGGGGCACCGGCCCGGCGACGCGGACCTCGCCGAGCGCGGCGGGGTCGAGACTGCGGTCGGGGTCGGCGGTCGCGGCGCCGTCGGCGACGTCGACCGCGACCACCACACGCACCCGGGGTGCCTCGGGGTCGCAGGCCAGCAGGCGCAACGACGCCTGCGCGGCCCGGTTGAGGGCGGCGTACTCCAGCTCCTCCAGGTCGTCGGAGACGTACCACTCGCGCAGACCCGGTGTCACGGCGTAGGCGTCGAAGGAATCCTGACCCAGTGCGCCGGAGCGGTGCGCGGCGGCGAGAGCGGGAAGGGTCAGGGGGACGTAGACGCGCATGGCTGCCGCTTTCGTGTATCGCCGTTCCGACTGCCCCGTCAGCATACGGTCCGTCGTTCACTCCTGCGCCCGCCGCCGGTACGACCGGTCCGCCCGCCGGCCGGGGCGGGCGGGCCCGGTATCGGAGCGTGCAGCGCGCGAGCGGGACCCCGCCCGTCAGCGCCCGACAGCCGCCCACCCGGATAGGTGCATCACGCTCCGCGACGACGCGGGCGCGCCGTGCGTTGCGGCCGACGACGGGACGCCGCTAGAACCTGGGGCTACTGACGAGTAGTCATCTCGTGCAGCACCCATCACGGATCGGGGGAGAACCCATGCCCAGCACCTGTGACCAGCGGCGCACACCCGGCGGCGAGCCCGCAGTCCCGCCGGTGCCGCAGCCGAGGCGGCCGCACGCCGACGAGCAGCGGACGCACCCGCCGTCACCGGCACCCTCACGCTCCGCGACCGCCGCTCCCTCCGCTGCCCCGGACGGCCCCGGTGCCCGGACCGACGGGGCCGACGGGAACGCCGGGGCGGGCGGGAGCGCCGGGACCGCCGGGGAGGGCGCGAACGCCAGGGACCGCGCCGCCGCAGGCCGGGCCGCGGGCGCCGCACCACCCGGTGCCCGCACCCCCGTCGGGCCCGGCGTACGGCGGCGCGCCCCCGCCCGTACCGCCCCGCCGGGACGGCGGGACCCCCGGCGCCCGGGTGCACGCGGCGGCGTACGGACGGCCGTACGCCCCTCCCCCTCGCGGTGGTTCGCCGAGCAGCTGGTCGAGGTGCTCAGCGGCCGGCGGCCGGTGCACGCCCTGCTGGGCCACGCCCGCGGGACGGCCTTCGACCAGGTCGTCGCCCTCGCGGAACGGGCGCCGCTGCGCCCGGACGGCGCGGACCGACGGGCCGCGGTGCTGGCGTCGGTGCGCAGCATGCGCCTGGAGGACGACGTGATCGAGGCCAGCGCCCGGATCAGCACCGGCGGCCGCGAACGGGCGATGGCGTTCCGGCTGGAAGCCGGCGAGGACCGGCGCTGGCGGTGTGCCGCGGTCGAGCTGGGCTGACGCGAAGCGGGCCGGGCCCGTGCCCCGGTGCGGAGCACGGGCCCGGCCCGTCGGCGGGCGGGCGCGCCCGGGGCGCGCCCGCGGCCGTTCACTTCTTGCGGCGACGGCCGCCCTTCTGCGCCTTGCGCCGCTCCGCGCGGGTCATGCCGTCGGCGGCGGACCGCACCGGGCCGTCACCGGTCGGCATCTCGCCCTCGACGACGCCGCCCTCGGCGGTGGGGGCCGAGAAGTGCAGCCGGTCGGGACGCTGCGGCGCGTCCAGGCCCTTTGCACGGATCGCCGGGGCGGGCGCGGCGCCTGCCGGGACGGCGTCCTTCTTGCCCCGGTCCTCGGCCGCCTCGCGCTCCGCCACGGGGACCTCCTCGACCTGCCGCTCGACCTGGACCTCCAAGTTGAACAGGTAGCCGACGGACTCCTCCTTGATGCCCTCCATCATGGCCTGGAACATGTCGAAGCCCTCGCGCTGGTACTCCACCAGCGGGTCCTTCTGCGCCATGGCACGCAGGCCGATGCCCTCCTGGAGGTAGTCCATCTCGTAGAGGTGCTCGCGCCACTTGCGGTCCAGGACGGAGAGCACGACGCGGCGTTCCAGCTCGCGCATGATCTCGGAGCCGAGCTCCTTCTCCCGCGCGTCGTACTGCTCGTGGATGTCGTCCTTGATGGACTCGATGAGGAAGTCGGAGGTGACACCCGCCAGGTCGCCGGCCGCCTCCTCCAGCTCGTCCACGGTCACCTGCACCGGGTAGAGCTGCTTGAAGGCGCCCCAGAGCCGGTCGAGGTCCCACTCCTCTGCGAAGCCCTCCGACGTCTCGGCCTCGACGTACGCCTCGATCGTGTCGTCCATGAAGTGCCGCACCTGCTCGTGCAGGTCCTCGCCCTCCAGGACGCGGCGACGCTCCCCGTAGATGACCTCGCGCTGCCGGTTGAGCACCTCGTCGTACTTGAGGACGTTCTTCCGGATCTCGAAGTTCTGCTGCTCGACCTGCGACTGGGCGGAGGCGATGGCACGGGTGACCATCTTGTTCTCGATCGGCACGTCGTCCGGGACGTTGGCCATGGCCATCACGCGCTCGACCATCTGCGCCTTGAACAGCCGCATCAGGTCGTCGCCCAGGGAGAGGTAGAACCGGGACTCGCCCGGGTCGCCCTGACGGCCGGAACGGCCGCGGAGCTGGTTGTCGATGCGACGCGACTCGTGCCGCTCGGTGCCCAGCACGTACAGGCCGCCGAGGTCCTTGACCTCTTCGAACTCGGTCTCGACGGCCTTCTCCGCCCGCTCCAGCGCGGCCGGCAGCGCCGCCGACCACTCCTCGGAGTGCTCCACCGGGTCCAGGCCCTTGGCCCGCAGCTCGTCCTCGGCGATCTCGTCCGGGTTGCCGCCGAGCTTGATGTCGGTGCCGCGGCCGGCCATGTTCGTCGCGACCGTGACGGCGCCCCTGCGGCCCGCCTGGGCGACGATCACGGCCTCCCGGTCGTGCTGCTTGGCGTTGAGGACCTCGTGGCGCACGCCCCGCTTGTTGAGCTGCTTGGAGAGGTACTCGGACTTCTCCACGGAGGTCGTGCCGACCAGGACCGGCTGGCCCTTCTCGTACTTCTCCGCGATGTCGTCGACGACCGCGTCGAACTTGGCGACCTCGGTGCGGTAGATCAGGTCGGCCTGGTCCGCACGGGCCAGCGCGCGGTGCGTCGGGATGGGGACGACGCCCAGCTTGTAGATCTGGTGGAACTCCGCGGCCTCGGTCATGGCCGTACCGGTCATGCCGGACAGCTTGTCGTACAGCCGGAAGAAGTTCTGCAGGGTGATCGTGGCGAGCGTCTGGTTCTCGTCCTTGATGTCGACCTGCTCCTTGGCCTCGATGGCCTGGTGCATGCCCTCGTTGTAACGGCGGCCCGCGAGGATACGGCCGGTGTGCTCGTCGACGATCATGACTTCGCCGTCCATGACGACGTAGTCCTTGTCCTTCTTGTAGAGCTCCTTGGCCTTGATCGCGTTGTTGAGGTAGCCGACGAGGGGCGTGTTGACGGACTCGTAGAGGTTGTCGATGCCCAGCCAGTCCTCGACCTTGGCCACGCCGGTCTCGTGGATGCCGACCGTGCGCTTCTTCTCGTCGACCTCGTAGTCGCCGGTCTCGGCCTTCCCCAGCCGCGGGTCGCCCGGCTCGCCCTTCTCCAGGCGCTTCACCAGCTTGGCGAAGTCGCCGTACCACTTGGTGGCCTGGTCCGCCGGGCCGGAGATGATCAGCGGGGTGCGGGCCTCGTCGATGAGGATGGAGTCCACCTCGTCGACGATCGCGAAGTTGTGTCCGCGCTGGACCAGCTCGTCCTTCGACCACGCCATGTTGTCGCGCAGGTAGTCGAAGCCGAACTCGTTGTTGGTGCCGTAGGTGATGTCGCACCCGTACTGCTCGCGGCGCTGCGCCGGCGTCATGTTCGCCAGGATGCAGCCCACGCTCAGGCCCAGGAACTGGTGGACGCGGCCCATCCACTCCGAGTCGCGCTGGGCGAGGTAGTCGTTGACGGTGATGATGTGGACGCCGTCACCGGAGATCGCGTTGAGGTACGCGGGCAGGGTGCCGACCAGGGTCTTGCCCTCACCGGTCTTCATCTCCGCGACGTACCCGAGGTGCAGCGCGGCGCCGCCCTGGAGCTGCACGTCGTAGTGCCGCTGGCCGAGGACGCGCTTGGCCGCCTCACGGACGGTGGCGAAGGCCTCCGGCATCAGGTCGTCGAGGCTCTCGCCCTCCGCGTACCGCTCCTTGTACTCGTCGGTCAGAGCCCGCAACTCGGCGTCGGAGAGATCGACGAAGTCCTCTTCAATGGAATTCACCTGCCGCGCGATGCGGTCCAGCTTGCGCAGGATCTTTCCTTCACCTGCGCGCATGAGCTTGCCGAAGACGGACACGTAGGGTGACTCCTTGCCGGTCGGGCCTGGCACGTCTGGTGCGCGGGCACGGCGGAGCAGTCCCCCGCCGCACCGGCCATCGTAAGACAGGGGCGTAGCCCCCTGTACCCCCAACGTGCCGGACATCCGGAACGTGCCGGGTACGGCGGGCCGGACGGGCACGGGAGAATGCCGTCATGGAGCCCATCACCCTCACCACCGAGCGCCTCGAACTGCGCCCGTTCACCGAGGCCGACGTCGACGCCGTCGCCGCCGCCTGCCAGGACCCGGAGATCGCCCGGTGGATACCGGTACCGGCGCCGTACCGCCGGGAGGACGCGCTCGAGTTCGTGACCCGCGTCAGCCCCGCCGGCTGGCGCGACGACACGATGTACAACTTCGGCTACTTCACCCGTGAGGACGGCGCTCTGGTGGGTTCCATGGGGCTGGTGCGGCTCGCCCTGCTGCACGCCCCCGAACGCCAGGCCGAACTGGGCTTCTGGGCTGCGAAGGAGCAGCGCGGCCGGGGCTACACGGCGGAGGCGGCGCGCGCCGTCGTGGACTGGGCCTTCACCGGGCTGGGTGTGGAACGCATGGAATGGGTCGCCGCGGCGGGCAACGAGGGCTCCCGCGCGGTGGCCGCACGGGTCGGCTTCGTCATGGAAGGTCTCCAGCGCGGGCGCCTGGTGCACCGCGGCGTCCGGCTGGACGCCTGGATCGGGGCCCTGCTGCCCGGGGACTGGGGGCGCGCCTCCGTGACGCCGTACGAGCCGGCGGTCTGAGCCGCCGCCGCACGCGACGGGATCTGCTGTCAGTGCGGCGCTCTAGGGTGTGCGGCATGACTCCCGAGCTCTCGCTGACCGCGGACGAGGCACGACGCGTCGCGCTGCGCGCCCAGGGCCTGCTGGGTGCGCCGGACCGGCGCGGCGGCGTGCGCGGGGTGCTCGGCAGACTCGGGGCGGTGCAGCTCGACACCATCTCCGTGCTGGCCCGTTCGCACGAACTGGTGCCGTACGCCCGCCTCGGCGCTGTCGGACGGCAGCGCGTCGAGGACGCGTACTGGACCGGCGGTCACTCGTTCGAGTACTGGTCGCACGCGGCCTGCATCCTGCCGATCGAGGAATGGCCGCACTTCGCCTTCCGCCGCCGCGCCATGAGCGCCAAGGGACACCGCTGGCACCACCTGGAGGACAAGGAGTCGTCCTGTGCGGCGGTCCGCGACCGGCTCAAGACCGAAGGGCCGCTGACCACCACGGAGCTGGGCGGCGGCAAGAACGGCGGCGAGTGGTTCGACTGGTCGCAGACCAAGATCGCCGTGGAGTGGCTGCTGGACACCGGCGAGGTGGTCTGCACCGAGCGGCGCGGCTGGAAGCGGGTCTACGACCTGGCCGAGCGCGCGGTCCCCGACGCCCTGCTGCACGACGACCTGGACGACGCCGAGTGCGTACGCCGCCTGGTGGCCCAGGCCGGGTCGGCCATGGGCGTCGCCACCCGGGCCGACCTGGCCGACTACCACCGCCTCAAGGGTGATCAGGTGGCGTCCGTACTGCCGGACACCGGCCTGGTGCCGGTGGAGGTGCAGGGCTGGCAGAAGCCCGCCTGGGCCGACCCGCAGGCCCTCGCCTCCCCGCCGCGCGGTAGGCACCGCACCACGCTGCTCTCCCCCTTCGACTCGCTCGTCTGGGACCGCCCGCGGACGCTGCGCATGTTCGACTTCACCCACCGCCTGGAGGCGTACGTGCCGCGGCCCAAGCGGCTGCACGGCTACTTCGCGATGCCGCTGCTGGCGGGCGGGAAACTGCGGGGCCGGGTCGACCCGGCACGGGAGGGGACGACGCTGGTCGCACGGCAGCTGTCGCTGCGGGGGCGGAGCGCGGTGGAGCCGATGGCGAAGGCGCTGCGGGAGGCCGCGGAGTGGGTGGGCTGCGACGCGGTGCGGGTGGAGCGGTGCGCACCGGAGGAGTTGCGCGGGCCGCTGGATGCGGCGCTGCGGGACGCTTCCTGACGGGGGAGGTCTTCTGAGGGGGAGGGCTTCTGACGGTCCGGACCCGCCGCCGGTCGGCGGACGCGGGCAGCCGGCCTCGGGCGCCCTCAGCGGATCTCGAGGATCTTCTCCCGCATCGCGTAGACCACGGCCTCCATCCGGGAGTGCAGCTGAAGCTTCTCCAGGATGTTCCGGACGTGGTTCTTCACCGTGTTCTCGCTGATGAAGAGTTCCTTGGCGATGTCGCGGTTGTTCTTGCCGGTGGCGACGAGCTTGAGGACCTCCAGCTCGCGGTCGGTCAACCGGGGCGCCGGTACCAGCTTGCTCTCGTCCGTGCGCTGGATCATCGACTTGAACTCGGTGAGCAGCTTCGCCGCCATGGAGGGGCTGATCTGGGACTGCCCGTCCGCGACGGCGCGGATGGCGGTGGAGACCTCGTCGGTGGAGATCTCCTTGAGCAGGTAGCCCGTCGCGCCGGCCTTGATCGCGTCGTAGAGGTCGGCCTCCTCGTCGCTGATCGTCAGCATGATGATCTTCGCGCTGGGAGCCACCTCCTTGAGCGCCGTACACGCCTCGATGCCGCTGCGCTTGGGCATCCGCACGTCCATCAGCACGATGTCGGGCAGCAGGTCGGCGGCCACCTCCACGGCTTCGGCGCCGTCACCGGCCTCACCGACCACCTGGATGTCCTCCTCCTGCGCGAGGACGATCTCCAGACCGCGCCGGAACAGCGCGTGGTCGTCCACGACGAGGACCCGGATCGGCTCCTTGCGCGAGGGGTCGTGCGAGCCCGCAGCCTCTTCCGCGTCGGGCGCTCCCGCGGGTTGCCGTGCGCCCGGCACGGACATCGCGGGCCCGAAGCTGTCCGCCATCGATTCCTCCCCCAACGGGCTCGGCCGCCCCAACGCCGTTTGGAGAACACGCCGGTTGACGGTCCGGCCATCCTCCCATGCCGCAGGGCCCGCGTCCGCCCGGCACCGACGTGGGGCGCCCCCGGCCGGGTCTCCCGTGACCCGGCCGGGGGCGCGGCGTCGGTCAGCCTCCGAGGGCGCCGCCCGCTCCGAGCGGAGCCTCCTCGGCGAACGGATCCTGTTCCAGGTGGATCACGCCGTAGTCGTAGCCGTGGCGCCGGTAGACGACGCTGGGGTTCTTGGTCTCCGAGTCGACGAACAGATAGAAGTCGTGGCCCACCAGCTCCATTTCGTAGAGCGCCTGGTCGAGCGTCATGGGTGCGGCGGCGTGGGTCTTCTCCCGTACGACCAGGGGGCCTTCCCCCTGGACCTCGAGCGGGCCGACCCGCGTGGTGTTCGAGTTTCCGTCGTCTTCCGAGGTACGAGCCGCCGCGGACGCGGCATCCATCTCCCCGTTGAGTTCCGCAGCCAGGTGCGCCGTCGCCGCGGCCACGCTGATCGGGGCGCGGTGGCCGCCGCGGTGCACCCGGCGCTTGTCGTGTTGCTTGCGCAGGCGTGCCTCGAGCTTTCCGGTGGCAAGGTCGAGCGCCGCATACGGATCAGAGGCCGAAGCCTCGGCGCGAATGACCGGGCCGCGGGTGCGCAGGGTGATCTCCACCCTGTCGGAACGGTTGGCCTGCCGGGGGTTGTGCTCCTTCGAGACCTCGACATCAAGGTTGATCACCTTGCCGTCGAGCTTCTGGATCTTCTCCAGCTTCTCGGCCACGTGCTTGCGGAACCGGTCCGGCACCTCTGTCTTCCGGCCCTTGACGACGATGTCCACGCAGAACTCCGTTCCCGGACGCTGCTTCGCGCTGAGCGCGGCGCGCCCTTTGTGCACTGACGCCGGAGGTTCACGGCCGCTGCCGGTCACGCTCCGGCACAAGGTCGGGTTGCGACTTCACCTCCTCCTCCCCCACTCGGAAGATCGTCATCCCTCTCCGAACGTACCTCCGGTGGAGGACGCCCGGCACCCCTTACTGACACGTACCTCCGATCGGGCGAATATCACCTGTCCCACCGGCAACGACGGGCCGCGAGGGGTGGTTCCGTCCGCCGGCCGCGACCACGGCGCCGGCCGGAAGGACTCCGGTCCGCTCCGTGACCACCCGTGACGCCTCGGCGAGCGAGGCACCCGTGGTGATCAGGTCGTCCACCAGCACCACGAGCGGCTGCACCGCGCCGGGTCGGCACCGCGCCCGCGGCGACAACAACCGCGCCGCACCGGGCGCCGTCTCCAGCGCCCCGGACAGGTTCGCCGCGCGGCGGGCGGCCGTCAGTCCCGCCTGGTCGGCGACCTTCCGCCGCTGCCGCAGCACCGGCACGACGCGGGCCGGCTCCCCCGCGCGCCGCAGGGCGGCCGCGGCGGCGGACGCGACCCGTCGCACCGGGTCGTGGCCGCGTGCGGCGACGGAGCGGCGCGCCGAGGGCACCGGCACCAGCAGCACCGGACGGCACGCGCCGCTCCCGGCCACGGCGGCCCGTACGGCTCCCGCCAGGGCACGGCCGAGGGGCTCGGCCAGCGGCAGCGCGCCTCGCTCCTTGTGCGCGAGCAACACGGCCCGGGCCTCGTCGGCATAGGGCAGCGCCGCGTGGACGGAGGGCAGTCCGACGGGGGCGGGCGACGGACGCACCGGGCGCGGAACGGCGCGCCCGAGCAGCGCGCGGCAGCGGGTGCACAGCCGCCGGGAGGCCCGAGCGACGCCGCACCCGGCACAGCCCCCTGGCAACACCAGGTCGGTCAGCTCCTGCCACAGGGCCTGCATGAACCCAGTCTCCCAGCGGCCGGACACCCCCACCAGTCCTGTGGAAAAGCCCGTCGGCACACGCTCCGAGCTGCGGCGACACCGCGTCACCGGACGACTCCGCGTCGGCCCGGTCAGCCGGGATAGACGGGTGCGCCGCCGTCCTCCGAGACGGTCTCCCAGTCGCCGTCCGGTGGCGTCAGCCGGACGATGCCGTACTGGGACTCGGCGAAGAGCGGCATGTTCTCGCTCTCCGAGGCCGCGACGCTCTCCACGTCGTTGATGCCGGGCAGCGGCGGCTGGTGTGCCGTGGACCCGTCCGTGCCGACGTACTGCAGCTGCTGCACACCGCGCGACTCCCGCCCCACCACGACGAGTTCGCTCGGACCGGACCACGACATCGCCACGACGTCCTCGAGTTGCGGGGCGACCCGCTGGAGGGCGGCGACGGTGACCGACGGGTCCTCCCGCGTCCCCTCCCGCTCCACGCGGCCGAGTTGCAGCGAACTGGTGCCGTCGGGGTTCTTGATCCGCAGCGCGATCCGCACCCCGTCGGAGGAGATCCGCAACGACTCGATGCGCTCGTTCCTGGCGAGGCCCGGCACCGAGACGGCCTCGGCCTCCCCCTGACCGCCGGGGAGCCGGAGCAGCCGCGGGTCGCGCGGATCGCGGTCCGCGATCCACAGGTCGCCCAGCCCGTCCCAGCTCGGCGCGCTGAGCCGGTCCTCTTCGCGCACCGCCCGGCTCGCGAGCACCGGCTCCCCGGACTCCTCCTTGGCCGGGGACTTCAGCGACGCCGACACGTACAGCGCCCGCCCGTCCCGGGAGACGGCCGCGCCCATGCGCTCGTCACGGCTCACACCGACCGACCGGAACTCCACCCGGCCGCTGCCCAGCAGGCCGGGCACGACCCGGGGGCGGTTCGACGTCCGGTCCATGGTGGCGACCCGGTGTTCCGCATCCACCATGTACGGCGAAAGCGTCCCGTCCAGCCTGCCGGGCGCGTAGAACCGCGCCTCGTCGCCTTCGAGTTCGCAGATCTCGCCGTCGGGGCCCCGGAGCGCGACGCTCGTCACCTTCGACGAGGCCTGCGACTGCACGCTGTGGAGCACCTGCGCGGCCATCCGTTCGCACCGGGCGCCGCCGGCCTTCGCCCCCGCCCGGTTGAGCCGCACGGTCACCGCCCCCGAGTCCTGCACGGTCACGCTGTTTCTGCGAGCCAGCAGCGTGTCGTCGGGAAAGGCGGTGCGCACGACCGGGTCGAGCCAGTCGGTGGGGCCTTCGAGCAGGGCCCGCACCGTGTCGGCGACGGGTTCGATGCGCGACCGGACGTACACCGGCTGGGCCACCAGCACGTCCTGTCCCCGGTTCACGGACGGGGCTCCGGGGCCGAGCCGCGCGAAGTAGTAGATGTCCACGGAGCGGTAGATGCGCTCGAAGTCGGACGATCCGAGGACGAGGCCGTCGGGGAGCCGGTCGATGCGCCAGCCCTCGCCCTCGACCTCGGTCAGGTGGAAGGCGTCGGTGAGCCGGCCGCTGTCGGGCCGGTAGGCGTGCCGGGTGTCGAGCCGCGCGGCCCGCTCCCCGGTGACCATCACCGTGGAGCCGTTCTTCCTCGCCCCGTCGGGGACGCCGCCCTCGGTGACCGGTCCGCGCTCGAGCACGGTGGTCCCGGCGAACGGATCCCATGCCTTCGCGGCGTCCTTGGTGAGGTACTCACGAGCCGTGCTGAAGCCGGGCTCGTCGCTGGTGGTGGCCTCCAGGAAGCCGCGCACGATGTCCTGCGGCTCCCCGCCCTTCTGCGGGCTGAGGCCGTACACGCGGACCCGCGACTCCTGCTCGGCCCGCTGGGAGGGCTCGACCGGGGTGACCTGGCCGTCGGCGGGCATGGAGGCGCACCCGGACAGGAGAAGGGCGAGGGACAGCAGCGCACCGACGCCTGTGCGGCGCCGTCGGTCAGCCCTCATCCTCCGTCTCCTCTCCGCGGCCGCCCTGCCCGTTCGCGGACACCCGGTTGCGGGGCGGCAGCACCCCTTCTGCGCCGCGGCGGCGGCGCGAGTCGGCGGGCTCCAACGGTATCGGCGAGCCGCTCAGCGGATCGCCCGCGGTGCGCGGCAGCGTGAGCCGGAACTGCGAACCGCCCCCCGGCTCGCCCCAGGCCTGGAGCCAGCCGCCGTGCAGCCGCGCGTCCTCCAGGGCGATCGCCAGCCCCAGCCCGGTACCGCCGGTGGTACGGGCACGGGCGGGATCGGCGCGCCAGAAGCGGCTGAACACCCGGTTGACCTCGCTCGGCTTCAGGCCGATGCCGTAGTCCCGCACCGCGACCGCGGCGGCACCGCCGCCGGCAGCCAGACGTATCACCACATCGCGTCCCTCGCCGTGCTCTATCGCGTTGTCCAGCAGGTTGCGCAGCACCCGCTCCACCCGGCGGCCGTCGGCCTCGACCATCACCGGCTGCTCGTCCCCCAGCACGCGCACCGGGCTGCCGGTGCGTTCGGCGAGCGGCGCGCAGCCGTCCACCACGCGGTGCACCACGTCCCGCAGGTCGACGGGACCGGCCTCCAGCGCCGCGGCGCCCGCGTCGAAGCGGGAGATCTCCAGCAGTTCGCCCAGCAGCGACTCGAACCGGTCGAGCTGGCCGAGGAGCAGCTCCGCCGAACGGGCCGTGACCGGGTCGAAGTCGTCCTTCGCGGCGTGGATCACGTCCGCGGCCATCCGCACGGTCGTCAGTGGCGTCCGCAGTTCGTGCGACACGTCGGACACGAACCGCCGCTGCATCCGGGACAGCTCCTCGAGCTGGTGGATCTTGCGGTAGAGGTTCTGGGCCATCTTGTTGAACGACTCCCCCAGACGGGCGATGTCGTCCTCGCCGGCGACCTTCATCCGCTCCCGCAGCCGCCCGGCCGCCAGCCGTTCGGAGATGCCCGCGGCCATCCGGACCGGGGTGACCACCTGGCGTACGACCAGCCAGGCGATGGCGCCGAGCAGCGCGACCACGAACACCCCGGCGGTGATCAGCGTGCCCTTGACCAGGTTGAGCGTCTCCTGTTCCTGGGCGAACGGGAAGACGTAGTAGAGCTGGTACGGATTGCCGTTCAGGTCGCTGACCCGCTTGCCGATGATCAGCCCGGGCTCGGTGGCGCCGCCGGGACGGTGCACCAGGGCGAACTGCTGGTAGGTGCCGTCCTTCGTGTCGAGCGTGCTCCGCAGCTCCGCCGGGATGGTGCGGACCGGGTCCACGTCGTCCGAGGCGCGCGGGCCGAGCGGACGAGTCCCCTGGTCCAGGGAGGGCGGCGAGTCGTCGGGGTCGGAATTGAGCACGACCACGGAGAAGACGCCCTGCCCGCCGCTGGAGAGCTGCTCGGCCAGGCTGTTCAGCCAGGGACCGGCGGACTGGTCCACGGGACCGTCCGCCGGGTCGGAGCCGCCGTCGGTGAAGCCGCGACCGCTGGAGGCGTCCGCCACCTGCTGGGCGAAGGCGAAGCCGCCGGCGGCCTGGCTCTGCGCCGCCTGCTCCTTCGCCTCCCGCAAACCGTTCCGGACCTGGCCGGTCACCACGATCCCCAGCAGCACCACCACGCACAGCGACATCATCAGCGTCGCCGCGACCACCCGGAGCTGGATGTTCCGGCGCCACAGGCGCACGGCAGGCAGCAGCGGACGGCGAATCAGCCGGACCGCCATCCGGAACACCGGATGGGAGCGGGTCCCCGTCGCCCCCTCGGGCAGCAACCCCTCGGAGAACAGCGCACCGCCCGCCCGCCACAACCGCGCCATGCGGGACCCGTCCGGCCTCTCGGGCATCTCCGTCACCTGTGCGGGCTCGTCAGCCCGGTCCGGCCTTGTACCCGACGCCGCGGACGGTGACCACGATCTCCGGCCGCTCCGGGTCCTTCTCGACCTTCGACCGCAGCCGCTGCACGTGCACGTTCACCAGCCGGGTGTCGGCGGCGTGCCGGTAGCCCCACACCTGCTCCAGCAGCACCTCGCGGGTGAACACCTGCCAGGGCTTCCGGGCCAGTGCCACCAGCAGGTCGAACTCCAGCGGGGTCAGCGCGATGGACTGCCCGTCGCGCTTCACCGAGTGGCCGGCGACGTCGATCACCAGGTCGCCTATGGCGAGCTGCTCCGGGGCGGGCTCCTCCGAACGGCGCAGCCGCGCCCGGATGCGGGCCACCAGTTCCTTCGGCTTGAACGGCTTGACGATGTAGTCGTCGGCACCGGATTCCAGACCGACCACCACGTCGACGGTGTCGCTCTTCGCGGTCAGCATGACCACCGGTACCCCTGACTCGGCACGGATCAGGCGGCACACCTCGATACCGTCCCGGCCGGGCAGCATCAGATCGAGCAGCACCAGGTCCGGTTTCGTCTCGCGGAAAGCGGCGATCGCCTTGTCGCCGTCCGACACGAACGACGGTTCAAAGCCTTCGCCGCGCAGCACGATGCCGAGCATCTCTGCCAGTGCGGTGTCGTCGTCGACGACGAGGACGCGTCCCTTCATGAGTTCATCATCCCATTGCGCGATCGTGACGCTCCCGTCGGTGGTGCGGAACACACCGCCGCGATCCCGTCACGACCGACCGGGGAGACCACACCACGTTCCGTCACGATGGCCGTGACCAGCTCGGCGGGCGTCACGTCGAACGCCGGGTTGTACGCCTCGGCGCCCTTCGGCGCGTTCGCGGTCACCTCCTCCGCCGACCGCTGCTCGATCTCGATGGCCGCGCCGTCCGGCGTCTCCGGGTCGATGGTCGTCACCGGGGCCACGACCAGGAACGGCACCCCGTGGTGCCGGGCGAGCACCGCCAGCGGGAAACTCCCCACCTTGTTCGCCGTCGAGCCGTCCGCCGCGATCCGGTCCGCGCCGATCAGCACCGCGTCGACCCGGCCCGCCGCGAACAGCGAGCCCGCGGCACCGTCCACCAGCACGCTGTACGGCAGGCCGTCCCGCTCCGCCTCGAAGGCGGTCAGTCGCGCCCCCTGCAGCAACGGCCGCGTCTCGTCCACCCACAGGCGCTCCAGCCGCTCCGCCCGGTGCACCGCCCGGGCGACCGCGAACGCCGTGCCGCCGCCGCCCGAGACGAGGGAGCCGGTGTTGCAGTGCGTCAGCAGCCTCAGATCGCGCGCGCCCCGGCGGTCGCCGAGCAGCGTGTTCAGCAGCAGGTCCCGGCCGTGCTCGGCCATCCGGTCGCTCGCCTCGGCGTCCTCCGCGTGCAGGGCACGGGCCTCGGCCAGGGCCACCGCCGCGGCCGCCTCCGGCCCGGCGCCCTCCGCGACCGCCCGGCCATGGGCACCCTCCACCCGGCGCGCGCCGTACCCCAGGTTCACCGCGGTCGGCCGGGCGCCGGCCAACACGCCCGCCGCCTTCGGCACGTCCTCCCCGCGCGCGGCGGCCAGCGCCACCCCGTACGCGCCCGCTATGCCCAGCAGGGGCGCGCCCCGCACCGCGAGGGACCGGATCGCGGAGACCAGGGACGGCACGTCGCCGCACCGCAGCTCCGCCTCCTCGGCAGGCAGCCGCGTCTGGTCCAGGAGCAGCACCGCGGGGCCCTCGGGTGCGTCCGTCCACCGGAGTACCGGAACACTGTGATCTGTCATCCGCCCAGTCTGCCCCGCACCGGCGCGGCGCAGAAGGCGCACGACCCGCAGAGGCCCCACCTCTAGGGCGTGATCCAAAAGAAACGCCCGGCCGCCACCGGTCGTGGCACGATGGCAGCGAACCAGGCGAAGGAGTGGCAGAAATGAACGATTCTCCGGGCTGGGCCTCGCCCGGATCCTCCCCGTCCGAGCCCTCGAAGGGCGCCGAGGGGAGTCCGGCCGACGACGCCTCCCGGACCCCGCCGCCCGAACCGCCGGGCGCGGGGCGGCAGGGACGGCCCGGCGACCAGCCGGAACGTCCCGACGCGCAGCCTGGGCGCGTGCCGGGGAACGTGCAGCCGGGGAAGTGGTCGGCCGAGCAGCCGCCGGCTTCCGCGGGCGGCGGATGGGGCGCCGCCCCGCCGCACCCGGGCGGGCCGGGGCACCCGGCGCCCGGGCAGCCGCCGGGGTGGGGAGCCTGGAACCAGTGGGGGCGCCCGCCCGCCGCCAAGCCCGGCGTCATCCCGCTGCGGCCGCTCGGCGTCGGGGAGATCCTCGACGGCGCCGTGTCCACCGCCCGCGCCCACTGGCGCACCGCCCTGGGGGTCGCCCTCGGCGTCGCCGTGCTGGTGCAGCTCGCGTCCACCGTCGCCAACGGCATATGGCTGCGCGGCAACGACGGGCTGGAGGCCCTCGAGAACAACCCGCGACCCAGTACGGACGAACTGCTCGACGCGATGAGCGCAACGTTCAGCAGCGCCGGAATCACCCTCCTCGCCACCCTCGTCGGCACGGTCATCGCCACCGCGATGCTCACCATCGTCGTCAGCCGCGCCGTCCTCGGCCGCACGGTGAACATGTCGGAGGCCTGGCGCGAATCGCGGCCCCAGCTCGGCCGCATGCTCGGCCTCACCGTGCTGGTCATGCTGATCGTGACGGGCTCGGTCCTCGCCGGAACGCTGCCGGGGATCGTTCTGCTGGCCGCCGGCGCCACCGTCGCCGGAAGCGGCCTCCTCCTCCTCGGCATGATCGGCGGCGCCGCCTGCGGGATCTGGCTGTGGATCCGGTACTGCCTGGCCGCACCGGCGCTCATGCTGGAGCGGCAGCGCGTCACCACCGCGCTGCGCCGCTCCGCCAAGCTCGTCCGGAACAGCTGGTGGCGCATCTTCGGCATCCAGATCCTGGCCTGGCTCCTGGTGCAGATCGTCAGTCTCATCGTGCAGATCCCGTCCTCGGTGCTCGCCTCCGTCATCGAGGGCGACGGCCTCCGCGACGTCGTCCTCAGCGGCTCGCTGACGTTCTCCTGGACGTACCTGATCATCGTCGGCATCGGCGGCGTCCTGGCCATGACCGTGACGCTGCCCCTCAGCGCGGGCATCACGGCCCTGCTCTACATGGACCAGCGCATCCGCCGGGAGGCCCTGGACCTGGAGCTCGCACGCGCCGCGGGCGTCGACGCGAGCGGTTCCGCGCCGCCCGGTCCGGCGGGGAGCTGACGCACATGCCGGGGGGTTCCGCCGTGGCCCGCGTCCTCGGCGAGGACGCCCCGCCGGTCACCACGCCGCGCGAACCCGCCCGGCGCGACGCGGAACGCGAACTCTCCGAGCCCGTCTACCACCGCGACGACCCGAGTCTTCTCGAGCAGGCCGTCGACTGGGTCTGGGAGAAGCTGGGCGAGCTGCTCGGCTCCGCCGTGGACGTCGTGCCCGGCGGAGCCGTCGGCGTCACGGTCCTGGTGGGCGCCCTGGTGCTGCTGGTCGCCGCCCTGTGGGCACGCCTGGGCACCCCCCACCGGACAACCGGCCCGGCCCGCCCCGCTCTCTTCGAGGACCGCCCCCGCACCGCCGACGAGCACCGCGCCACCGCCGACGCACACGCGGCCGCCGGGCGGTGGAGCGAGGCCGTACGCGAGGCCATGCGGGCACTCGTGCGCTCCCTGGAGGAGCGGACGCTGCTCGACCCCCGTCCCGGCCGCACCGCCGACGAGGCGGCGCACGAGGCCGGCCGCCTGCTGCCCGCCCAGGCAGGCGCGCTGCGCGACGCCGCCGTCGCGTTCGACGAGGACACCTACGCCGGGCGGGCGGCGCGGCAGGACACCTACCGCCGCATCCGCGACCTGGACGAGACCCTCCGCCGGACCACACCCACACTCACCGGCGCCGGAAGCGGGAGCGGCACCGGCACCGGCACCGGGAGCGACCGGTGAGCCGTCCGACGACCTCCGTCTCCCCCACCGCCGGGCACGTCTGGGCACGCCTGCGCGGCCTGCTGGTCGCCGCCGCGATCCTCGCCGTGGCCGGCGTGACGCTCGCCGCGCTGCGTTCCGGAGAACACCACGGCGCGCTGGACCCGCGCTCCCCGGACGCGTACGGAAGCCTGGCAGTCGCCGAACTGCTCACCGAACGCGGCGTCACCACCACCGTCGTGACCACCGGCGCCGAGGCCGCGGCCGCCGCCGGACCGGACACCACCGTGCTGGTCACCCGACCGGACGTCCTGAGCCGCGAGCAGCTGACGTCACTGCGCGCGGTGGCCGACACCGGCGGCCGTACCGTCGTGGTCGGTGCAGGCCCGCGCGCCACGTCCGTCCTCGCGCCAGGCATCGAGGCGACGAAAACCAGCGCGGCTGCGGAGGCCACCCCGCCCCGCTGCGACCTGCCCGCGGCCCGACGCGCGGGCGACACCGACCTCGGCGGAGTCCGTTACCGCACCGCCGACGAGACCGCCCACGCCTGCTACCCCCGGGACGCGCGGCCGACCCTGGTGGTCACCGCGTCGGAGAGGGGCGACGGGGACACGGTCCTCCTCGGCACGCCCCACCCGCTGCACAACGACCGGCTGGACGACCACGGCAACGCCTCACTCGCCCTCCAACTACTCGGCTCACGACCGCAGCTCGTCTGGTACCTCCCTTCGCTGTCCGACTCCGCCGCCGACCGGGGCGGCCCGGACGGCTTCTTCGACCTCCTTCCCGGCGGCTGGCGCTGGGGCCTCCTCCAACTCGCCTTCGCCGCCCTGCTGGCAGCCCTCTGGCGGGCACGTCGCCTCGGGCCACTGGTACCCGAACGCCTCCCGGTCGTCGTCCGGGCTTCCGAGACCACCGAGGGCCGTGCTCGCCTCTACCGTCAGACGCAGGCCCGCGACCGCGCCGCCGAAGCTCTGCGCGAAGCGAGCCGTCGACGACTGGCACCCCTCGTGGGCGTGAGCACCACGCAGGCGGACGCGCCCGAGCGACTCCTGCCGGCCCTGGCCCGGCACCACAGCGGGGACGTGCATGCACTGCTCTTCGGTCCCGCCCCGGCCGACGACCGGGCGCTGGTCCTGCTGGCGGACCAGCTCGACGCCCTCGAAGGCCAGGTCGGCCACCGACCGACCGCACCACCTCCGTCGCCCGTCACCGCACCACCGACAGACAAGGACCGCACCTCGTGAGCGTCCCCTCCGCAGACAGCGCCCGCAGCGCACTCGAGGCGCTGCGCACCGAGATCTCCAAGGCCGTCGTCGGACAGGACGCCGCCGTCACCGGCCTCGTCATCGCCCTGCTGTGCCGAGGCCACGTCCTGCTCGAGGGCGTCCCCGGCGTCGCGAAGACGCTGCTCGTGCGCGCCCTCGCCGCCACGCTCGAACTCGACACCAAGCGCGTACAGTTCACGCCCGACCTGATGCCGAGCGACATCACCGGATCCCTGGTGTACGACGCCCGGGCCGCCGAGTTCTCCTTCCAGGCCGGCCCTGTTTTCACCCACCTTCTCCTCGCCGACGAGATCAACCGGACTCCCCCCAAGACGCAGGCGTCGCTCCTGGAAGCCATGGAGGAACGGCAGGTCTCCGTCGACGGGACACCCCGACCGCTGCCCGATCCGTTCCTCGTCGCCGCCACCCAGAACCCGGTCGAGTACGAGGGCACCTACCCCCTTCCCGAGGCTCAGCTCGACCGCTTCCTGTTGAAGCTCAACGTGCCGCTGCCCTCCAGGGAGGACGAGATCGGCGTCCTCACCCGGCACGCCGACGGCTTCGATCCTCGCGACCTGTCCGCCGCCGGCCTGCGTCCCGTCGCCGGCCGGGAGGCGCTGGACGCGGCACGCAGGGCCGTCGCCGGGACGTCCGTTTCGGCGGAGATCACCGGTTACGTCGTCGACGTCTGCCGCGCCACCCGCGAATCCCCCTCTCTCTCCCTCGGTGTCTCTCCCCGAGGCGCCACCGCTCTGCTCGCCACCGCGCGTGCCTGGGCCTGGCTGACCGGCCGCGATTACGTCATTCCGGACGATGTGAAGGCTTTGGCCCTTCCCACCCTCCGCCACCGGATCCAGCTCCGTCCGGAAGCGGAGATGGAAGGCGTCAGCCCGGACAGCGTCATCCATTCCGTCCTGGCCCACGTGCCGGTCCCCCGCTGAGGCCTGGCCATGGCTCTCACCGGACGCGCCGCTCTGGTCGCAGCTCTGGGCGCGCTACTCGTCGGACTGGTGTTCCCCGGCTGGGCCGGCGTCCTGGCCGTGGAACTCCCCCTGCTCCTCGCCATCGTCTACGACCTTCTCCGCGCCGCGCCAGTACGAACGCTCCATTTCACCCGTTCCGGTGACACATCAGTTCGACTCGGTGAGAGTGCGACGGTGACCCTGCTGGTCACCAACACCTCCTCCCGTCTGCTGCGTGGCGTGTTCCGCGACGCCTGGCCCCCCAGCGGCGGCGCCGAGAGCCCGGAGGCAGGGCGCTCCTCCCGCCACCGGCTCGACGTCCCGGCGGGCGAACGCACGCGACTCACCACCCGCCTCCGGCCCGGCCGGCGCGGCGACCTGCGTTCGGCTCGGGTGACGGTCAGGTCCCTCGGCCCTCTGGGGCTCGCCGCACGGCAAGGCGGCCACGACGTTCCCTGGACGATCCGCGTGCTGCCCCCGTTCGAAAGCCGCAGACATCTCCCGGCCAAGCTCGCGCGGCTCCGCGAACTGGACGGACGCACCAGCATCCTCACCCGGGGCGAGGGCACCGAGTTCGACAGCCTCCGCGAGTACGTCCCGGGCGACGACACCCGGTCGATCGACTGGCGTGCGACGGCGCGGCAGTCCGACGTCGCCGTCCGTACCTGGCGTCCGGAGCGGGACCGTCACGTCCTCGTCGTCCTCGACACCGGTCGTACGGCAGCGGGCCGCGTGGGCGACGCGCCACGGCTGGACACGGCGATGGACGCCGCGCTGCTGCTGGCCGCCGTCGCCTCCCGGGCGGGCGACCGCGTGGATCTGCTGGCTTACGACCGTCGCGTCCGGGCCACCGTGCGCGGGAAGTCCGCACAGGACGTACTGCCTTCCTTCGTCTCGGCGATGGCCCCGCTGGAAGCGGAGTTGGTGGAGGCCGACGCCCGAGGGCTGGCGTCCACCGCACTGCACATGGCGCGCCGGCGCTCGCTGATCGTGCTCCTGACCGGCTTGGAGACCGCCGCCGTGGAGGAGGGTCTGATGCCGGTACTGCCGCTGCTGACGCAGAGGCACACGGTGCTGGCCGCGGCGGTGGCCGACCCGCGACTGGAGGAGATGACTCGCAACCGGGGTTCGGTGGACGCGGTGTACGAGGCGGGAGCGGCGACGCGCGCCCAGGGGGAACGCCGCAGCGCGGCCGATCTCCTGCGCCGCCACGGAGTGACGGTCGTCGACGCGACGCCCGGCGTTCTCGCGCCGCGCCTGGTCGACGCCTACCTCGCGTTGAAGGCCGCGGGACGTCTGTAAGCGCTTGCGCGTACGGGTGCCGGAACCGGTTCCGACATTCACCGCCCCGGGCCCGAGGCTGAACACCGGGTCTGGAAACGGCGAAAGCCCCGCCGGCCCGAAGGCCGACGGGGCTCCCGTCAATGATTGTTCGGCGGCGTCCTACTCTCCCACGAGGTCCCCCTCGCAGTACCATCGGCGCAATAAGGCTTAGCTTCCGGGTTCGGAAAGTAACCGGGCG
>NZ_JAVREQ010000025.1:0-95130 GCF_031845485.1 Streptomyces hazeniae
AGTCAGACGGGCATTACGGTGGGACACGAAGGCCTCCGTGCGGTGAAGATTCGACACCTCCACCACACACGGAGGCCTTCGCCATGATCAAGACCTGTGAGTGTCAACAACGCTCATGAGCAATACACCTAGTGCTGTGACCGGAAAGGCTCACCGGCTCGCGTCCGCGTCCCCCTGACGCGGCCGACCGCCCGTGGTGGCGCTCGCGCGCACGGTCCCCAGGGCCTGCGGCCCCGGGGCCACGACGTCGCGGGCCGGTCGGGGACGCATCGTCGGACACGGGCGGCGAACGGCGACCCCGCCACCGGCGACCCCGGCCGCCCGGAGCGGCGGTTCGCGGGCCTCCGGGGTCTCGAGTCCTCCGGTCCTCCGGCCCCTCCGTCCTCACCGGCTCGCAGGAGCGGACGTGCGGGGCGGAGAGCCGGAGGCCCGTGCCCGGGGTGGTTCCCCTACAGCGTGGCGAGGGCGGCGACGAGCCGGTCGGTCGTGGCGCGGTCGCGGACCGCGATCCGCAGCCACTCCCCGCCCAGCCCCGGGAACGTGTCGCCTCTGCGCACCGCGAACCCGCGGTCCCGCAACCGCTCCCGCACACCGGCCGCGTCGGGGTGCCAGACGAGCAGGAACGGGCCCTCCGCGGGCTCGACCGGCGCCAGGCGACGATCCGACGGCAGCGCGGCCAGCCGGGCCGCCAGGTAGGCGCGGTCGTCCGCGAAACGTTTCGCCGCCGCTTCGGCCTCCTGCAGCGCCTCCGGCGCGCAGCAGGCCTCTGCCGCGGCCAGCGCGGGGGTGGAGACCGCCCACAGCGGCTGGTGCCGTGCCAGCCGGCGTACGTCTTCCGGGCCGGCGAGCACGTATCCCACCCGCAGCCCGGCCAGGCCCCAGGTCTTGGTCAGGCTCCGGAGGACGACCAGCCGTCCCGGCAGTCGGCCCACCAGCGGCGCCAGCGACTCGCGTTCGCCCGGCACCGCGTCCATGAACGCCTCGTCGACGACCAGCGTGCGGCCGGGCCGGGCGAGTTCCTCCAGCACGCCGGCCGGGTGCAGGACCGAGGTCGGGTTGACGGGGTTGCCGACCACCACCAGGTCCGCGTCCGCGGGCACGTCCCCCGCACGGAGCCGGAAACCGTCCTCCGGCCGCAGCAGCACGCGGGCGACGGGGCGGCCGGCGTCCCGCAGCGCGGACTCGGGCTCGGTGAACTGCGGGTGCACCACGACCGGCCGACGACCCGCCAGCCCCCGCGCCACCAGCACGAAAGCCTCCGCCGCGCCCGCGGTCAGCAGGACGCACTCGATCGGCAGCCCGTGCCGCGCCGCCACCGCGCGCCGGGCCGCCCGTCCGTCCGGATAGGCCGCCAGCCCGTCCAGCGAGGCGGCGATCCGGGCCCGCAGCCACTCCGGCGGGGTCCCCGCCCGGACGTTGACCGCGAGGTCGGTCAGGGCCGCGCCCTCGTCACGGGTCTCCGCGTCGCCGTGGTGCCGCAGGTCCGGTTCGTGGGCCCGGCCCTGCGGGGGCGGTCGGTCGCCAGGGACCGGACGGTCCGGACCGTCAGTGGGCCTCGGCATGCCCGGAGTTCCGCTCCGAGGTGTCCGCCTCCGCCGAGCGGCGCCGGCGGGGCACCCGTGCGCCGCAGCTGCCGCACTGCGCCTCCGGTGCCGCCGTGACCGCCTCCCGGTAGCGCTCCTCCACCAGTCCGGCGAGCCCGGCCAGTCCGGCGGGTGTTCCGCCGGAGCCGATCACGTCGGCGCTCACCACCGTGGTCTCGGGGTGCACCGCGGCCCAGCCCTCGGTCTGGAGCCGGATGCGCGTGGGCTGCGCGCCGGGGAAGAGGAAGTACGGCAGCACCACGATGCGCTGCGCGCCCAGCGCGCGGCAGCGGTCCAGGCCGGACGCCACGTCGGGTGCCGCGTGCGACACGAACGCCGTTTCCACGCCGCCGTACCCGCGGCCCTCCCACAGCAGCCGTGCCGCGCGGTGCACCTCGGCGTTGGCCGCCGGATCGGCAGCACCGGCGCCGACCAGCAGCACCGTCGTGGCGGCACGGTCCGCGGGCGTGCGCGCCGAACCTCCCAGAGCCTCGTCGAGCCGCTGCTCCAGCACGTCCAGCAAAGCCGGTTCGGGCCCGAGAGGGCGTGCGCAGAGGTACGACGCCCCGTCGCGCAGCTCCTCCTCGCGGGCCAGCGCCGCCGCCAGGGCGCGGTCGGACTCGCCGGCCGGGGCCAGCGTGAGCGGCAGAGCAACCACCCGCGTGGCGCCCGCCTCCGCCAGGTCGGTGACCACCCCGTCGAGCGGCGGCGGCGACTGTTCCCCGAAACCGCCGGCGACGGGGAACTCCGGGTTGCGGGCGGCCAGTTCGGACAGCAGCGAACGGAAGGCGTCGGCACCGTCGTCGTCCTGGGGGCCATGGCCGACCAGGAGTAGTGCGGGCGGGGTTGTCACGGGTGCTCCTCGGGTGTCGCGGACTCGGTGCGCTGCTGGTGAGACGTTACTCACCGCCCTGGAGGGTTCGTCGCCCAGGGCCGTCCGGATGGGTACCGCCTCACCGCGGAACCGCCCGGGTCCCGCCCGCGGGCGTCACCGCCGGACGCGGCCGTACGCCGCGGGCCCGCCCGGCGGCCGGGCCACGGCGACCGTGACCCGGGCGGGCCCGCCCCGGCCGCCGCCCGAAGCAGCCGCCGCGGTGCGTTTCGTCACCAGCAGCCGTGCCCCCTCGCCCGAGGCCAGCAGCGCCGCCGCCTCGGCGACCGACGGCGTGCCCACCGCCTCCCGGACCACCCGGGAGGGGTGCGGCACGTGGACGGCGGCGAGGGCGCCCGCCGGATAGGCCCGGAGCGGCACCCCGAGCCGCCGCGCGGCGGCGAGCAGCCCGGGCTCGCCGGCCCGTACGTCCACGGTGGCCAGGGCGGCGACGGCCACCGGCCCATCCGCGGACGCCTCCCGCAGCGCCCGGGTGACCGCCTCCCACACCTCCTCCGGCGTCGCCCCCCGCCGGGCGCCGACGCCGACGGTCACCCGGCCCACGGACGTGGCGCGGTGGGTCACCACCGCGCGCACCGCTCGGCGAACCGGCGGGCCAGTTCCGGCGTCCCGGCCCAGTGCACGTGCAGGTAGGAGGCGTGCACGTGCCCCTGGACGAAACCCTCGGTGCGGCGGGCCTGTTCGGCGGGCCGCACCAGTCCCCAGGCGGGGGTGGGCCCCGCTCCGGGGGCGAGGGCGGTGCGATGGAACTCGTGCGCCCGCACCCGGGCCCCGGCCGCGGCCAGCGCGCTGTCCCCGAGCGCCACCGCTTCGCGGTAGCCGAGCGTCAGCCGGCCGGTCATCTCCGCCGACGCGTCCAGTACGCCGCACATCGGGCGGCCGTCCAGTTCGCGCGCCAGGTAGAGCAGCCCGGCGCACTCGGCGGCCACCGGCCCGCGGAACGCCGCGACGGCGTGACGGAGCGGCGTGTTGGCGGCCAGGTCGGCGGCGTGCATCTCGGGGAAGCCGCCGCCGATCACCAGACCGCGCGTGCCGGGCGGCAGCGCCTCGTCGCGCAGCGGGTCGAAGACGACCACCTCCGCGCCCGCCGCGTGCAGCAGTTCGGCGTGCTCGGTGTAGGAGAACGTGAAGGCCGGGCCTCCGGCGACCGCCACCACCGGGCGCGTGCCGTCGGCCACCGGATCCGGGCCGCCCGTACCCGGGCCGTGGGGCCCCACCGCGGCCGTCCCCACCGCGGCGGCCGCGTCCCACGGGGCGGCGTCCAGCGGGGGCGCACTGCGTGCCAGCGCCAGCAGGCCCTCCAGATCGCAGCCGAGCCGCACCCGTTCGGCGAGTGCGGCCACCGACTGCACCGCGTCGGCCCGGCGTTCGGCGACGGGCACCAGGCCGAGGTGCCGGCTCGGGGTGCCCACCGCCTCCGAACGGCGCAGCGCCCCCAGCACCGGCACCCCCGCGTGGTCCAGCGCCTCCCGCAGCAGCCGCTCGTGCCGGTCGGAGGCCACCCGGTTCAGCACCACGCCGCCGATCCGCACCTGCGGGTCCCACGACGCGAAGCCGTGCACCAGCGCCGCCACCGACCGGGACTGCGAGGAGGCGTCCACCACCAGGACGACCGGTGCCCGCAGCAGCTTGGCCACCTGTGCCGTGGACGCCAGCTCGCCCTGCCCGGACGCTCCGTCGTACAGGCCCATCACGCCCTCCACGACGGCGAGATCGGCGTCCGCCGCGCCGTGGGCGAAGAGCGGTCCGACGAGATCGGTGCCGCACAGGTAGGCGTCCAGGTTGCGTCCGGGCCGCCCGGTGGCGAGACCGTGGTAGCCGGGGTCGATGTAGTCGGGACCGACCTTGTGCGGGGAGACCTTCAGCCCCCGCTCCCGGAAGGCGGCCATCAGCCCGGTGGCGAACGTCGTCTTGCCGGCACCGGAGGAGGGCGCCGCGACGACCAGGCGCGGTACCCCAATCATGCCCTCACCACTCGATGCCCTTCTGGCCCTTCTGCCCGGCGTCCATCGGGTGTTTCACCTTCGTCATCTCGGTGACCAGGTCCGCCGCGTCCAGCAGCGCCTGCGGCGCGTTCCGGCCGGTGATCACCACGTGCTGGAAGCCGGGCCGGTCCCGCAGCACCTCGACCACCTCGGCGGTGTCCACCCAGCCCCAGTGCAGGGGGTAGGCGAACTCGTCCAGGACGTACAGCCGGTAGGTCTCCGCCGCCAGGTCGCGCCGTACCTGCTCCCAGCCCTCCCGGGCGGCGTCCTCGTTGCTCAGCGAGGTGTCCCGCCGGATCCACGACCAGCCCTCGCCCATCTTGTGCCAGTCGACCGTGCCGCCCTCGCCGGAGCCGCCCAGCACCCGCAGCGCCCGCTCCTCGCCGACCTTCCACTTGGCCGACTTCACGAACTGGAACACCCCGATCGGCCACCCCTGGTTCCAGCCGCGCAGCGCCATGCCGAACGCGGCCGTCGACTTCCCCTTGCCGGTTCCGGTGTGCACCGCCAGCAGCGGCCGGTTGCGCCGCTGGCGGGTGGTCAGTCCGTCGTCCGGAACGACGTCGGGCTGTCCCTTCGGCATTACGCGGCCCTCCTCGGAGTCGGAACGGTTCCCGCCGTGTCGCGCAGCGAGCGCACCAGACCGGTGACGGCGTCGGCCCGCAGGTCGTCGAGCGTGACGGCCTCCGCGCCCAGAGCCGCGGCCAGTTCGGCGGCCAGACCGAGCCGGACGGGGCCCGCCTCGCAGTCCAGGACGACCGACGCGGTGCCCTCCGCCGCCAGCAGTCCGGCCGCGTGCTGCGCGCGTCGGACGGGCTCGGGCCCCCCGGTGGCACGGCCGTCGGTCACGGCGACCAGCAGCGGGCGGCGCGCCGGGTCGCGCAGCCGCTCCACCCGCAGCACCTCGCGCGCCGTGAGCAGCCCGGCGGCCAGCGGCGTACGCCCGCCGGTGGGCAGCGACTCCAGCCGCGCGGCGGCCGCGTCCACCGACGACGTCGGCGGCAGCGCGACCTCGGCGCCGGCGCGGCGGAAGGTGATCAGGCCGACCTTGTCCCGCCGCTGGTAGGCATCCAGCAGCAGGGACAGCACGGCGCCCTTGACCGCGCTCATCCGCTTCCGTGCGGCCATCGAACCGGAGGCGTCCACCAGGAAGAGCACGAGGTTCGACTCGCGGCCCTCGCGTACGGCTTCGCGCAGGTCCTCGCGGCGCAGCAGCAGCCCCGGACCGCTGCGGCCCCGCGTCCGCTGGTGCGGTGCGGCGGCCCGCACGGTGGCGGACAGGTGCAGAGCCGACAGGGCGCCCCGCGGGGGGCGCGCACCGGAGGTGCGGCCGTGCGCGGTCCGTGCCCGCGAGCGGCGCCCGGCCGCGCCCTCGCCGAGACCCGGCACCGTCAGGACCCGGGTGCGGAACGGCTCGGAGGCGCGTGCGGGCGGGCGTTCGCCCGCCGGAGCGCCGGACTGCGGCCGGGGCGCCTGCTGTTCGGACGACGGCTGTTGTCCGGAAGCCTCCTGGTCGGGCGACGCGTCCTGGTGCGCGGGCGCGTCCGGCGTGTTCTCCGCGCGCTGCTCCGGTACGCCCGGCTCGTCCGTACCGTCCCGGCGCGGCCGTCCGCCGTCGTCCGGGCCGTCGTCGCCGGAGCCGTCGTCCGGTCCGCCCGGGTCCGGCTCGGGGTCGGGATCGCCGTCCGGCCCGTCGTCGTCCCCGTGCTCCCGCAGCGTCTCGTCCAGCTTCTCCTCGTCCAGGCCGGGCGCGTCGAACGGGTTGCGCCGGCGCCGGTGCGGAAGCGCCAGCAGTGCCGCCTGCCGTACGTCCTCGGCCCGTACGTCGGTGCGGCCGTCCCACGCGGCCAGCGCGGCTGCGGTACGCGCCATCACGATGTCGGCGCGCATGCCGTCGACCTCGAACGCGGCGCAGGTCGCCGCGATCCGGCGCAGCGCCGCGTCGTCCAGCGTCACCGCGGGCAGCAGGGACCGGGCGGCGGCGATCCGGTCGCGCAGCGTCTCCTCCTCGTCGGCCCAGCGCGTGCCGAAGCCGTCCGGGTCCGCGTCGTAGGCGAGGCGGCGCCGGACCACCTCGACCCGTTCCTCCGTCTCGCGGGACGCCGCCACCTCGACGGTCAGCCCGAAACGGTCCAGCAGCTGGGGACGCAGCTCGCCCTCCTCCGGGTTCATCGTCCCGACCAGCAGGAACCGCGACGCGTGCCGCACCGACACGCCCTCACGCTCGACGTGCACCACGCCCATCGCGGCCGCGTCGAGGAGCGAGTCGACGAGGAAGTCCTGGAGCAGGTTCACCTCGTCGACGTACAGCACGCCGCGGTGCGCCTTCGCCAGCAGCCCCGGTTCGAAGGCCCGCACGCCCTCCGCCAGGGCGCGTTCGATGTCGAGGGCGCCGATCAGCCGGTCCTCGGAGGTGCCGACGGGCAGCTCCACCAGGGCGGCGGCGCGGTGCTCGGCGGCCGCGCCGCCGTGCGGCCCGTCGGGGCAGCGCGGGTCGGGCGCCTGCGGGTCGCAGCCGAACCGGCAGCCGGAGACGACGTCCTGCTGCGGCAGCAGCGCCGCCACGGCCCGGACGGCGGTGGACTTCGCGGTGCCCTTCTCGCCGCGGACCAGCACGCCGCCGATGGCCGGGTTCACGGCGTTGAGGAGCAGCCCGAGTTGCAGGTCCGGCATCCCCACGATCGCGGTGAACGGATAAGGGGTGGTCACGCTGTGATCCTCCTGCGAGTGGTGGTCGTGGTCGGCGGCCGGCTGCGGCTCACGGCGCGCCCGGCGGGACGAACGGCAGCCCGCCCGGCGGGCCCTCCTCGATCAGCCGCAGCAGTGCGCCGGTGTCGGCGTGTTCCTCGATCAGGTCCCCCAGCCGGTCGAGTTGCTCCTCACGCAGCCGCGCGAAGGCGGTGTCGGGAGCCGGGACGAAGGCCCGGCCGGCGTCGGAGGCGACGCGACGCAGGAAGGCCCGGCGGAAGGCGTCGGACTCCAGGGCGCCGTGCCAGTGCGTGCCCCACACCGGGCCGACCCGGCAGCCGTCCAGGGGGCGGCCGCCGGTGACGTCGGTGACGAACGGCTCGCCGCCGCGCACGTCGGCGACGCCGTGGTGGATCTCGTATCCCTCGACCGGTTCGCCCAGTGCGGTTCCGGCCGGGCGGGCGAGCGTCTTCCTGGGGGCGAACCGCACCCGCACCGGAAGCAGTCCCAGGCCCTTCACGACGCCCGCACGCGACTCGACGTGGTCCTCGATGCGCTCGCCGAGCACCTGGTAGCCGCCGCAGAGGCCGAGCACCGGCCGGTCCTCGGCCGCACGCCGGGCGAGGGCGTCGGCCAGCCCTCGTGCGCGCAGCCACTCCAGCGCCTTCACGCTGCCGCGGGTACCGGGCACCACCACCAGGTCGGCGTCGGCCAGTTCCTCCGGCCGGTCGCAGAAGCGGACCACCACGCCGGGCTCGGCGGCGAGGGCGTCCACGTCGGTGAAGTTGGACATCAGCGGGACCGGCAGCACGGCGACCCGCAGCACGTCCGCGCCGTGCGGCGGCGCCGTCGACGCCTCCCGCACGGTGCCGCGCAGCGAGAGGCGCAGCCCGTCCTCCTCGTCGATGCCCAGGCCGTGCCGGTGCGGGAGCACGCCCAGCGACGGGCGGCCGGTGAGCCGGTGCAGCATCTCCAGCCCCGGCTGCAGCAGCGTCACGTCGCCGCGGAACTTGTTGACCAGGTAGCCGCACACCAGCGCCTGGTCCTCGGGGGACAGCAGCGCGGTCGTGCCGAAGAACGAGGCGAAGACCCCGCCGCGGTCGATGTCGCCGACGACCACCACGGGGAGGCGCGCCGCCCGCGCGAGGCCCATGTTGACGATGTCGTTGCGCCGCAGGTTGATCTCGGCGGGGCTGCCCGCGCCTTCGCAGATCACGGCGTCGTGGGTGGCGCGCAGCTCCTCCAGGCACCCGGCGACCGTCTCCAGCAGCTTCCGCTGCCTGTCCTCGTGGTAGCCGCGGGCGCTCAGTTCGCCCACCGGCCTGCCCATAAGGACGACCTGACTGGTGCGGTCGCCGCCCGGTTTGAGCAGCACCGGGTTCATCGCCGCGCTGGGCTCCACCCGGGCGGCGGCCGCCTGCATGGCCTGCGCCCGGCCGATCTCCGCGCCCTCCCGGGTGACGAAGGAGTTCAGCGACATGTTCTGCGCCTTGAACGGCGCGACCTTCAGTCCCTTGCGGGCCAGCCAGCGGCAGACCCCGGCCGTGACCACGCTCTTCCCGGCGTCCGAGGTCGTCCCCGCGACCAGCAGACCGCCGCCCCGCCGCACCGCGTTCACCGCCGCCTTCCCTTCCGCGCGGCCACGACCCTCACGGCCGTCGTCGTCACCAGCGCCAGCACGCCGACGCGGCGGGAGAGCCGCACCGCGCGCTCCACGTCCTCCGTACGGACCGGCCGGCCACCGGCGTTGAGCACCGGCCGGTGCTCGACCCGCCCCGCGTACGCCAGCGTCCCGCCCAGCCGTACGCCCAGCGCCCCGGCGAACGCGGCCTCCACCGGACCCGCGTTGGGGCTGGGGTGACGGGCGGCGTCCGCACGCCAGGCCCGCAGCGCGCCGTTCGGGTCGGATCCGGCGAGTGCGGCCAGCGTGGCCGTCAGCCGGGCTCCCGGCCAGCCCGCCAGGTCGTCCAGCCGCGCCGACGCCCAGCCGAAACGCAGCAGCCTGGGGGAGCGGTGGCCCAGCATCGCGTCCAGGGTGTTCACCGCGCGGAACGCCACCAGGCCCGGCACGCCGGCGACCGCTCCCCACACCAGCGCGCCCACCACGGCGTCGGAGGTGTTCTCCGCCACCGACTCGACGACCGCCCGCGCGACGCCGTCGGCGTCCAGCGCCTCCGGGTCCCGCCCGCACAGGTGCGGCAGCCGCCGCCGCGCCGCCGGAACGTCGCCCGCGGCGAGTGCGGCGCCGATCGCCCGCGCCTCGCGGATCAGGGAGGTCCCGCCGAGCACCGTCCAGCCGGCGACCGCGGCCAGCACCACCGAGGGCAGCGGCGAACGCGCCCTCCCGGCGGCCGCGTTCAGGCCCGCCGCGGCGACCGCCACGCCGCCGGCGCACACCACGGCGCACAACGCCCCGGCGCCGCGGTCGTCACGCCACAGGGCACGTTCGGCCCGGCTCACCGCGCGGCCGAAGGCCGCCACGGGGTGTCCGCGCCGGGGGTCGCCCAGCGCGAGGTCGGCGAGGAAGCCGAGCGTCACCCCGTACGCGTACGCACGCGGACGCGGCATCAGACGACGGGCTGTGGAGCCTCGCAGGAACACGACGAGGTGCGGGGTGGGGGAGGGGCGCAGAAGCCACGCATGGCGGAGTCCTCACTCAGGGTCCTCGCCCTGGCTCGACGTGTCCGGCGGCGAGAGTCTCCTGGCTCCCGGATCGGCGCCTCCCCGGCCTTCCAGCCCGCTGGCGGGCCGTGGCGTGTGGTGAGGGGCGCTCCCCGGTGACAGTGGCGGGACCGCGCCGGATTCGCACCGGCTTCCTCTTCTGCCGCCGTTCGGCTGCCGGAAGTCCATCACGGCCCCCCACGACCGTCAACTCGCCCCCGACCTGCGGCGAAGCAGTGTGACCACCCCCACGCAGCGCCCCCCCGCGTCCCGCCCGGCGCGCCCCGGGTACGCGCGAGGGGTGGGTACGGCCCGCAGGCCGTACCCACCCCTGGGTGCGCGGGGGTTCAGGCGCCGATCAGGTAGATGCCGTACGCCACGGCGGCCGCGCAGACCGCGTAGCAGAGGTATGCGCCGGTGCGGGCGAGTACGGAGGCGCTGCCGCCGTCCTTGCGCGGTGCGGAGCCCACGATGCCCAGGGTGAACACGCCGACCAGCGCGACGGAAGCCAGCAGGCTGACGCCGAACACGTTGATCAGGGCGGACCAGTGGATGTCCATGGTGAGTGCTTCGCTTCCTTCGGGTGGGGCGCGTCAGGCGCCGGAGACGGAGGCCTTGGTGCGGGCGTGCTCGGACTCCTCGTCCTGCGCGCCGTGCTGCTCGGGGACCGTGCCGGCCGGCGGCGGGGCGACGGCGCTCATCGCGGCGGCCACCACGCCCGCGTCCTGTGCGTCGGAGCGGGATCCCGGGGCGGAGTCCTCCGGCATGTCGTTGACGTTGGTGTGGTCGACCGGCTGCCGGCGCGAGGCCAGCCAGATGGCGCCGTTGACCAGTACGCCGAGGACGGCGACCACGGTCACGCCGACGTTGCCGCGCTCGGCCAGCAGCGCCGCGCCGCCCGCGACCAGACCCGCGGCCGGGACGGTGATGCCCCAGGCGGCCAGCATCCGGCCCGCCGTGCCCCAGCGGACGGTGCCGCCCTTGCGCCCCATCCCCGCGCCCATCACGGCGCCGGAGCAGGTGTGCGTGGTGGACAGCGAGAAGCCCAGGTGGGAGGAGGCCAGGATGGTGACCGCGGCGCTCGTCTGCGCCGAGAAGCCCTGCGGCGGGTGGATGTCGGTGAGGCCCTTGCCGAGAGTGCGGATGATCCGCCAGCCGCCGAGGTAGGTGCCCAGCGCGATGGCGACACCGGCCGAGACGACCACCCACATGGGCGGGCCCGCGTCCGGCGCCAGCGCGCCGCCCGCGATCAGGGCGAGGGTGATGACGCCCATCGTCTTCTGCGCGTCGTTGGTGCCGTGCGCCAGGGAGACCAGCGCGGCGGAGGTGATCTGGCCGGCCCGGTAGCCCTTGCCGGCCTGCTCCTCGCTCACGTTGCGGGTGAGCCGGTAGGTCAGGCGTGTGGCGCCCCAGGCGGCGAGGCCGGCGACCAGCGGGGCGGCCAGCGCGGGGATCAGCACCTTGGTGACGACGACGTCGCCGTTGACCGCGCCGATGCCCATCGAGGCGACGGCGGCACCGAGCAGACCGCCCATCAGGGCGTGCGAGGAGCTGGAGGGGAGGCCGGCCAGCCAGGTCAGCATGTTCCAGGTGATCGCACCGACCAACGCTGCGAGGATCACTTCAGGCTGGATACCGGCGCCTTCGTCGATCAGTCCCTTGGAGATCGTCTTGGCCACCTCGACGGAGATGAACGCTCCGGCGAGGTTGAGAACGGCCGACATCGCCACCGCAGCCTTGGGCTTCATCGCCCCGGTGGAGATGGTGGTGGCCATGGCGTTGGCCGTGTCGTGGAAGCCGTTCGTAAAGTCGAACACCAAGGCCGTGACGATCACGATCCCGATGAGAAGCGTGATGTGTTCCATTCACCCAGGCAATCAGTTCGAAGGTCAGTGACCCGGTGAACGTAAGGATGGTGGGTGAACGGAAGGTGAACTGGGGCGGGCATCGGAGTGTCGCACCCGGAGGGTGTTGGTGTGGGACCCGTCACAGGCCGAACGGGAGGGACCGCCGCATGGTCGAGTCGCCCGGTGGTACAGGAAGAGACCGGAGGTGCCGATGCACAGCGAGACGAGCGGGGAGATCCCGGTGACCTGGCGGGACGCGTGGGAAGAGGTGGTGGGGGCGGCGCGCCGAACGGTCGCCGACGGGCTGGTCGTCGGCACCTCCGGGAACGTCTCCACCCGGGTGGGGGACGTCGTCCTCGTCACCCCCACCGGGGTGCCGTACGACCGTCTGGGACCCGATGACCTGTGCGCGGTCGACCTGAAGGGTGAACGCGTCGCGGGCACCCTTCGTCCTACGAGTGAACTGCCCATGCATCTGGCGGTCTACCGCACCACCGACGCCACCGCCGTGGTGCACACCCACGCCGTGCACGCCACCGCCGTCTCCACGCTGGTCGACGAACTCCCCACGATCCACTACATGACCGCCGCGCTCGGCGGTCCCGTGCGCGTCGCCCCCTACGCCACCTACGGCAGCGACGCCCTCGCCGGCCACCTGCTGGAGGCACTCGAGGACCGCAGCGGCGCACTCCTCCGCAACCACGGCACGCTCACCCACGGCGCCACCATGGACCAGGCCTACGACCGGACCGCGCAACTGGAGTGGATGTGCCGGGTCTGGCTGGCCGCGGCCTCCGTGCCCGGCCGCACGCCCACCCTGCTGCCCCGGGAGGAGATCGACCGGGTCGCCGACCGGCTGCGCGGCTACGGCCAGCGGCCCCCGGCCGGATGACCCGCGCCGCGGCCGGCCGCACGACCGGTCTCCCGGTACCGTCCCGGCGCCCCTCCACCGGCGGCCTTCGGCTGCCGTCCGGTGGCCGGAAGGAGGCGCTACGGCGGACACTCGAGGTGATGCGCACTCCCACGGCGGCGGCCCTGGCCGCCGGCACCGTCCTGGGTACCTGCGCGGCCGCGGTGGCGGCCGGCCGGTACGCGGCCGGGCGCGCCCTGCGTCCCGCCCGCGCCGACGGGGCCGCCGTCCCGCCGGGTTTCGGGGAACCCCTCACGGTCCACGCCCGCCTCGCCGCCCGCCCCGAACGGGTCGCGCTCACCCGCTCGCTCACCGCGGAACTCCCCGGCACCTACGGCCTCACCGGCCGGGGCGTGCGCGCCGTGGTCGGCCACACCATGCGGGAGGCCACGCACGCCGCGCCCGCGGACACCGTCGTACGCCGTCTCCTGGGCGTCACCCGCGGCACGCTGACCACCGGGGCCACCGTCCGGCTCACGCCCGTCGTCCACAGCGGCGACCCGGGCGGCGCGCTGGACCTGCCGTACACCGACACGGAGATCGCCTCCGAGCTCGGCCCTCTGCCCGCATGGGCGGTGCCCGGCGACCGCGGCGTGTGGGTCGTCGCCGCACACGGGCTCGGCACCACCCGGGAACAGGCGATGAACGTCCTCCCCGCGCTCGCGCGGCTCCGCCTGCCCGTTCTCGTCCCGGCCCACCGCGGGGACCCCGGCGCGCCGCGGAACCCCGACGGCGTCGGACACCTGGGCGCGAGCGAGTGGCGCGACCTGGACGCCGCCGTCCGCCACGCCCTCGACCAGGGCGCCTCCCGCGTCATCCTGTACGGCTGGTCCACCGGCGCGACCATGGCGCTGCACGTCGCCGCGGAGTCCGCCGTACGCGACCGCGTCTGCGGACTCGTGCTGGACTCGCCGGTCCTCGACCCGGCCGCCACCCTGCGTGCGCTCGCCGCCGCACGCGGCGTCCCACGTCCCCTGCTGCCGCTGGCGGTGCGGGCCGCCGAGGGCCGCGCCGGGGTGCGGCCGGAACCGCCGGCCGTCGCGGCGTCGCCCGAGCGGCTCGAGGTGCCGGTGCTGATCGCGCACGGACCGGGCGACGAGGTCGCTCCCTGGGGCGCCTCCCGGGCGCTCGCCGACAGCCGGCCCGACCTGATCACCCTGCACGTCGTCGGGCGGGCGCAGCACGCCGCGATGTGGAACGCCGACCGCGACGGCTACGAGGAGGCCCTCACCCGCTTCCTCATGCCTCTCCTCTGAGGCCCTTCGAGGTGGCTGTCGACGCGAAGCCCGGCCACGGGTGACGGAGCGCGTCCCCGCTTGCCCTCCGCGCCGGAACCGGCGCGGAGGGCAAGCGGGGGCAGACGGGAGCCGCCCGGCGAAGCCGCGAGGGCCTGCGCCGTTTGGGTTTTTCCGCTCTCACCGTGAAGACTGCTCCCGTGACGTCCCGTACACCGCGAGACACCCGCCTGCGCCTCGTCCCCCGACGGCCCATCGCCGCCGCACGCCGCACCGTGAGCGAGACGCGCGGCCGCGCCTGGCCGGCCCGCGGCTCCTCCGCCCCGCGGCCGCCCGCCGGCACTCCCTCCCCGGGGGTACTCGCCCGGCACGCCCGGGACTGCCTGCGCGGCGCCGTGAACATGGCCCGCTGGGCGGCGGACGAACCGCCCACGGCCGGTGTCCCCACCACCGAGGCCTTCGCACGCGCGGCCGCCGCCCTCCAGGTCGATCCCGCACGGGCCCGCGCCGACTGGGACCGGGCCCGGCTCGCCGGGCTGGTCGAGCTGCACGGCGACACCGCCCGCCCCGGCTGGCGCCTGACCGCATGGGACCGCGACGACAGCGCGGTGCTGCGCGGCTGGGTCGCCCTGTTCGACGCCTGGTCGCTCGCCCGCCCCGCCCCGGCCGACTCGGCCGACCCGGTGCTGACCGGCGAGGTCGTGGTGTCGATGCCGCAGGTGCTGTCCCTGCTGCACCTCTCGGCCGGACCGGTCACGCTGCCCGCGCTCCTCGACCACCTCACCCGGTGCATCACCGAGCTGCGCGCCGAGCGACCGGACCACGACGCCGGGGCCGAACCCGTCGACGGCACCCTGCCCACGCTGCTGGACTGGGCCCTCGACGCCCTCGCCTCAGTCGGGGCGCTCACCCGGTGCCGTGACGAGGAGCACACCGATTCGGCCGTGCTCACCCCGTTGGGCAACTGGGCGGTGTGGACCAAGCTCGAGCAGATCTGCGTGGCCGCGCAGAGCCCGGCCGGCAACATCGAGCAGTCCGCCCCCGACATGCTGCGCGGCTGCGCCCGGCTCACACCGGGCCCCGCGCGCTCCGAGTACCGCGCCTGGCTGGCCGCCCGCCCGGTCGGAACCGCCGTCTCCGGACTGCTGGAAGCCGCCCGCGGTGAGGACGCCCTGATCCGGGCGCTCGCCTTCGAGGCGCTCCGCGTCGTGGGCGCGCCCGCCGAGCCCGACGTACGCGCGGCCGCCGAGGAGCCCGGCCTGCGCCCGTACGCGCTGCTGTGGCTCGCCGAGCAGGAGGGCGCCGACCCGGAGGAGCTGGCCGGCGGTGCGCCGGGCGTGCTCACCCGCGAGGAGGCGACCTGGCTGTGGGTGGACACCGCCGCCGCGGTCACCGACCACGGCGAGGCGCGGCTGCTCGTCGACCACCTGGACACCGCCGTGCAGGGGACGGTGCCGGAACTGATCGACGAGGTACGGGCCGTGGGTCATCCCCGCACCGTCCAGGTGCTGGTGGCGCTGGCCGCCGCGCATCCGGACGCCGCGCTGGCCAAGGCCGTACGCCGCGCCGCGTTCCAGGTCCACACCGGAGGCGGGTGACGCGCGTAGCGCAGCAGTGCCGGCCGTACTGGGAGCCGTGTGCGGCGCCCCGGAAACCGGGTTGCGCCGCGCCGGTACACTGACCGGCATGGCTTACCTCCTTGTGCATTAGCGGCCGTGCGCCCGGGCCAAGGGCCCGTCTCCGCGGGACCACGCCGGTCTCCGCCGGGACCGGCCGGCCCCCTCGACCCGCACGCTCGTCCGTCTTCCCCGCCTTGGAGCACCTCCGTGATCACCGCCTCCGGACTCGAGCTGCGCGCCGGCGCCCGGGTCCTCATCGACTCCGCCTCCTTCCGCATCGCCAAGGGCGACCGCATCGGCCTGGTCGGCCGCAACGGAGCCGGCAAGACCACCCTCACCAAGTGCCTGGCCGGGGAAGGCGTTCCCACCGCCGGAACGATCTCCCGTTCGGGTGAGGTCGGCTACCTTCCGCAGGACCCGCGCACCGGCGACCTGGAGGTGCTGGCCCGCGACCGCATCCTCTCCGCCCGCGGCCTGGACACCGTGATCCGGCGCATGCGCGAGAACGAGGACCGGATGGCGAACGGCAAGGGCGCCACCCGTGAACGGGCCATGAAGAAGTACGAGCGGCTGGAGACCGAGTTCCTCACCAAGGGCGGGTACGCCGCCGAGGCGGAGGCCGCCACCATCGCCGCCAGCCTCGGGCTGCCCGACCGCGTGCTCGGCCAGCCGCTGCACACCCTCTCCGGCGGTCAGCGCCGCCGTGTCGAACTGGCCCGCATCCTCTTCTCGGACGCCGACACGCTCCTCCTCGACGAGCCCACCAACCACCTGGACGCCGACTCGGTGGTCTGGCTGCGGGACTTCCTCAAGACCTACCGCGGCGGCCTGGTGGTCATCTCCCACGACATCAACCTCGTGGAGACCGTCGTCAACAAGGTCTTCTACCTGGACGCCAACCGCTCCCAGATCGACCTGTACAACATGGGCTGGAAGCAGTACCTCGCCCAGCGGGAGGCCGACGAGAAGCGCCGCAAGCGGGAGCGGGCCAACGCCGAGAAGAAGGCCACCGCGCTCAACTCGCAGGCCGACAAGATGCGTGCCAAGGCCACCAAGGCCGTCGCCGCGCAGAACATGGCGCGCCGGGCGGAGAAGCTCATGGCGGGTCTGGAGGCCGAACGGCGGGCCGACAAGGTCGCCAAACTGCGCTTCCCCGACCCGGCTCCCTGCGGGAAGACGCCGCTGATGGCGGAGGGCCTGTCCAAGTCCTACGGCTCGCTGGAGATCTTCACCGACGTCGACCTCGCCATCGACCGCGGTTCCCGCGTGGTCATCCTCGGCCTCAACGGCGCCGGAAAGACCACGCTCCTGCGGCTGCTGGCCGGTGTGGAGGTTCCCGACACCGGACGCGTCACGCCCGGTCACGGCCTCAAGCTCGGCTACTACGCCCAGGAGCACGAGACGCTCGACCCGGACCGTACGGTGCTGGAGAACATGCGGTCCTCCGCGCCCGACATGGACCTGGTCGACATCCGGAAGACCCTCGGGTCGTTCCTGTTCTCCGGTGACGACGTGGACAAGCCGGCCGGCGTGCTCTCCGGCGGGGAGAAGACCCGGCTGGCGCTGGCCACCCTCGTCGTCTCCTCGGCCAACGTGCTGCTGCTCGACGAGCCCACCAACAACCTGGACCCCGCCAGCCGCGAGGAGATCCTCGGCGCGCTGAAGACGTTCACCGGCGCCGTCGTGCTGGTCACCCACGACGAGGGCGCCGTGGACGCCCTCGCCCCGGAGCGGATCATCCTGCTCCCGGACGGCGTGGAGGACCTGTGGGGCGACGACTACGCGGACCTCGTCGCGCTCGCCTGACCGCCCCCGGCCGGGCTCGTGGATCACCTGCTGGATCATTCGGCCTACGCGTGATCCTTCATCTGGGTGAGAGTGGCTGGTACCCCGGCGCGGCGCCTCCCCGTCCGCCCCGGAGCCTGCAGCCCGCACCGGGGGCGGGCGCAGGAATCCCGCCATCGCGCCGCTGACCTGCACCTCCGTCATCCCGCCGGGTGTGCGCCGGTACCGGGCACGTGCCCGTGGCCAGAGCATTCGGCGCGTGCGCCGACCCGCCGCAGGCACGGGATTGCACGGGCTTTGCCGAATGGGTGGCCAGAAGTGTGTGGAGGGGTGATCATGGGAGTCACAGAGCGCACTTCCCCTGAGGAGGCACGGGTGGCCGAGACTCTGAAGAAGGGCAGCCGGGTGACCGGCGCTGCACGCGAGAAGCTCGCGGCAGACCTCAAGAAGAAGTACGACTCCGGTGCGAGCATCAGGGCGCTGGCCGAGGAGACCGGCCGTTCCTACGGGTTCGTCCACCGGATGCTCAGCGAGTCCGGCGTTGCCCTGCGTGGGCGTGGCGGTGCGACCCGCGGAAAGAAGGCAGCCTCGTCCTGACCTGGGTACCGGGTCGTCGCCGCCGGTGGTTACTCTTCGGTATGTCTGACCGCCGAGAGTGGCCACCGGAGGAGCACCGATGACCGAGACCCTGCTGGACAAGGACGGCGTGCGGCTCACCGTGGAGGGTGACACCGCCACGGTCACGCTCGCCGTGCCCGCCAAGCGGAACGCGCAGTCGCCCGCCATGTGGCGGATGCTGACCGAGGCCGGCCGGGTTCTTCCCGGCACCGTGCGTGTGGTCGTGCTGCGCGCCGAAGGGCCCTCCTTCTCCGCCGGCCTGGACCGCCAGGCCTTCACGCCCGAGGGCTTCGACGGCGAGCCGTCCTTCCTGGACCTCGCCCGGGGCACGGACGACGAGGTCGACGCGGTCATCGGCGCGTACCAGGCCGCGTTCACCTGGTGGCGTCGCAGCGACGTGCTCACCATCGCCGCCGTGCAGGGGCACGCCGTCGGCGCCGGCTTCCAGCTCGCCCTCGCGTGCGACCTGCGCGTCTGCGCGGACGACGTGCAGTTCGCCATGCGCGAGACCAGCCTCGGGCTGGTCCCGGACCTGGCCGGTACCAAACCCCTCGTCGGCCTGGTCGGCTACGCCCGCGCCCTGGAGATCTGCGCCACCGGGAGGTTCGTGCACGCCGCCGAGGCGGAGCGTACGGGCCTGGCGAACCTCGTCGTTCCCGCCGCCGAGCTGGACGGAGCGGTCGCCGACCTCGCCGCGGCCCTCCTCGCGGCGCCGCGCGACGCCGTCGTGGAGACCAAGGCGCTGCTCGCCGGCGCCGCAGCCCGCAGCCACGAGGAACAGCAGACCGCCGAACGTGCGGCCCAGACGCGCCGCCTTCGGGACCTGGCCGGTCTCGCGGACTGACCCCCCGGTCCGTTCGCCGCACGGCCCGGTGCACGCGACCGGTTGACTCTCCGTCACCCTTTCGGCGCGCGGTGCGGGCCCCCGCCCCGCCCGGCGCCTAACGTGGGCGGCGGAGCGGCAGACCGCGCCGCCGTCTCGAATGGGGTGAAGACGATGACCGACATGGAATCCCGCAAGGGCACGGAGACGCGAGCGGCGTCCCCGAGCGCCGGCACGCAGAAGACCTTCGGCCCGGGGGCGTCCTCCGGCGACCGCGGCCGCACCACCATCGCCGACGGGGTGGTGGAGAAGATCGCCGGTCTGGCCGCCCGCGACGTCGTGGGCGTGCACGCCATGGGCAGCGGCTTCGCCCGGACTTTCGGCGCCGTCCGCGACCGGGTGCCCGGCGGCACCCGGTCGGCGTCCGTCAGCCGTGGAGTCAAGGCCGAGGTGGGAGAGGTGCAGACGGCCCTCGACCTGGAGATCGTGGTGGAGTACGGTTTCGCGATCCTGGAGGTCGCGGACTCGGTGCGGTCCAACGTCATCAACGCCGTCGAGCGGATGACCGGCCTGGAGGTCGTGGAGGTCAACATCGCCGTCAGCGACGTCAAGCTGCCCGACGAGGAGGACGGCGACGAAGAGGAGCCGGGCCGCTCCCGTGTCCAGTGACGGTTCCGGCGCGGGTGAACGGAGGAACGCACGATGAGCATGGCCGTGGTCGGCCTGATCGCGGGGATGGCACTGGGCTTCGCCGGGTACTTCGGCGGCTTCGGCGCCTTCCTGCTGGTGGCGGCGCTGGGCGCGATCGGCTGGGTGGCCGGCCGGTTCCTCGACGGCGACCTGGACGCGGGGGAGTTCTTCCGGGGCCGTGACGGCGGACGGCGCGGGCCGCGGTGACCCGGCCCCAGCAGCCGGCGGAACGGGTCGTTCCGCCCACCGAACGCGGCGCCACCCGCATCGCCGACCGGGCGGTGGCCAAGGTCGCCGCGCAAGCTGCCAGGGAGGCGCTCCGCGCCGGCCCGGACGCGGCGACGCTTCCCGTCGGCGGCGGCACCGTGCCCCGGTCCGGCGTCGACGTGCGCGGCGACGTCGCCCGGGTACGGCTCTCCGTCGAGCTGGGATATCCCTCCGACATCGGCGCGCAGTGCGGAGCGGTGCGTCGTCAGGTCACGGCGCGGGTAGGGGAACTGACCGGAATGCAGGTGTCGGACGTGACCGTACGGGTGGACCGGCTGCACTCGGCACACCTGCGCGGCGACGGCCTCGGGAGGGTCCGGTGAGCGACGACCAGTCGGGCGGCGGCGAGCGCGGCGCCCCCGGCGCCCCCGGCGGCCCCGACGACTCCGGCGCGGACGGCCCCGCGGGCGGGGTGGGCGACACCCGGCCGCTCACGCTGAGGAAGGACGCCTCCGGTGCCGCACCGGCCCCCGGCGGGGGACCCGGCGCGGGCGATCTCGAACAGGACTCCTCCTCCGCCGCCTACACCCCCGGTCCCGACGACGGCGGCCGGGCGGGCCGCCTGTGGGCCACCCGCCGCCTCCCCGCGGCGCTCGCCGCCGCGGTGCTGCTCGCGGCGGCGGCGCTGCTGCTGTACGACGTGGTGGCCGTGCGCCTGGACCGGCCCGGCATGGCATGGCGCCGGGAGCTCGCCGACGAGCTGGCCACCCGCCCGATCGACGACGTGTGGGTGCGCGTCGGCGCGGTGGCGGCCGTCGTGCTCGGGCTGTGGCTGCTGGCCGGGGCGCTCACCCCGGGGCTGCGGGGCCTGCTGCCGATGCGACGCGAGCACGCCGACGTCCGCGCCGCGCTGGAGCGGAGCGCCGCCGCGCTGGTGCTGCGGGACCGTGCCATGGAGGTGTCCGGCGTCCAGGCCGCCCGGGTGAAGGTCGGCAGGCGCCGGGTGCGGGCCCACGCACAGGCCCACTTCCGCGAACTCGACGAGGTACGCGCCGAACTGGACTCCGCGCTGGGAGAGGGCATCCGGGAGCTGGGGGTGGCGAGGAGACACCGGCTGTCGGTGCGTGTCCGGCGCCCGAAACGATGAGGGGCACCACCGGCGGCACGGCCGTCCGGGGAGGGGCCGAGGCGAGGAGAGAGGGAGGGCGATGCTCCGCACGGTCAACCGGGTCCTGCTGACCCTGGCCGGCCTGCTGCTGCTCGTGCTGGGCCTGGCGGTCCTGGCCGGCGGCTTCGACCTGCAACGGCGCTGGGGCTACGACCTGGGCTCCGGGTGGCCGTGGAACGGCCCCGGCGACGTCCTGCTGACCGACGCCGACCGCACCCGCTTCCGCGACGACGGCTGGTGGTGGCCGGTGGTGATCGCAGGTCTCGCCGTCCTGGTGCTGCTCCTGCTGTGGTGGGTCCTGGCCCAGTTGCGGCGTCGCAGGCTGGGGGAGGTGCTGGTGGAGAGCGGTGACGGCGAGGGGGCGCTGCTCCGCGGCCGCGCCCTGGCCGACGTGCTGGCGGCCGAGGCCGAGTCGCTGGCGGGCGTCGACCGGGTGCGGGTGAGGCTGCTGGGGCGCCGCACCCGGCCGAGCGCCCGGGTCAACCTGCGCCTGGAGCCGCACGGCAGACCCGCGGCCACCGTCGAACGGCTGCGGGCCGAGGCGCTGGAGCACGCCCGCACCTCCGCGGGCCTGGACGCCCTGCCGGCGGAGGTCAGGCTGCGCGGCCGGCGTCACCGCGCCGAACGCGTCACCTGATCCGCGCTGCGCGCCCGGTCACCTGTACGGCCGAGTCCCCGCACGGCCGTCGCCCGTGCGTCCCCCGCCGCCGGGCGGGGCCGAGGGAGACGCGCGCGGACGGCGCTCACAGGCCGCGGCGCGCGCCCCCGTCCACCGGCACCACCACGCCGTTCACGTAGGAGGCGGCGGGGGAGAGCAGGAACGCCGCCGCCCGGCCGAACTCCTCCGGCGTGCCGTACCGGCGCAGCGGCACCTTCTCCTCGCTGCGCCGCCGGGACGCCTCCGGGTCGCCGCTGAGCGCGTCGAGTTCCCGCACCCGGTCGGTGTCGACACGGCCCGGAGCGAGACTCACCACCCGCACGCCGCGCGGGCCCACCTCGTCGGCCAGCGTCTTCGCGAAGCCTGCCAGGCCCGGACGCAGTCCGTTGGAGACGGTGAGGCCGGGAATGGGCTCGTGGACGGAGCCGGACAGGACGAAACCGACGACTCCGCCCTCGCCGAGTGCCGCGGCGGCGGTGCGGGCCAGCCGCACCGCGCCGAGGAACACCGAGTCGAACGCGGCCTGCCACTGCTCGTCGGTGATCGCCTCCGCCGGACCGGCGGGTGGGCCGCCGACACTGACGAGCATGCCGTCGAAGCGGCCGAACCGGGCCCGGGCGGTCTCGATCAGCCGGCCGGGGGTCGCCGGGTCGGCGTTGTCCGCCGCCACCGGGGCGGCGGACTCGGCACCGAGCCGGGCCGCCGCCTCGGCGGCGGCCTCCTCGGTCCGGCCGGTCACCACGACCTTCGCCCCCTCGGCGACGAGCTGCTGCGCCGAGGCGAAGCCCAGGCCACGGGTGGCGCCGGTGACGACGTATACGCGGTCCTTCAAGCCAAGATCCATGCCCGCAGTCTGCCCTATGCGGTGCCAGGTGCCAGGTGCCAGGTGCCGGCGTCCGTCCCGTGCCCGGGCTTCCGCTGGCGCGCCCGCCGGACGACCGCGCTGGAGGGGCTCGGGGCGTCAGCCGGCGGCAGCGCCCGCCGGAGCCGGTGCCCGTGCGGCGTCGTCGGCCTCCGTGCGGGCCCGGGCGCGGTCGCGCAGCTCGCGCCGCACGAGGACGCCCCACCCCACCGGGACGCCCGCGGCGAACAGCCACCACTGCACGGCGTAGGCCATGTGCGGCCCGATGCTGTCGTGCTCCGGGTCGGGCAGCCGTTCCGGGTGTTCCCGCGGTTCCGGCGAAGACGCCGTGAGCTGGACGTAGCCGCCGAGTACGGGCCGGTCCAGCGCCTCGGCCCGCTGGTCGCTGTCGATCAGCATGACCTGGCGGTCCGGCAGGCCCGGCTTGTCCTTGATGCCGCTGGCCTCCGTGGTCTCGCTCGCCATGATCCGGCCGGTGACCGAGACCTCGCCGCGCGGTGCCGCCGGCACGTCGGGGAATTTCGTCAGGTCGCCGCCCGCCGGGATCCAGCCCCGGTTGACCAGCAGTACCGTGCCGTCGTCGCGCGCCAGCGGCGTGAGGACGAAGTAGCCGATGGACTGGCCGTCGGAGGCGGTGCGCTGCCGGACGACCACTTCGTGGTCGGTGTCGTAGCGGCCGGTCGCCTCGACGCTGCGGAACCAGTCGTCGCGGTCCGGTTCCCCGCCCGCCGCGGTGAGCTTCGTGACCGGCACGGCGGGCGCGGCCAGGCTCCGCGCGATCAGCTCGTTGTGCGCCACTCTCGCCTCGTGCCGGTGCAGCTGCCAGAAGCCCAGCTCGATCATCGCCGGAACGAGCGCCAGGGCGAGCAGCGTGAGGATCACCCACTGCCGGGACAGCAGGAAGCGGAGGCGGTACACAACCCCCGACGGTACCGGGCGCGGGTCAGCCCGCCGGGGACGGGGGTACCCCCCGCCCCGCGGGGCCGGGGGGCGGGTCCTGGGCGGGCGCGACGTCGCGGAGCAGGTGGGTGAACGCGGCCTCGTCGATCACCGGAGTGCCGAAGGTACGGGCCCGGGCGACCTTCGAGGTGACGGAGTGCGGGTCGTTGCTGACCACCAGACTGGTCCGGCGGGAGACGCTGGTCGCGATGTGCAGGCCGGCTTCGATCGCACGGTCCTCCAGCAGCTCGCGGTCGACGGAGGTGTCGCCGGAGAGCGCCACCCGCATGCCCTGCCGCAGCGGGCCGCCCTGCTCCCACCGCCCCGGGTTGGGATAGGGGCACGGCGGGCGCTTCCGCGACGGCCGCCGGCCGAAGCCGTACGGGCGGGAGCGGGGCGCGGAGCCGTAGCGGTCCGCGGCGGGCTCCGGGGGCAGCTCCGTGAGCGGTACGCAGGCCAGCAGCGGCAGGCGGACGCCGTGCCGGGCGGCGCGGTGGAGGCTCGGGCGGAACGCCTCTGCCAGCACCCGGGCGTCGTCCAGCGCGTGGTGGGCGCGCTGCTGCACCACGCCGTAGTGCGCTGCGAGCGACTCCAGCTTGTGGTTGGGCAGCGGCAGCGCCAGCTCCTTGGCGAGCGCGATGGTGCACAGCCGGTGCCGGACGGGCAGGTCGTGCGCGGTACGGGCGTACTCGCGGGCGATCATGGACCAGTCGAAGACGGCGTTGTGCGCCACCAGGACGCGGCCCTCCAGCCGATCCGCGAGGTCCGCCGCGACCTCCTCGAACAGCGGTGCGTCGGCGAGGACTTCGGCGGTCAGGCCGTGGATCCAGGTGGGGCCGGGGTCGCGCTGCGGGTTGACCTGCGTGTACCAGTGGTCCTCCACGTCGCCGCGCGAGTCCAGCCGGTAGACGGCGGCGGAGACGATCCGGTCGTCGCGGCGCAGGCCGGTGGTCTCGACGTCCACCACCGCATACCCCTCGGGGTAGTTCGAGGGCCAGCAGGCGTCGCCGGATAGGGCGGCGCGGTGGGCGGGAGCGGACTGAGCGGGGATGTACAGGGCCCCCGCCTCCTCGTCCGGACGTGCCGTCTGGTCTTCGAGCATGGTCACAGAGGATACGGGCCGCGACTGACAGTTCCACGACCGCGCCTGCCCACACAGGAGCTTGACCGGCCGTCAGCCCCGCCCGGCCGGTACGGTCCGCCGGGCGCCCGCCCCCGGAGACCGTCTACCGATCGGTAACGACCCCTGGCGCGCCGCGCGGAGGGGCTCTACCTTGCTGACATGCCGTCTCATCTGCCCGACGTCGTGCTGTGGTCCATCCCCGCCTTCCTCCTGCTCACGGTGATCGAGGTGGTCAGCTACCGGCTCCATCCCGACGACGACGCGGCCGGCTACGAGGGCAGGGACGCGGCCACCAGCCTGTCCATGGGCCTGGGCAGCCTGTTCTTCGACGCGCTGTGGAAGGTGCCGGTGGTGGCGATCTACGCCGCCGTCCACGAACTCACGCCGCTGCGGGTGCCGTTGCTGTGGTGGACGCTGCCCCTGCTGCTGCTCGCGCAGGACTTCTTCTACTACTGGTCGCACCGCGGCCACCACGTGATCCGCCTGCTGTGGGCCTGCCACGTGGTGCACCACTCCAGCCGCCGGTTCAACCTCACCACGGCTCTGCGGCAACCCTGGACCAGTCTCACCTCCTGGCCGTTCTACCTGCCCCTGATCGCCCTCGGCGTCCATCCGGCGGTGCTGGCCTTCCTGGCGTCGGTCAACCTGGTGTACCAGTTCTGGATCCACACCGAGCGGATCGGCCGCCTGCCGCGCCCGGTCGAGGCGGTCTTCAACACGCCCTCGCACCACCGGGTGCACCACGCCTCGCAGGGCGGCTACCTGGACCGCAACTTCGGCGGCATCCTGATCGTCTGGGACCGGCTCTTCGGCTCCTTCGCGCCGGAGCGGGAGCCGTGCGCCTACGGGCTCACGAAGAACATCGAGACCTACAACCCGCTGCGGGTCGCGACGCACGAGTACGCGGCGATCGGCCGCGACCTGCGTGCGGCACGCAGCTGGCCGGAGCGCTTCGGCCGGGTGCTGCGCGGCCCGGGATGGCAGCCGAAGGGGGCCGAGCCGGAGCCCGGCCCCCTCGCGGCGCCGCACGGCTGAACGGCGGTCAGGCGCCGTTCGGCCCGTGGAGTGTCACTTCCGGACGGCGTCCAGCGCGTCGACGACGCCGTAGCCGTAGAAGCTGTTGATCTTGGCGTTGCCGGTGCACTCGGCGTTCACCTCGCCGTCGCCGTCGGGGTCGTACGGCCCCTCGGGGCAGCCCGGGTTGTCGGCCCGTGCCTTCAGGCGCCACTGGATCTCCTGCGGCGTGGCGCGCCGGTGCTCGCTCTTGACCAGCGCGGCGACGCCGGCCACGTGCGGGGCGGCCATCGAGGTGCCCTGGAGGAAGGCGTAGTCGCCGTCGGGCATGGTGGACAGGACGCGGCCGTTCTTGCCGTCGCCCTCGGGGACCTGGTAGCGGTCGCCGCCCGGGGCGGCGACGTCCACGACGCCGTCGCCGTAGTTGGAGTAGTACGACTTCAGCGACTGGTCGCCGGTGGCGGAGACGGTCACCACGCCCGGCAGCTGTGCCGGGAGATCCAGGCACTCGGACGGGTCGATGGTGCGCTCGACGGGCGTGGAGTCGTCCGGACTGGTCGCGTCGACGAGCTCGTCCGCGGCCAGGTCCTGGGCGGAGTTGCCGGCCGAGGCGACGTTGAGGACGCCCTCGCCCTCGGCGTACTCGGCGGCCCGTCCGACGGCCTCCAGGATGGCGGCCTGATCCTCGTGGTCCGGGCAGTTGTAGAGCCAGGGGTCGGTGTAGTAGCTGTTGTTCGTCACCTCGACGCCCTGCTCGGCGGCGAACATGAAGGCGCAGACCACGGCCTCGGTGTAGAAGAGGCTGGAGCCCTGCTCGGCCACCTTGATCGAGGAGACCTTCACCCCGGGTGCCACGCCGGCGATGCCGACGTCGTTGCGCGGAGCGGCGATGATGCCCGCCACGTGCGTGCCGTGGTAGTGGCCACCCTCCGCGTAGGGCCGCCAGGCGCCCCACGAGGTGTCGGGCTCGCCGCCGACGCAGTTGGCGGACTGGGTGGGCGCGAAGTTCTTCCGCAGGTCCGGGTGGGTGTCGTCGACGCCGGTGTCGACCACGGCGACGGTGACGCCGCGGCGTCCGTCGTCGATCGCGTGCGCCCGGTCGGCCTTGATGGCCGGGATGTTCCACTGGAGCGACTCCAGCGGCTCGTCGGGCGCCGCCTTCTTGCGGGCCCCGGGCGCGAGGCGTTGCTCGTTCTTGGCCAGTTCGGCGGCCAGCCGTTCCGGGTCCTTGACGTACTGCGGCTTGCCCACGTCCGTGGTGGCGGCCGCGCTGAGCGGAGCGGTGCGGGTGGCGCCGGCGGAGTCGACGCCGTCGACCGCGCGCATCGTCTTGCCGAAGCCGGGGTCGGTGGAGTGGGCGATGACGACGCCGATCTCCTCCCAGGACGTGACGACGGTGCCGCCGACGTCCTCGACCTCCCGCTCGACGCGGTCCACGGTGGCGGAGTCGGTCGCGGTGTTGACGACGTAGCTGAGCTTCTCGCCGTCCGCCGCGGGCCGGGCGTCCTGCGCGAGCGCGGTGGACGCGCCGGGCAGGACCGCAAGCGACGCGGTCAGTGCCAGGCCGAGCGGCACCGCCAGTGCGTGCCGCCGTCTGGGCTTCACTGAATCCATGGGGTCTCCATGCCGTTTCGAATGTGACTTCCCGTGGAGGAACTTAGCCCTGTTGAGTGCAGTAGAGGGGTAGATCCAGAAAGAAAATCGTCGAATCAGACCGGCTTGGCGGCTTTCTCCTTCACCTTTCAACTACCTACCCCTGTTGTACGCAGCGTCATCCCCTTACGATGCGCGAACGGTGTGGCCGGATGTTGCGCAGGTCACACCGAACGTCCGCCTTCCCGACCTCTCTGGGAGTCGCCGTGGATTCCGCATCACACGAAGCGAGCGCCGGTGCCGCGCCACCGGCCGACCGGAACTACATCGAGGTGCAGCGGAGCGCCGAGTTCGTCGCCCTGCGCCGGGCCCACCGGTCGTTCGCCTTCCCGCTCACCGTCGCCTTCATCAGCTGGTACTTCCTGTACGTCCTCCTCTCCATCTACGCCGATGCGCTGATGGGTACCAAGATCGTCGGCAATATCAACGTGGCATTCGTGTTCGGTGTCGCCCAGTTCGTCACCACGTTCGCCATCGCCTGGTGGTACTCGCGGCACGCCGCCGCGAAGCTCGACCCCGCAGCGGACGCCATCAAGTCACGTCTGGAGGGCGGCGCATGAACACCTACCTGCAGGTCGCCGCGGCGGACGCCAGCGAGCACCGCACGCTGATCATCACGCTCTTCTCCGTCTTCGTGGCCGCCACCCTCGGGGTCACCGTGTGGGCCGGACGGCGCACCAAGGACGCCACCGACTACTACGCCGGCGGTCGCTCGTTCAGCGGTTTCCAGAACGGTCTGGCCATCTCCGGCGACTACATGTCCGCCGCCTCGTTCCTCGGCATCGCGGGTGCCATCTCGCTCTTCGGATACGACGGCTTCCTCTACTCCATCGGCTTCCTCGTCGCCTGGCTGGTCGCGCTGCTGCTCGTCGCCGAGCCGCTGCGCAACTCCGGCCGCTTCACGATGGGCGACGTGCTCGCCTACCGGATGCGGCAGCGGCCGGTCCGCACGGCCGCGGGCGTGTCCACCATCGTGGTGTCGATCTTCTACCTGCTCGCCCAGATGGTCGGCGCCGGCGCCCTGGTGGCGCTGCTGCTCGGCGTGTCCGGAGACGCGGGGAAGAACGTCATCGTGGTGCTCGTCGGCGTCGTGATGATCCTCTACGTCACCATCGGCGGCATGAAGGGCACCACCTGGGTGCAGATGATCAAGGCGTGCCTGCTGATCGCCGGGACCCTGCTCATCACGTTCCTCGTCATGCTGAAGTTCGACTTCAACATCTCCACGCTGCTCGGCGCGGCCGCCGAGAACAGCGGGCAGGGAGCGGCGTTCCTGGAGCCGGGCCTCAAGTACGGCGTCTCGACCACCACCGAGATCGACTTCATCTCCCTCGGTCTCGCCCTGGTGCTCGGCACGGCCGGCCTGCCGCACATCCTCATCCGCTTCTACACGGTGCCCACGGCCCGTGCGGCGCGGAAGTCGGTCATCTGGGCCATCGGCATCATCGGCGCCTTCTACCTGATGACCATCGCCCTCGGCTTCGGCGCGGCGGCGCTGCTCTCCCGGAAGGAGATCACCGAGTCCGACGCGGCCGGCAACACCGCCGCTCCTCTGCTGGCACAGAACATCGGCGGCGGCGCCGACTCGGCGGGTGGCGCGATCCTGCTCGCCGTCATCTGCGCGGTCGCCTTCGCCACGATCCTCGCAGTGGTGGCCGGTCTCACCCTCGCCTCGTCCTCCTCCTTCGCGCACGACCTGTACGCGAACGTGATCCGCAAGGGCAAGGCCTCCGACCGGGAGGAGGTCAAGGCCGCACGGGTCTCCTCCATCCTGATCGGCGGCGTGGCCATCGTGCTGGGCATCTTCGCCGGCAAGCTGAACGTGGCCTTCCTGGTGGCACTCGCCTTCGCGGTCGCCGCGTCCGCGAACCTGCCGACGATCCTCTACAGCCTCTTCTGGAAGCGCTTCAACACCACCGGTTCGCTGTGGTCCATCTACGGCGGCCTGTCCTCGTCCGTGCTGCTGGTGGTCTTCTCCCCGGTCGTCTCCGGCAACCCGAGCGCCATGTTCCCCGGTGCCGACTTCCAGTGGTTCCCGCTGAACAACCCCGGTCTGGTGTCGATCCCGCTCGGGTTCCTGCTCGGCTGGCTGGGCACCGTGGTGTCGAAGAACGAGGACGTGGACGGCCGGAAGTACGCCGAACTGGAGGTCCGCTCGCTGACCGGCACCGGCGCGCACTGACGGCCGGCTCCCGGCAGCCGCATCGGGCGGCCCGACCACGCTCCGTGCTCCCTCGTCACTTCAACGAACTGTTGAATGTCGGCGCTCTCGCGTACGCTGCGAAGCAGTTGCGAGACAATGGAAGCCACCGTGGAAGGGCCGCCCATGCTGCTCGACACATACGGCCGGGTCGCGACCGACCTCCGGGTGTCGCTCACCGACCGGTGCAACCTGCGCTGCACCTACTGCATGCCCGAGGAAGGGCTGCAGTGGCTGGCCAAGCCGCAGCTCCTGACGGACGACGAGATCGTCCGGCTCATCCGCATCGCCGTCACCGACCTCGGCGTCGACGAGGTCCGCTTCACCGGCGGCGAGCCGCTGCTGCGCCCCGGGCTCGTCGGCATCGTGGAGCGCTGCGCCGCGCTCGAACCGCGCCCGCAGCTCTCGCTCACCACCAACGGCATCGGTCTGGAACGCACCGCCGCCGCGCTCCGCGAGGCCGGTCTCGACCGGGTCAACGTCTCGCTGGACACCCTGCGGCCGGACGTCTTCCAGCGGATGACCCGCCGCAAGCGGCACGCCGACGTGCTGCGCGGTCTGGAGGCGGCGCGCGCCGCCGGCCTCACCCCCGTCAAGGTCAACACCGTGCTGATGCCCGGCCTCAACGACGACGAGGCACCCGACCTCCTCGCCTGGGCCGTGGAGAACGACTACGAGCTGCGGTTCATCGAGCAGATGCCGCTGGACGCCCAGCACGGCTGGCAGCGCGACGGCATGATCACGGCGGGAGACATCCTCGAGTCGCTGCGCACCCGCTTCACCCTCACCCCCGAGGGCGAGGAGGCCCGCGGCTCCGCGCCCGCCGAACGCTGGACCGTCGACGGCGGCCCGCACCGTGTCGGCGTCATCGCGTCCGTCACGCGGCCGTTCTGCCGCGCCTGCGACCGCACCCGCCTCACCGCGGACGGGCAGGTCCGCACCTGCCTGTTCGCCCGGGAGGAGTCGGACCTGCGCGGCGCACTGCGCGGCGGGGCCGGGGACGCCGAGGTCGCCCGGCTGTGGAAGCAGGCCATGTGGGGGAAGAAGGCGGGCGCCGGCATCGACGACCCCTCCTTCGTCCAGCCCGACCGTCCGATGTCGGCGATCGGCGGCTGAACCGGTCGGCTCCGGCCGCCCGGAGGGACCGCCCCCTCCTCCCGCTCAGCCCGCGTCCCCCGGTGCCGCCCCCTCGCCCTGCTCGCCGGGCGTGTCCCGCTCCTCCGCGGCCTGCCATTCCGTCAGACGCACCACGTCCTTGAGGAATCCGCGCATGCCCAGGAACGAGGACAGGTGCTCCCGGTGCTCCTCGCAGGCCAGCCAGGTCTTCCGGCGGTCGGGGGTGTGCAGCTTGGGGTTGTTCCAGGCCAGCACCCACACGGCGGGCTCCCGGCAGCCCTTGGCGGAGCAGATCGGCGACTCGTGGTTCTGCGCAGACATCACGCCCCCATCCAACACCACGGGAGTGGTGGAAAAGGCGACGCCGGGCGGCCACGGGGGGAGCCGCCCGGCGTCGGTCCGTCGCTCCGACGGGGGATGCGGAGCGCCTTCGAAGTATGGCACGGGCACACCCGCGCACGGCAGCGGAACTGGACGATTCCCCTGACCTTTTCCCGGCCCTTTGCGTAGGCCGGCGGTTCAACGGCCGCCGTCGGCAGACCCGTTGACCTCCTCGGACCGGTCGGTCCCGCGCGGCCCGTCCGCCGGCGTCCCCTCGTCCGGGCGCTCCGTCGCACCCGGCCCGAGCACGGGACGGCTCGGACCCGTCACCAGCGTCGGCGGCATGTCCCGCACCCGCTCCCGTCCCGCGTTCGCGATCACCACGGCGACGTACGGCAGCGTGGCACCGAGGACGAGCGTGACCACGGCGAGCGGCCGCTGCACGTTCCACAGGATCACCGTCAGCAGGACCGCGAGCGTGCGGATCAGCATCGAGATCACATAACGCCGCTGACGCCCGCGGACGTCGTCCTCCAGGCCCTGCCGGGCCCCGGTGATCCGGAAGACCTGGGGACCCTTCTGCTTGCGCAACACGCTCCACCACCCGCTCGTGCGCCGGTCACACCACGTTCCGGACGTCTCCCACGGTACGCCGCCCCGCCCGGCCCACCGATACCGGCCCGCTGCCCGCAGCGGGGTGCACCCTCGGGGTGCCCGTACGACACTGGCGGAGGACACGCGACCGGCGTGTCCTCCGCGCCGTCCACCGGGAGGCGAGAGATGAACTGGCTGTGGGCCCTCGTGGTCGGGCTGGTGCTGGGCGTACTCGCCCGCGCCATCCTCCCCGGCAAGCAGCACATCCCCCTGTGGCTGACCGTGATCTTCGGGATGCTGGGGGGCCTGCTGGGCAACGCCGTCTCCGGCTGGGCCGGGGTGGCGGACACCTCCGGCATCGACTGGATCCGGCACGTGCTGCAGCTCGCCGGTGCCGTGCTGATCGTCGCCCTCGGAGCGCCGCTGTGGGCGAGCATCCGCGGGAAACGCGGGACGCGGGAGCAGGGCCGCCGGACCGCCTGAGCCGGCGGCCGGCGACCCCTGGAAACGGCGGTTACGCCCCCCGGACCTCGGCGATCTTCCGCCCGGCCTTGAGGTAGACCGTGCCGGACAGACCCGCCTCGGCGAGCTTCTCCGGCACCACCTCGCCCAGCGGGCGCAGCGCGTCAGCTTCCGGGAGGACGAGGGCCTGCTGCTCCCCACCGGTCTCCACGATCAGCCGCAGCCCGTTCTGCTTGGCGATCCGGCGGGCCGCGGACGCGCTCGGCGTGAACTCCAGGACCTTGCTGAGCAGCGCCGCGATGCCCTCGCCGCCGTGCTCGGCCAGATCCAGCGAGGGCAGCGACTCCACGTCGGAGAAGGACTTCTTCGAGAACTGCGCGACGAACCCGGCGCGCGCCTTCATCGCGGTCTCCACGCCGTACAGCGCGGTCACGACCTCGCCCGCCAGCACCTTCTTCAGGTCCATCGGGTGCAGGTCCCGCTTCTCCACCCGGGCCAGCGCCTGCTCGATCTCCGGGTCGGTCCACTCCGTCCACGCCCGCAGGTAGGGGGCCATCAGCCGGTCCGGGATGGACATGATCTTGCCGAAGACGTCCTCCGCGGACGCGGTGAGCGGGATGTAGTTGCCCTTCGACTTCGACATCTTGGCGCCCGTGCCGTCGGTGCCCTCGATGAGTGGCATGGTGGCGACCAGCTGCGGCCGCTGCCCGTAGATCTCCATGATCTTGCGGCCCATCTGCATGTTCAGCAGCTGGTCCACGCCGCCCAGCTCGATGCCCGCCTCGATCTCCGCGGAGTCGATGGCCATGGCGACCGGGTAGATCAGCTCCGACATCGTCAGCCCGGAGCCGGCCGCCAGCCGGTTGCGGAAGTCCTCGCGCTGGAGCAGCTGCGAGGCCGGGATCTGCGACAGGATGCCGATCAGCCGCGGCAGCGTGATGCCGGCCAGCCACTCGCTGTTGTGCCGGAAGCGCACCTTCTCGAAGTCGAAGAACGGCCGCACCTGGTCCCGGTAGCCCGCCAGGTTGCGCGCGATGTCCTCGTCCGTGAGCGGCGGACGCTCCGCCGTGCGGCCCGACGGGTCGCCGATCTTCGCCGTGATGTCGCCGATGATCAGCGTCACGTCGTGGCCCATCCGCTGGAAGCGGCTGAGCACGATGATCGGCACCGCGTGCCCGAGGTGGATGTCCGTGGCGGTCGGGTCGATGCCCAGCTTGACGTGCAGAGATTCACCCGCGGCCCGACGGGTCTCGATCTCCTCGGCCAGCTTCTCCTCCGACGGCAGCAGGTCCACCGTGCGGGCGGCGATCAGCGCGGCCTGCTCCCCGGCGGACAGGTCGCCGAGGTCCAGATACCGCCGCGACCCGGTCTCGGCGAGCAGCTGCTCGACGGTCGGGTCGGAGGAGAGGTCCTGGGCCAGCAGGGCGCTTGCCCGCTGCACGGAGTCGCCGAGGCGTGTCACGTCTGTCGCCTTAAGGGATCGGTGTCGGATGGATGCGGAACAGAGTCTATGCGGGGCCGCCGCCGCCCCTGCGCACACGGGCGGCCCCGGGGCGCGCGGGCCGTGGACCCATGCGGTGGCGGGGGCTGCCCGCCGGGCTCACACGCCCCGGCTGACCGAGCTCATGTGGAAGTCGGGCACCCGCAGCGGGGGCATCGCCGCGCGGGTGAAGTAGTCGGACCACTCGCGGGGCAGCGTCCGCTCGGTCCGGCCGGCCTCCGTGACGCGGGACAGCAGGCCGACCGGCGACTCGTTGAACCGGAAGTTGTTCACCGCCCCCGTCACCTCGCCGTTCTCCACCAGGTAGACCCCGTCCCGGGTGAGGCCGGTGAGCAGCAGCGTCGCCGGGTCCACCTCGCGGATGTACCACAGGCAGGTCAGCAGCAGGCCGCGCTCGGTGCGCGCCACCATGTCCTCCAGCGACGCGCCCCCGCCCCCGCCTGCAGCGCCGCCGGCCTCGAGGACCAGGTTTCCCGCCTCCGGCGCGACCGGCAGCCCGGTCAGGCCGGCGCTGTGCCGGGAGGTGAGCAGCGAGGTGAGTGCGCCGTCGCGGATCCAGTCGGTGGCCGCCACGGGAAGACCGTTGTCGAACACGGACGCGTCGTCGCCCGACGCGTGCGCCAGCACGAACGGCGCGGCCTCCAGCCCTGGTGCGTGCGGGTCGCTGCGCAGCGTCAGCGGCAGTTCGGACAGCCGCTCGCCGACCCGGGTACCGCCCCCGGGCCGGCTGAACACCGTCCGCCCCTCGGCCGCGTTGCGCGCGCCGGACGACCACAGCTGGTAGATCAGCAGGTCCGCCACGGCTGTCGGCGGCAGCAGCGTCTCGTACCGGCCCGCGGGCAGCTCCACCCGGCGTTCCGCCCAGGCCAGCCGCTGCGTCAGCTCCGCCTCCAGGGCCGCCGGGTCGACGTCCGCGAAGTCCCGCGTGTACCGGCCGGCCCACGCCGAACGGGACAGGTCGCGCGACTTGGCGTTCAGCTCGACCGTGCCGGTCGGCTGGTCGTGCCGCAGCCGCAGCCCCGCGGAGGTGCCCAGGTAGCTGGACGTCAGGGAGTGGCTCGCGAAGCCGTACAGCTCACGCCCGCCCGCGTGCGCCCGGGCGAACGACTCCCCGAGCGCGGGGGCGAACGCGCCGAACACACCGGAATCGGTCTCGGCCGGGGCGTCGGCGAAGTCCGCCGACACCGGCACGCCCTCCACCAGCGGCTGCGCGTCCTCGGCCGGACCCGCCGTCCGCGCCGCGTCCTCGGCGGCCCGTACCAGCGGCTCGAGCTCGTCCGGGGTGACCGCGGAGCGGGACACCACGCCGGACGCCGTGCCCTGCCCGCCGTTCACGGTGGCCACCACCGTCAGCCGCCGGCCGCGGGTCACGCCGTTGGTGGTCAGCGCATTGCCGGCCCAGCGCAGATTGGCGGTCGAGGTCTCGTCGGCGATCACCACGCAGCCGTCCGCGCGGGACAGCTCCAGCGCCCGCTCGACGACCTCGTGCGGCTTCCGCGTCGCGCGGCTCATGCGCCTGCCTCCTGCGTGGTGTTGAGGATGTTGACGCCCCGGAAGAGGGCCGAGGGACAGCCGTGCGACACCGCGGCGATCTGGCCCGGCTGCGCCTTGCCGCAGTTGAACGCCCCGCCCAGCACGTACGTCTGCGGGCCGCCGACCGCCTCCATCGAGCCCCAGAAGTCGGTGGTGGTCGCCTGGTACGCCACGTCCCGCAGCTGTCCGGCGAGCCGCCCGTTCTCGATCCCGTGGAAGCGCTGCCCGGTGAACTGGAAGTTGTACCGCTGCATGTCGATCGACCAGGACCGGTCGCCCAGCACGTAGATCCCGCGCTCCACACCGCCGATCAGCTCGTCGGTGGACGGCCCGTCCGCCGCGGGCTGCAGCGACACGTTCGCCATCCGCTGCACCGGCACGTGGCCCGGCGAGTCCGCGAACGCGCAGCCGTTGGAGCGGCCGAGCCCGGTCAGCTTCGCGATGCGCCGGTCCAGCTGGTAGCCGACCAGGGTGCCGTTCCGCACCAGGTCCCAGGACTGCGCCTGCACCCCCTCGTCGTCGAAGCCGACGGTGGCCAGACCGTGTTCGGCGGTGCGGTCGCCGGTGACGTGCATCGCCTCCGACCCGTAGCGCAGCGTCCCCAGCTGGTCGAACGTCGCGAAGGAGGTGCCCGCGTACGCCGCCTCGTAGCCCAGCGCGCGGTCCAGTTCGGTGGCGTGACCGATCGACTCGTGGATCGTCAGCCACAGGTTGGACGGGTCGACCACCAGGTCGTAGGAGCCCGGCTCGACGCTCGGCGCGCGTAGCTTCTCCGCCAGCAGGTCCGGGACGCGCTCCAGCTCGGCGTCCCAGTCCCAGCCCGTGCCCAGCGCGTACTCCCAGCCCCGGCCCACCGGCGGGGCGAGCGTCCGCATCGAGTCGAACTCCCCGGAGTCGAGCACGGCGGTCGCGGTGAGCTGCGGATGCAGCCGCACCCGCTGCTGCGTGGTCACCGTCCCGGCGGTGTCGGCGTAGAACTTGTTCTCCTGCACCGTCAGCAGGCTCGCGTCCACGTGGCTGACGCCGTCCGCGCCCAGCAGCCGCCCGCTCCACTCTGCCAGCAGCCCGGTCTTCTCCGCGTCCGGCACGTCGAACGGGTTCACCTCGTAGGAGGAGACCCACGTCCGCTCGCCGTGTACGGGCTCCTCCGCAAGCTCCACCCTCTCGTCGGAGCCCGCCGCCTCGATCACCCGCGCGGACAGCTTCGCCATCTCCACGGCGCGCGTCGCCACCCGGGCCGCGGCGTCCATGGTCAGGTCCACCCCCGCGGCGAACCCCCACGCCCCGCCGTGCACCACGCGCACCGCGTAGCCGGTGTCCGTGCTGTCCATGGACCCGGCCGGCTTCCCGTCCCGCAGCCGCCATCCGGCGTCCCGGACGCGCTCGAACCGGAAGTCCGCGTGCTCCGCCCCCAGCGCCTTCGCCCGCGCCAGCGCCGCGTCCGCGAGCGCCCGCAACGGCAAGGCGAGGAAGGACGGGTCGATCTCCTGCGCGTGCGCCACGGGCGCCTCCCACTCTCGTCGCTCGGCCAGGGATCATCATGCCCCGACACACCCCGCCGGGGCACGGAATTCCGCGTGCCGCACCCGCCCCACCACGTCGTACCGCACGCCCGCCCGCCACGGCCGCCACTGTGGGGTCCCCACAGTGGCGGGGTCGGGGTGCTGTCCGTGCCGGATTCCGTGCGGGAGGTGCTCGGGGGATAGGTTCGGGAGCAGCGCAGACCAGTGCTCCACACAAGAAAGGGTGGTCCCGCCTTGAGTCGCTCGGTACTCGTCACCGGAGGAAACCGCGGCATCGGCCTCGCCATCGCCCGGTCCTTCGCCGACGCAGGCGACAAGGTCGCCATCACCTACCGGTCGGGGGAGCCGCCGAGCGGTTTCCTCGCGGTGCGGTGCGACATCACCGACCCCGAGCAGGTGGAGCAGGCCTACAAGGAGATCGAGGAGAAGCAGGGCGCGGTCGAGGTGCTGGTGGCCAACGCCGGCGTCACCCGCGACCAGCTTCTGCTCCGCATGTCGGAGGAGGACTTCACCTCCGTCCTGGAGACCAACCTCACCGGTACGTTCCGGGTCGTGAAGCGCGCGACCCGCGGCATGCTGCGGGCACGCCGCGGCCGGGTCGTGCTCATCTCGTCCGTCGTGGGCCTGCTGGGCTCCGCGGGACAGGCCAACTACGCCGCGTCCAAGGCCGGACTGGTCGGCTTCGCGCGCTCGATCGCCCGTGAACTGGGCTCGCGCAACATCACCTGCAACGTCGTGGCCCCCGGCTTCGTCGACACCGACATGACCAAGGCACTCACCGAGGAGCAGCGCGAGGGCATCGTCGGGCAGGTGCCGCTGGGCCGCTACGCCCAGCCGGAGGAGATCGCCTCCTCGGTCCGCTTCCTCGCTTCCGAGGAGGCCGCGTACATCACCGGAGCCGTCATCCCCGTCGACGGCGGATTGGGCATGGGTCACTGACGACATGAGTGGACTTCTCGCAGGGAAGCGCATCCTGGTCACCGGCGTCCTCACGGACTCCTCGATCGCCTTCCACGTCGCCAAGCTGGCGCAGGAGGAGGGCGCCGAGGTCGTCCTCACCGGCTTCGGGCGGCTCTCACTGGTGCAGCGGATCGCCAAGCGGCTCCCCAAGGAGGCGCCGGTCTTCGAACTGGACGTGCAGAACAAGGAGCAGATGGCCGGCCTCGCGGGCCAGGTCGCCGAGTACTTCGGCGACGACGCCTCGCTCGACGGCGTCGTGCACTCCATCGGCTTCGCCCCGCAGGACGCCCTCGGCGGCAACTTCCTGAACACCGAGTGGGAGTCGGTCGCCACGGCGGTGGAGGTCTCCGCGTACTCGCTCAAGTCGCTGACCATGGCGCTGCTCCCGCTGCTGGAGAAGCGCGGCGGCTCCGTCGTCGGCATGGACTTCGACGCGCAGTCCGCGTGGCCGAAGTACGACTGGATGGGCGTCGCCAAGGCCGCGCTCGAGTCGACCTCCCGCTACCTCGCCCGCGACCTGGGCGAGAAGAACATCCGCTGCAACCTCGTCTCCGCCGGGCCGATCAAGTCGATGGCCGCCAAGTCCATCCCGGGTTTCGAGGAGCTGGCGGACGTGTGGAACACCCGCGCCCCGATCAGCTGGGACCTCACCGACCCGGAGCCGGCCGCCCGCGGCGTCGTCGCGCTGCTCTCGGACTGGTTCCCGAAGACCACCGGGGAGATCGTGCACGTCGACGGCGGCGTGCACATGATGGGCGCCTGACCGGGCAGAACACCGGAACCCACCGGCACCCCACCGAGGGGTCTCCGCACGGCGGGCCGCGGCGGCGACCGCGGTCCGCCGTCGCCGCAACACCCCGCCGCCGAGAAGGAGTCCTCCATGCAGATCGGCCTCATCGGCACCGGCCGCATCGGCGCCCTGCACGCGCGGACGCTGCGCGACCTGCCCGGCGTGGACGCGGTCCTCGTCGCCGACGCCGACGCCGAACGGGCCCGCCAACTGGCCGGAACGCTCGGGCTGCACGCCGCCGACGACATCGACGCGCTGTTCGCCGCCCGCCCCGACGGCCTGGTGATCACCGCCGCCACCAGTGCGCACGCCGAACTCCTGCTGCGCGCGCTGGACGAGCGCGTCCCGGTCTTCTGCGAGAAGCCGGTCGCCCTCGACGTGCCCGGCACCGTGGAGATCGTGCACCGCGCCGAGGACGGCCCGGTGCCCGTGCAGATCGGCTTCCAGCGCCGCTTCGACGCCGGCTACCGCGAGGCGCGCCGGGCCCTGCACGCCGGCGAACTCGGCCTCCTGCACACGCTGCGCGCCGTCACCGCCGACCAGGCCCCGCCGCACGCCTCGTACATCCCCACCTCCGGCGGCCTGTTCCGCGACTGCTCCATCCACGACTTCGACATCCTGCGCTGGCTGACCGGCCGCGAGGTGGTCTCCGTCTACGCGCAGGGCGCCAACCGCGGGGAGGCGTTCTTCCGCGAGGGCGACGACGTCGACACCTGTGCCGCCCTGCTCCGCTTCGACGACGACGTCCTCGCCACCGTGACCGCCACCCGCTACAACGGCGCCGGCCACGACGTGCGGCTGGAGGTGTGCGGCTCGCGGGACTCGCGCATCGTCGGCCTCGACGAGCGTGCGCCGCTGCCCAGTGCCGAGCCCGGTGTCTCCGGGCGGCGCGAGCAGCCGTACGCCACCTTCGCCGACCGGTTCGCGGACGCCTACGTCACCGAGCTGGCCGCGTTCACCGAGGTCGCCGCCGGTCGTGCGGCCAGCCCCTGCACCCCGGCCGACGCCCTGGAGGCGCTGTACGTCGCCGAGGCGTGCGACCTGTCCCGCCGCACGGGAGAGCCCGTCGAACTGGCCGGCATCCGCAAGGAGGCCGGGCGCCGGTAGCCGGGCCGGCACATGCGCGGCGCGGGGGCGTCCGGCGTCGAGGGGCGGGAAGGTCAGGCGCCGGCCGCCCGCGCCCCGCAGCCCCACTCCAGGGCGTACGAGGCGGCTTCGCGCTCGGCCGCCGCGGCGTCACCGTCCCGGATCGCGGCGATCATCCGCGCGTGGTCCAGGTGGTCCTCCGGCCGCAGCCGCTCGCCGACGTCGAAGCGCAGGAACGCCCGGAGCACGTGCCCCAGGTCCGCGTACAGCGCCGTGAGGACGTCGTTGTGGGACGCGGCGACCACCGCCAGGTGCAGGTTGGCGTCCGCCTCGACGAAGCGCTCCACGTCCCCGGACGACCAGGCGGCCTCCCGCCGCTCCAGCAGCGCCTCGAGCTGTACGACGTCCTGCTCGGAGCGCCGCAGCGCGGCCAGCCGCGCCCCGGAGGCCTCCAGCGTGGACCGCAGCTCCGCGACGTGCTGCGGGGCGGCGTCCGCGAACCTGCGGTGCATCACGCCGGCCAGCTCGCTGGTCGCCACCACATAGGTGCCCGAACCCTGCCGGATGTCGAGCAGCCCGTTGTGTGCGAGGGCCCGGACAGCCTCCCGCACGGTGTTCCGTGCCACGCCCAGCTGCTCGACCAGCTCCGGCTCGGTGGGGATGCGTGAGCCCACCGGCCACTCGCCGGAGGTGATCTGCGCCCGCAGCGCCGAGATCACCTGGTCCGCGAGGGCCGAACGGTGCGGTGAGGACAGTGGCATGGATCTCCGTTCCGAAGCGGTCTGCGGAGTGGAATCAATTCATCCCATGATTCTATGATGGTGTCATGGCCACCGCGCAAGACCACCGCACGACGCGCAGCGACGACCCGATCCGCACCGGACGGGTGCCCGCTCCGCACCCGGGTACGGCACCCTCCGACGCGGGCGGGACCGCCGCCCGCCCCGGCTCGTCGTGGACGCTCCGGCTGGTCGTCGTCGGCCTGGTGCTGGCCGCGCTCAACCTGCGCCCGGCCATCTCCGGTCTCGGCCCGCTGCTGGAGGAGGTCCGCGCCGGCCTCGGCATGAGCGGCACCTTCGCCGGCCTGCTCACCTCGATGCCGTCGCTGTGCTTCGCGGTCTTCGGCGGCCTCGCGCCGCGCCTGGCCCGGCGCTACGGCCCGGCCGCCGTGCTGGTCGCGGGCATGATCGCGATCACCACCGGCCTCGCGCTGCGCCCGTTCACCGGCAGCACCGCGCTGTTCCTGGCCGGCAGCGTCCTCGCACTCGCCGGCATCGCGGTCAGCAACGTGCTGATGCCCGTCGTCGTCAAGCACTGGTTCCCCGGCCGGGTCGGTGCCATGACCGGCCTGTACTCGATGGCGTTGGCCGTCGGCACCGCCGGTGCCGCCGCCGTCACGGTGCCCCTGACCGACGCCCTCGGCGGCAACTGGCGGGTCGGGCTCGCCGCCTGGGCCGTCCTCGGCGCACTCTCCGTCGTCCCCTGGGCCGCCGTCCTGCGCGGCGTCCGGCGTCGCGGCACCGCGGGGGCGTCCTCCGCCGCCGGCGACGCCCGGGCCCGGGACGCCGCCGCGGGCCTGCGCATCAGCCGCTCGCCCACGGCCTGGGCGCTCGGCGTGTTCTTCGGCCTCCAGGCCTCCGCCGCCTACATCACCATGGGCTGGCTGCCCCAGATCTTCCGTGACGCCGGCGTCTCCGCGTCGGCAGCCGGGCTGATGCTCGCCGTCACCATGGGCATGGGCATCCCGCTGTCCTTCGTCCTGCCGCGCGTGGCCGCCCGCATGAGCCACCAGGGCCCACTGGCCGTCGGCCTCGGAATCTGCGGCCTCGCCGGCTACGCCGGGCTCTGGTTCGCCCCCGCGGAGGGCGCCTGGGCCTGGGTGCTGCTGCTCGGCGTCTCCAACTGCGCGTTTCCGCTGGTCCTCACCATGATCGGCATGCGGTCCCGTACGAGCACCGGGGTCGTCAAGCTGTCCGCGTTCGCCCAGAGCACCGGCTACCTGCTGTCCATCCCCGGCCCCCTCCTCGTCGGGGCCCTGCGCCAGCACAGCGGCGGCTGGCACGCACCGCTGCTGCTCATGGCCGGTCTGATGCTCGCGCAGATCGCCGTGGGCACCCTGGCCGGACGGGACCGGTGCGTCGAGGACGGCCGCTGAGTGCGAGACTGCCCGCATGCCCGTTCTCGAACCCGAACCCCAGGGCGGCCAGAAGAAGCTGCTGCTCCTCTTCGCCGCGATCCTCGGCATCATGGTCGTCATCGGCGTGGTCGCGTCCATCGCGGCGCCCTGACCGCCGCGCCGCGCGAAGACCTCACGCCCCCGTGGGCGGGCGGCCTCGGGGGCGTCCCCTAGGGACTTCCGGGGGTTGTCCTCAGGGGACGGTGGGTGGCTCACCGGATGGGGCGCCGCCGCCTGCGGCCGTAGCGTCGGGACCAGTCCGACGCACGGAGCCGCGACGCAGGGGGACGGGACCATGGCCGCGCACGCACACCTGAGCACCAGCCGGAGCCGGCCGCCCCGCGCGCGCGGAACGACCGCCGCGGGGGAGCCCCGGGTCCCCTGGTGGGCCCTGGCCCTCCCCGTGCTGGTCTTCTGCACCCTGCTGGCACTGATGCTGGCGGGCGGCGACGCGGAGGCGGCCCAGCGCGGCAGCGAGCCGCTGGCCCGCCTCCTGGAAAGCCTCCGGCAGGCTCTGCTCTGACCCCTCCTTGCGGGGGAACAGCGCCAACCCCCCACGCCCGGTGGCCGGTTTCGTGCGAAGCTGGAACGCATGAGCGTCGATGTGCCCCGCAGGATCGTCCTTCTCCGGCATGCCAAGGCCGACTGGCCCGACGTGGCCGACCACGAACGTCCGCTCGCCGACCGGGGCCGCAGTGACGCCCCGCTCGCCGGCGACTGGATCGCCGGCCACGGCATCGCACCCCAGCTCACCCTCTGCTCCACCGCCGCCCGCACCCGGGAGACGTGGAAACTCGTCGCGCACCAGCTGCCGCAGCGCCCCAGGACCGTCTACGAGGAGCGGCTCTACGACGCCTCTCCCGGCGAGATCATCGCGGTCCTGGGCGAGACCTCCAACGACGTCCGCGACCTGCTGGTCGTCGGCCACAACCCGGGCATGCAGGCCCTCGCGGAACTCCTCGCGGGCAGCGCCGACGACGACGCTGCGGCGCGTCTGGGCCGCCACGGCTTCCCCACCACGGCGCTGGCCGTCGTGCGCTTCACCGGCCCGTGGAAGTCCGTGGAGCCGGGGGTCGGCGCACTCGCCGCCTACTGGGCTCCGCACGTCTGACGCCTCCGGCGCCCGCCTCCCGGGCCGCCCGGGAGGCGGGCCGCCGGTGACGGCGTCATTCCGCGATGTCGGCGGCCTCGACCTCGTCGCGGGTGATGCCCAGCAGGTACAGCACCGTGTCCAGGAACGGGACGTTCACCGCCGTGTGCGCGGCCTCCCGGACCACCGGCTTGGCGTTGAACGCCACACCGAGACCTGCCGCGTTCAGCATGTCGAGGTCGTTGGCACCGTCCCCGATCGCGACGGTCTGTGCCAGCGGCACGCCCGCCTCGGAGGCGAACCGGCGCAGCAGCCGCGCCTTCCCGGCCCGGTCCACCACCTCGCCCGTGACGCGGCCGGTCAGCTTGCCGTCGACGACCTCCAGGGTGTTCGCCGAGGCGAAGTCCAGGCCGAGTTCTGCCTGCAGCGCGTCGGTGACCTGCGTGAAGCCGCCCGAGACCACGCCCACCTGGAACCCGAGCCGTTTCAGCGTCCGCACCAGCGTGCGGGCCCCGGGGGTGAGGCGGACCGCCTTGCGCACCTGCTCCACCACCGACACGTCCAGTCCGGCCAGCAGTTCGACCCGGGCGTGCAGCGACTGCTCGAAGTCCAGCTCGCCGCGCATCGCGCGTGCGGTGACCTCGGCGACCTGCCCCGCGCAGTCCGCGTGTTCCGCGAACAGCTCGATGACCTCGTCCTGGATCAGCGTGGAGTCCACGTCCATCACGACCAGGCGCTGCGCCCGGCGCGCGAGCCCGGACGCGACGACGGCGACGTCGACCCCGTGCCGCGCCGCCTCCTGCGCGAGCACCGTGCGGAGCGTTTCCGTCGCCGTGCCCGAGACGTCGAACTCGACGGCCGTCACCGGGTACTTGGCCAGCCGGAAGATGCGGTCGATGTTGGCGCCGGTCCCGGTGATGCCGGCCGCTATGGCGGCGGTCGATCCCGCGGTCAGCGGATGCCCGAGCACGGTCACGTGCGACCGTCCGGTGCCGCGGGGCCGGTTGTCGCCGGTGCCGGAGATGATCTCCGCCTCCATGCCGACCGCCTCGGCCCAGCTGTGCACGGTCGCCCGCAGCTCCCCCTCGGCGGTTCCCCCTCCGGGGGAGGTGACGAGCGCACACAGCGTGATCCGGCCACGGGTGACCAGCTGCTCGATGTCGACGACGTCGACCGCGTACGGGGCGAGCGTCTCGAAGAGACCGGCCGTGATGCCCGGCCGGTCCCTGCCGAAGATCTTGACCAGGAGGGTGGGCGTGTCGTCGGAGAGGGACGCCGGGGGCGCTGTGGCCTGCGATGGGGTCATGGTGCTTCCACGGTAGCGCCGTTCCGGGGGTGTTCGCCGCCCGGACCGCATCGCGGACGGAGCCGCGCGGGGCCACGCCCCACCGGGCCCGGGACGCCTCGTGACAGGGACGTTGCACGGGTCGGCTTTCTCCCCGGCGGCGAAGCCTGAAATAGTGCCCTCCGATGAACCGCCACCTCCGGGCCTTCCGCCGCGGGGGCATCTCGGGGGACGACAACGTGGGGCATGGAGTGCCGGAACTCGCACTGGAACTGAACGGACGGACCTGGACGCTCGATCCGTCCAGAACACACCACCTCGGCCGTGATCCGCAGGGGGAGGTGGTGATCGACGACGCCCGGGTCTCCTGGCGGCACGCCGCGCTCCGCTGGAGCGGGACCGGCTGGGTGCTGGAGGACCTCGGCAGCACCAACGGCACCTACGCCGGGGGGCAGCGCGTCCAGCAGCTGGAGATCGGGCAGGGCGCCGCCGTCCACCTGGGCAACGCCACGAACGGGCCCCGGCTGACTCTGGCCCTCGCCGCCGCATCCAGCGCCGCCCCCGCCGCCGCCCCCGCCGCGGCTCCGGCCGCGGCGGCCGCGACGGCACCGGCCCCGCAGGGCGCGCCCGGGCAGCCGTACCCGCAGGGGCACGGACAGGGCACACCCCCGCAGGGCTGGGGCCCCGGCCACCCGCAGCAGGCGCCCGTACCGCAGCAGGCGTCGCAGTACGCACCTCCCCACCAGGCAGCGCCCCACCAGGCGCCGCAGTACGCACCGCAGCCGTCGCAGCCCGCCTCCACCCCGCCCGCGCAGCGCGCGCCGCAGCAGCCGGACGGGGGCGGCGACCGCAGCCCGACCACGTTCCACCGCCTCGACCTCGGCCGCGTGATGCGCATCGGCCGGGCGCTGGAGAACGAACTCGTCGTCTCCGACCTCCAGGTCTCCCGCCATCACGCCGAGTTCCGCGCCACGCCCGACGGCCGCTTCGAGATCCGCGACCTCGGCAGCCACAACGGCACCTACGTCAACGGCCAGCCGCTGCCCAAGTCCGGCACCGCGCTCATCACCGCGCACGACACCGTGGGCGTCGGCCACTCCACCTTCCGCGTGGTCGGCGGCCGGCTCGAGGAGTTCGTCGACACCGGCGAGGTGTCGTTCTCCGCCCGCCACCTGACCGTCAAGGTCGACGGCGGCAAGGTCATCCTCAACGACGTCACGTTCGGCGTCCCGGAGAAGTCGCTGGTCGCCGTCATCGGCCCGTCCGGCTCCGGCAAGTCCACGCTGCTGCGCGCCCTCACCGGCTACCGGCCCGCCGACGTGGGCGAAGTCCTTTACGACAACCGCGACCTGTACAAGCAGTTCGCCGAACTCCGCCAGCGCATCGGCCTGGTGCCGCAGGACGACATCCTGCACAAGGAGCTGACGGTCCGCACCGCCCTGCGCTACGCGGCGCGGCTCCGTTTTCCCGGCGACGTCGCCGAGACCGAGCGCAACGCCCGGATCGAGGAGGTGCTGGCCGAGCTCAAGCTCGACATCCACGCCACCAAGAAGATCACCTCGCTGTCCGGCGGGCAGCGCAAGCGCGTCTCGGTGGCCCTGGAGCTGCTGACCAAGCCGTCGCTGATCTTCCTGGACGAGCCCACGTCCGGCCTCGACCCGGGCATGGACCGCGACGTGATGCAGCTGCTGCGCGGCCTCGCCGACGACGGCCGCACCGTTCTCGTGGTCACCCACTCGGTCGCCGAACTCCCCCTCTGCGACAAGCTGCTGGTGATGGCACCGGGTGGCGGCGTCGCCTACTTCGGCCCGCCCGAGGAGGCCCTGAACTTCTTCGGCTACGACACCTGGGCCGACGTGTTCTCCGCCTTCGAGAACTACCGCAGCTACGACTGGATGGGGCGCTGGCAGGGCTCGCAGCACTACCAGATGTACGCCGCGGAGATCGCCGCCGTCTCCCCGCAGCCGCAGCCGGCCGCCCCGCCGTACCAGGCCGTTCCGCAGCCGCCCGCCCGGATGCAGAAGCCGCAGAGCTGGGGCTCGCAGTGGTGGACGCTGACCCGCCGCTACCTGTCCGTGATCGCCTCGGACAAGGGTTTCATGGCCCTGATGCTGCTGCTGCCCGCCATCCTCGGCGTGGTCAGCACCCTCATCCCGTCCGACTACGGTCTCGGCCCCAACACCGACAACCCGCGCGGCCACAACCAGGACGCCGGCACCATCCTGCTGATCCTCGCCGTCGGCATGTGTTTCGCCGGTGCGGCCAACTCCGTCCGCGAACTGATCAAGGAACGGGTCATCTACGAGCGGGAACGCGCCACCGGCCTGTCCCGCTCCGCGTACCTGATGTCCAAGGTCGTCGTCCTCAGCCTGATCACGGCCCTGCAGGGCGTGATCATCTGCCTCATCGGCTTCTCCGTGCGCACCATGCCGGAGGAGGGGCTGCTCATGCCGCCCGCGGTCGAGATGTGCCTGGCGATCATCGCGCTCGGCTTCACCTCCATGGCCTTCGGGCTGGTCATCTCCTCCCTGGTGAAGACGGCCGAGAAGACCATGCCGCTGCTGGTGATGTTCGCGATCGTGCAGGTGGTGTTCACCGGCGTGCTCTTCCAGATCTTCGGCTCCCCGGGCATCACCCAGCTCGCCTGGCTGATGCCGTCGCGCTGGGCCATCGGCGCGGCGGGCGCGTCCGCGGACCTGTCGCACACCATGGCCCCGTGGGACCGGGAGAAGCCGAACGACCTCGACCCGCTGTGGGAGCACAGCGTCGGCACCTACCTGCTCGACATGACCGTCCTCCTCGCCCTCGGCGTCCTGTGCTGCCTCGCCGTGGCCCGGCTGCTGCGCCGCCACGAGCCCGAGGTCATGCGCAAGTGACGCCCGCCCGCGCCGGCCGCTGAGGGGGCCGGGACCGAAGGTCGTAGGACCCCGGTCCCGGCCCCCTCCCGCGCGTGCCCGATACCGGCCCCGGCCAGGGCCGGTACGGTGATCGCATGGTCCCCCGATCCGGTCTGGCAGCGGTCAGCGAGGCGCTCCTCGCCATGAACCGCCGCCTCGAGGTACGCGAGGTCCTCCAGACGATCGTGGCCTCCGCGCGCGACCTCCTCGACGCCGAGTACGCGGCCCTCGGCGTGCCGGACGACCACGGCGGCTTCGCCCAGTTCGTCGTCGCCGGGGTCAGCGACGCCGAGTGGAAGGCCATCGGCCCGCTGCCCCGGCAGCACGGCGTCCTCGCCGCGATGCTCCACGAGGGCCCCCAGCGGCTCGCCGACGTCCGTGACGACCCCCGCTTCGAGGGCTGGCCCTCCGCCCACCCCGAGCTCGCCGACTTCCTCGGCATGCCCATCACCGGTGACGACGAGGTCCTCGGCGCCCTCTTCCTCGCCAACAAGCGCTGCGCGAAACCCGCCGGTACCTGCGGCTTCACCGAGGCCGACGAGGAACTCCTCGGCCTGCTCGCCCAGCACGCCGCCATCGCCCTGTCGAACGCCCGCCTCTACGAGCGCAGCAGGGAACTGACCATCACCGGCGAACGCTCCCGCATCGCCCACGAACTCCACGACGCCGTCTCCCAGAAGCTGTTCTCCCTCCGCCTCACCGCCCAGGCCGCCAGCGCCCTCGTGGACCGCGATCCGGCCCGCGCCAAGGGCGAGTTGCACCAGGTCGCCGCCCTCGCCGCCGAGGCCGCCGACGAACTGCGCGCCGCCGTGGTCGAACTGCGCCCCGCCGCCCTCGACGACGACGGGCTGATCCCCACCCTCCGCACCCAGGTGCAGGTCCTCGACCGCGCCCACGCGGCCCGCGTCACCTTCACCCCCGCCGGGGTGCGCGCGCTGCCCGCGGCACAGGAGGAGGCCGTGCTGCGCGTGGCCCAGGAGGCGCTGCACAACGCGCTGCGGCACTCCGGCGCCCGCCGGGTCGAGGTCAGCCTCACCCGCCGGGGCCCGGGCGCGGTCCTCCGGGTGACCGACGACGGCACCGGCTTCGACCCCCGTGCCGTACGCCGCGCCGGGCGCCACCTGGGCCTGGTCTCCATGCGGGACCGGGCCGGCGGCATCGGCGGAAGCCTCACCGTGCAGTCGGAGCCCGGGAAGGGCACCACGATCGAACTGGAGGTGCCCGGTGGCTGAGACCGCCCCGATCAGGGTCCTGCTGGTGGACGACCACCAGGTCGTACGGCGTGGGCTGCGCACCTTCCTGGAGGTGCAGGAGGACATCGAGGTCGTCGGCGAGGCCGCCGACGGCGACGAGGGGGTGGCCCGAGCCGCGGAACTCCTGCCCGACGTCGTCCTGATGGACGTGAAGATGCCCGGGACGGACGGCATCGAGGCGCTGCGCCGCCTGCGCGAACTCGACAACCCGGCACGGGTGCTGATCGTCACCAGCTTCACCGAACAGCGCACCGTCGTGCCCGCGCTGCGCGCCGGAGCCGCCGGGTACGTCTACAAGGACGTCGACCCGGACGCCCTCGCCGACGCCATCCGCTCCGTGCACGCCGGCCACGTGCTGCTCCAGCCCGAGGTCGCCGGGGCGCTGCTGTCCGACGGGGACGGCGGCGGCAACGGACGCGGCCCCGCGCTCACCGACCGCGAGCACGAGGTGCTCGGCCTGATCGCCGACGGCCGCTCCAACCGCGAGATCGCCCGTGCGCTGGTGCTGTCCGAGAAGACGGTGAAGACCCACGTCTCCAACATCCTGATGAAGCTGGACCTGGCCGACCGCACCCAGGCCGCGTTGTGGGCCGTACGGCACGGGCTGGCCGGCTGAGACCCGCGGCCCTCCGCCCGCCCGGGGCGTGCGCAGCCGTCCGGCAGCCCTCCGTCACCCTCCCGGCGGCACGGCCGGACGGGTCCGGTCGCCCTGTTGCCGCGCAGGATTCATTCCGACGGGTGGTCGTTCCGCGGCGGGCGCATCCCCGTCGGTCCGGGCCCGTTCTCCAGGGCGTGCTGCGGCGGCCGCCGCAGCCACTCGCCAGGAGGGAGATCGCCCTGATGAAGAACATGAAGAGGATCGCCACGGTCGCCGTCGCCGCCGCCGGGCTCGCCGTGTCCGGAGCCGGTGCCGCCGTCGCGCACGACGGTGCCTCCGCCGACGCGGTCGCCGCGAACTCGCCGGGCGTCCTCTCGGGCAACGTCGTGCAGGTGCCCGTGGACGTGCCGGTCCAGGTCTGCGGCAACACCGTGAACGTCATCGCGCTGCTGAACCCGGCCTTCGGGAACACCTGCGTCGTCAAGTGACCGACGCGCGTCGGCCTGGGGCCCCACGGTGCGCGCACCGCGGGGCCCCGGCGCGTTCCCGCCCGCGCGCTCTCAGCTCCGACGCCGCTCCAGTTCCTCCGCACCGGCGTTGTACGCCGCCACCTGCGCCCGCCGGGCCGTACGTTCCACCGGCCGCAGCGCCTCCGCGCGCGCGGCGATCTGCGAGGCGCTCATGGCCGTGCCGTGCGCGGCGCCGTCCCCTTCGGCGATGGCCACCAGGGCGCCGACCCGTTGCGCCAGCTCCAGCACCCGCACCGCACGCGGCGGATACCCGGGCGCCAGCAGCCGCCGCCCCGCCTCGGCGCGTGCACGGTACGCCTCCAGCGCCGCGTCGGCGACGGGCCCGGACCCGGCCACGTCCAGCCGCGTCAGCACCTGCGTCGCCTCCCGCAGCGCCTCCGCCAGTTCACGCTCCGCCTCGGCCAGCGACGGCACGTCGGCCGGCGGCGCCTCCCGCACCGGCAGACAGCGCCACACCACCTCCACGTGGGTGTCGAGGGGGTCCGCACCGTCCGTCGCCGGACCCGCCTCGTGCACCTCGGGCACCAGGCCCAGCCCTGTCCCCGAGGCCACCACCGCCTCCCCGGCCTCCAGCGCCAGGGCGTTGAATTCCGGCGGTCCGCTCAGCCCCAGCGGATGACCGGAGGCGGGCAGCGCGAGCCGCAGGCCCACGGCGCCCAGCGCGCGCAGCCGCCCCAGCGCCAGCGTGAGTCCCGCCACGTCGTCGTCCGCCGCGCCCTCCGGTCCGGGCAGCCCGCCCACCCGGTGCCGGGCGTCCTCCGCCGTGATGTGCGACGCCGCCTCGTCCGGCGACACCGCCCCGGCCAGCAGGGCGTTCCCCCAGGCGGCCAGCCGTCCTGAACGCGTCTCCTCGAGCATGTGCCCCAGCGTAGGCCGTGGAGCCGCGCAGGGGCCCGGGACCGCCCGGCGACCTCGGGAACCGTACCGGTGGAGGTGTGGCGTAGGTTTTCCCATGGGCCTGTGCCCGCAGGGCACCGGCAAAAGCGACTTCACCGACAGCATGGGGAGACGACACGCTCATGAGCGACGTACTGGACCTGGTGGACGTATCAGTGGTCCGCGAGGGCCGCGCACTCGTGGACGAGGTCTCCTGGTCGGTCAAGGAGGGCGAGCGCTGGGTCATCCTCGGCCCCAACGGCGCCGGCAAGACCACGCTCCTCAACATCGCCTCGAGCTACCTCTTCCCGACCACCGGCACCGCCACCGTCCTCGGCGACCGCCTGGGCACCGTGGACGTCTTCGACCTGCGGCCCCGCATCGGCATGGCCGGCATGGCGCTGTCCGAGAAGCTGCCCCGCTCCCAGACGGTGCTGGAGACCGTCCTCACCGCCGCGTACGGCATGACCGCGCACTGGCGGGAGAGCTACGACGACATCGACCGCGACCGTGCCCTGGCCTTCCTCGACCGCCTGGGCATGAGCGACTACCTGGACCGGAAGTTCGGCACGCTCTCCGAGGGCGAGCGCAAGCGCACCATGATCGCCCGCGCCATGATGACCGACCCCGAACTCCTCCTGCTCGACGAGCCCGCCGCCGGTCTCGACCTGGGCGGCCGCGAGGACCTGGTGCGCCGCCTCGGCCGCCTCGCCCGCGACCCGTACGCCCCCTCCATGCTGATGGTCACCCACCACGTCGAGGAGATCGCCCCCGGCTTCAGTCACGTGCTGATGATCCGTCAGGGCAAGGTGCTGGCCGCCGGACCGATCGAGACCGAGCTGACCTCGCGCAACCTCTCGCTGTGCTTCGGTCTTCCGCTCGTCGTCGAGCAGAACGGCGACCGCTGGACCGCACAGGGTCTGCCGCTCAGCTGATCTTCCGCCTACCATAAGGCGGGTGGACGCATGGGTGTGGTGGCTGATCGCCGCCGTAGGGCTGGGCATCCCTCTCGTACTCACCGCGATGCCGGAGTTCGGCATGTTCGCGGTCGGGGCGCTGGCGGGCTCCGTCACCGCCGCGCTCGGCGGCGGAATCGTCGCGCAGACACTGGTGTTCGTCGCGGTCTCGGTCGCGCTGCTCCTCGTCGTACGCCCCCTGGTCAAGCGCTCCCGCACGCAGGTGCCCGCGCACCGCAGCGGGGTCGACGCGCTGACCGGCCGTCAGGCCGTGGTGCTGGAACGGGTCGACGGGCAGGGCGGGCGGATCAAGCTGGCCGGCGAGGTCTGGTCGGCGCGCTCCCTCGACGACGGCGTCAGTTACGAAGCGGGCGCGCGCGTCGACGTGGTGGAGATCGACGGCGCCACGGCGGTCGTGATGGGATGACACGTATGCTGATCCCCGGGTGACGGACGCTCCACGCAGTGTGCCCGGCTCAGTGCTGACGACAACGACAGGGGGAGAGGCGATGGACGCCATCATCATCGTCCTGATCATCCTGGTGGTGCTGGTCTTCATCGCACTCATCAAGACGATCCAGGTCATTCCGCAGGCGAGCGCGGCCATCGTGGAACGCTTCGGCCGGTACACCCGCACCCTCAGCGCGGGACTCAACATCGTGGTGCCGTTCATCGACACCATCCGCAACCGCGTCGACCTCCGTGAGCAGGTCGTCCCGTTCCCGCCGCAGCCGGTCATCACCCAGGACAACCTGGTCGTCAACATCGACACCGTCATCTACTACCAGGTGACCGACGCCCGCGCGGCCACGTACGAGGTCGCCAGCTACATCCAGGCGATCGAGCAGCTCACCGTCACCACCCTGCGCAACATCATCGGCGGCATGGACCTGGAGCGGACCCTGACCTCCCGCGAGGAGATCAACGCCGCGCTGCGCGGCGTCCTCGACGAGGCGACCGGCAAGTGGGGCATCCGCGTCAACCGCGTGGAGCTCAAGGCGATCGAGCCCCCGACCTCCATCCAGGACTCGATGGAGAAGCAGATGCGCGCCGACCGCGACAAGCGCGCCGCGATCCTCCAGGCCGAGGGCGTACGCCAGTCCGCGATCCTCACCGCGGAGGGCGAGAAGCAGTCGGCGATCCTCCGGGCCGAGGGCGAGTCCAAGTCCGCGGCCCTGCGCGCCGAGGGCGAGGCGCAGGCCATCCGTACCGTCTTCGAGTCCATCCACGCCGGCGACCCGGACCAGAAGCTGCTCTCCTACCAGTACCTGCAGATGCTGCCGAAGATCGCCGAGGGCGACGCCAACAAGCTCTGGATCGTGCCCAGCGAGATCGGCGACGCCCTGAAGGGCCTCGGCGGGGCTCTGGACGGCTTCCGCCCCGGCAGCAGCAGCACCGGAGGGTCCGGCGGCCAGTCCGGCACGGGCCTGACCAAGACCCCGCGCCAGCAGCCCCCCATCGACTGACCGCCCCGCGCCCGCCGGGCACCGCACCGCGCGGCCCACGGAGTGAGACCCGGCTGCACGGACGCCACCTCCCTCGGGCATGATCGGTGCCCCGAGCACCGATCAGCCGAGGGGTCAGCGCGTGAGCATCTGGGAGATGGCGGCCGTCTGCGTCGCCGGCATCTGGGCCGGCGCCATCAACACCGTCGTGGGGTCCGGCACCCTCATCACCTTCCCCGTGCTCCTCGCCGTCGGCCTGCCGCCTGTCACCGCCAACGTCTCCAACGCCCTCGGGCTGGTGCCGGGATCCGTCAGCGGAGCCATCGGCTACCGCCGCGAACTCAAGGGCCAGCGCGCCCGCATCCTGCGGCTCGGCGCCGTCGCCCTGGTGGGCTCGCTGGCGGGCGCCGCGCTGCTCATCACGCTTCCGCCCGGCGCGTTCGAGCTCATCGTGCCCGCCCTCATCGCCGTCGCCCTGGTCCTCGTCGTCCTCCAGCCCCGGCTCTCCCGCGCGATGCAGCGCCGCCGTGAGCAGAAGGACCGCAGGCCGCCGGCGCACGGCGGGCCGACCCTGCTCGGTGGCATGGGCGTCGCCAGCGCCTACGGCGGCTACTTCGGCGCCGCCCAGGGCGTCATCTACCTGGCCCTGATGGGTCTGCTGCTGCCCGACGACCTGCAGCGCATCAACGCCGTGAAGAACGTGCTGAGCGCCGTCGTGAACGGCGTCGCGGCGGTCTTCTTCCTGTTCGTCGCCGAGTTCCACTGGACGGCGGTGCTGCTCATCGCGGTCGGCTCCACCGTCGGCGGGCAGCTCGGCGCCCGCATCGGGCGCCGGCTGCCGCCGACGGTGCTGCGCGGCGTCATCGTGGCCGTGGGACTGGCCGCGATCATCCAGCTGCTGCTGAACTGACCGCCGCGGTCCCTCCGCCCCGCACACCGAGCCACTCGGGCAGGGCGTCGCCGTCCCGCAGGTTGAGCGCGAGCAGAAGTGCGTCCGCCGGCGTCGGCTCGAACGGCTGCGTGAGCAGCCGCATGCCGGCCTGGACCGGCGTGCGGTCCGCCTTGCGGTGGTTGTCCGCCGCGCACGCCGCCACGGTGTTCAGCCAGGTGTCGCCGCCGCCGCGGGAGCGCGGCACCACGTGGTCGACCGTGGTCGCACGGCGCCCGCAGTAGGCGCACCGGTGCCGGTCCCGGACCAGCACACCGCGGCGTGACCACGGCGCCCGTTGTCGGAACGGAACCCGGACGTATCTGCAGAGTCTCACCACCTGCGGCACCGGAAGGTCGAGACTGGCCGCCCGCACGCGGAGGCCGGGGTGCGACTGCTCCACGACGGCCTTGTCCTGCATCACCAGGACGACCGCGCGTCGCAGCGACACGGTCGACAGCGGCTCGAAGCCGGCGTTGAGAACCAGCGTCTGGCGCTTGTTGATCATGACTCCACCTGCGCTTTCTCTCGGAACTCGGCCCGAGGAGAGGGGTTCGAGGCCGAGCAGGACGGCGCGCGCGACCCGGTTGGCGCCCTCTTGGGGATACCCGGTTCGCCCACCCCATGAGCATCGCGACTCGGCGCGCATTGCTCTACTGCATTTCTCACCGGCCCGACGTGCGGGGTGGGGAGCAGCACCGGCCGTGCGCCGTCCACCGGTCGCCGGTCTGTGCGAGCGCGGTACGGGGGGCGAGGCGGCGGGAGGGCGTGGAGTCCTGGGCACTCGGCTTCCCGGGTGGATTTTTCGTCCGGGTCCGTACCTCTCGCGCGGCTTGTGAAGATTCGGTGGATGCGCCCTTAGGGTCTGCCGTGACCGCCCGAACTGCGGGCCGGCACCGAGGGAGATTCGATGCGTAAGACCGTCCTTGCCGCTGCGGTGATCGCCACCGCGCTGTCCTCGGCCGTCCCGGCCGCCGCGCTCGCTCCGGCCGACGCCGACATGCCTGCGGCCGCGTTCGCCGCTCCGAAGCACGACGGCCCGCTGACGGTGGTCGGGCTCTCCCCCAACGGCAAGCGACTGCTGGAGTTCAAGGCGAACAAGCCCGGCAAGGCGTGGGAGCTGGGCCGGATCCGGGGCCTGTGGGGCGACTCCCGCCTGGTGGGCATCGACTTCCGCGTGCAGGACCACAAGCTCTACGGCGTCGGGAACCGCGGCGGCATCTACACGCTCAACCCGCGGGCCACGGCCCAGAAGGTCTCCCAGCTGACCGTGGGCCTGGAGGGCCGCCGGTTCGGCGTGGACTTCAACCCCGCCGCGGACCGGCTGCGGGTCATCTCCAACACCGGGCAGAACCTGCGGCACAACATCGACGACCCCTCAGCCCCCGAGGCCACCATCGAGGACGGCACGCTGACCAACCCGACCATGCCGCCCAGCACCGCCCGGGGCGTCACCGGCGCCGCCTACACCAACAACGACCTGGACCCGGCGACCGCCACCACGCTGTTCGACATCGACACCCGCAACGACCGCGTGTCGCTGCAGTCCCCGGCCAACGCCGGCACGCTCGCCGCCGTCGGCGCGCTCGGCGTGAACGTCGGCCCCTCGGCCGGGTTCGACATCTACTACTGCCCCAAGAAGGGCACCAACAGCGGCTTCGCCGCCCTGCGGGTCAACGGCTCCTACCGCTTCTACGAGGTCAACGTCCTCACCGGCGAGGCGCACAAGGTGGGCGCGTTCCCCGAGCGCCGCCAGATCGCCGACGTGGCGCTGCCGCTCAACCAGCACTGACCGTTCGTCGCTCCGCACAGCCGCGTGGTGCTCAGCCCCGGCCACCGGTGAGCAGGGAGGTGACGACGAGGTTGCTGCGGTAGGCGCGCGCCTCGGGGTCCCATTCCGTGCAGGTGATCAGGGTGAGCCGAGGACGCAGGGTGGGCCGGTAGACCGCTGCGGGCATCTCGTCCCGGGGATGGACGGCGATGCCGGTGACGGTGAAGCGGGCGGTGGACCCGTCACGCCGTCGGACGGTGACGCGGTCTCCTTCCTCCAGCGCGCCGAGTTCGTAGAACGCGGCGGGGCCCGAGGTGGAGTCCACATGCGCGACCAGGACGGCGTTGCCCGCCTCGCCGGGTGTGACCGAGCCGTCGTACCAGCCGGCCCGGTCCGCGTCCCCAGGCAGTGCGATCGACCCGTCGTCGGCCAGGCCGACCGGCGTGACGGCCGCCGACAGTCCGACGCTCCGGCCGGTGATCCGTGACGGCTCGGACCGCGCCATCGCCTCCCGGCCGGGATCGCCCCGCCGCTCCGTTGCCGAGGAGGGCACCTCGGATTCCCCGCGGGCGGCGGACGGAGGCGGCACGGGGGGAGGTTGCTGCTGTGGGGCGAAGGCCATCGCGAGCAGAGCGAGGCCGGTCGTGGTGCAGGCGGCGGCCGGTGTGCCGGTGCGTCGGCATGGAGAGAGGCCCGGTCAGGTGTCGGTGCTGCGGCGACGCATCCAGTAGGCGCCCGCCGCGGCGAGGAGGAGGGCACCGCCGGTGGCGGCGGCCGCGGTCGTGGTGTCGTCACCGGCCTGGGTGCCGCCCTGGCCGCCGGAGACGCCGCCGGCTGTGGCGGTCGGGGCGAGCGCCACCGACGGCGCGGCCGCGGCGAGTGCGACGAAGGCGGCCGTGACAGTTCTCTTCATCGGGATGCTCCAGCTGGCAGACGAGGTCGCCATGCCGCCGGCGCCGCTGCGGCGCGGGCCGACACGGCTCCGTACACGTCCTGAACCTCCGTCGGCGAGCGCGGGGCCGCCACCGCGACGCCGGCCCTCGGGTGGGCCGATTCGCCCAACCGCTGGTGTTCCCCCGGCCCGGTTCCTCAGGGCGCGACCGGGTCCTTGCAGGTGAGCGGCCACCCGCCCGCACCACCCTCCGGTCTCCGGAAGGAGGAGAAAGTCGGGCGCCGGAGGCTGGGACGTACGGGTGGCCGCGTGCCCGGCACGCACCCCGCCGCTCGGTCCGGCCGGTGGGGTTCCCTGCCACCGCGGGCGGCACACCGGTCGGCCCCGGGGTCGCGGGGGACCTCCAGAAGTCTTCCGGGCCGCCCCTGCCGAGCGGCGGCCCGGTGGTACGTTCCGTGACTTCGTGCCCGCCGGGCACGCTCTCAACGGTTCCTGGAGGCAACGGTGTTCAGACGTCGGATACTCGCTCTCGCGACGGCTCTCCTCGGGCTGGGGCTGATGGCGGGCCCAGCCCAGGCGGTCCCGCCGACGGGTGGGGCGCCCGCCGCGCCGCAGGCCGCACCCGCGGCTGCGCCCACGGGCTGCACGTCGTGGGTCGAGTGGGTGCACGAGGGGAACAGCCACTACTACGGGCGGGCCAACGTGCAGTGCGCCACCGGCACGTACCGGGTGAAGGCGCAGTGCCGCAACCTGCAGAGCGGGGTGGGGTACGTCGTCTACGGGACGCGCGTGACCGGTGCGCCTTCCGTGGCGACCGTGCAGTGCCACAGCGGGAACGTGGCGGAGAGCGTGCACGCGGTGGCCGAGCCCCCGGCGTCGGGCGTCACCGGCTGCACGTCGTGGATCGAGTGGGTGCACGAGGGGAACAACCACTACTACGGGCGGGCGAAGGCGCAGTGCGACACCGGGCGCTACCGGGCCCAGGCCCAGTGCAGGAACCTCCAGTCCGGTCAGGGCTATGTCGTGACGGGCAGTCGTGTGGTGAGCGCGCCGGACGTGGCGACGGTGCAGTGCCACAGCGGGAACGTGGCGGAGAGCGTGCAGGCGGTGCCCGAGTGACGGGCGCGTGACGAGCGGGCACGGGCGCGGCGGACGCCCCACCCGTGCCCGGGGGTGGACAGGTGGACGAGACGACGGTGCGGCTGGTCGGGTCCGGTGAGGTCCCGGTGCTGGAGCGGCTGTGGCTGATGTTCCGGCACGACATGTCCGAGTTCCAGGGCGGGCTGCCCGACCCCGACGGCTGGTACCGGCGCGACCGGTTGGAGCCGGTGCTGCGCGCGGACCCGGACTGGGCGGCCTACCTCGTGGTGGGGAGCGGCCGCCCCGTCGGGCTGGCGCTGGTCCGGGGGCTGATCGGGCCGAGGCGGGTGCTGAACGCCTTCTTCGTGGTCCGGGCGGTGCGGAGGACGGGGATCGGTCTGCGGGCCGCCCGCGAGGTGCTGGAGCGGCACCCCGGGGCGTGGGAGCTGGCGTTCCAGGACGCGAACGAGGGCGCGGCTCGCTTCTGGCGCCGGGTCGCCGGCGAGATCGCGGGGGAGTCCTGGGCCGAGGAGCGGCGTCCGGTGCCCGGACGGGACGACGTGCCCCCGGATGTCTGGATCTCCTTCGCAGTGTGAGCGGGTGAGCGTGTGAGCGGCGGGAGGCGCCCTTCGTGTGAGCGGGACCCGCCGCCCGGTGGCGGCCCCGGGGATCTGCTAGCTTAGGTAAGCCTTACCTAAGGAGGGTTCATGGTCCGCCTCCCGGCCCACGACGGACGTCCCAGCAGCGCGGAGCGGCTCCGGTCCGCCGTCGCCGCCGCCGAGTCGCTGAGCCTGACGACGCACAGCACCGCGTACGACCTGATCGGCATGCACACCGTCGACGGCCGGGGCCGGGTGCATCTCCACGCCCCCGCCGACAGCCCGCTGACCGTCGAGGCGCTGTGCGCCCCGCACGGACTCCTCACCGCCCGGCTGGACTTCACCGACATCGCACCGACACCCGTGCGCGACCGGGTCAGGGCCCGGGTCACGCTCTCGGGCCGGCTGGAGGCCGCCGCCGAGCAGTCCGTACCGGACGCGGTGGTGCTGCGGTTCGACACGGCGCGAGCGGAACTGCGCCGGGCGGAGGTCACCGAGGAGGTCGGGCCCGACGTGCTCGCACGCGCACGGCCGGACGTGCTCGCCACGCAGGAGGCGCCCATGCTGACGCATCTGCACGAGGACCACCGGGACATCGTCGCGCACCTGGCCCAACTCGCCGGTGTACGGCCGGCGTCTCCGCCGGCACGGGTCCTGCCGTACGCGATCGACCGCTACGGGATCACGCTCCGGGCCGAGGACGGCGACGGGCACACCGACCTCCGCATCCGCTTCCCCGCGCCGGTGCGCGACGCCTCGGAGGTGCGGGAGCAGATCGACCTCCTGATGCACAGGCCGGTGACGCCGAAGGCGCGCGCCCGCCGGGCGCCGGGACACGGGCGGCGGCGCCTGGCCCGGTGAGTCCCCGGGAGGGACGGGTGCCCCCGGCCCTCACCCGTCCCTCCCGGCACCGTCACGGCGTCAGGAAGCGGAAACCGGGGCGCGGATGCATCAGGAAGTCGTGGTGCGAGATGTTCCACGCGTACGCCCCGGCCAGCGCGAAGACCACCCGGTCGCCCGCCCGCAGGCCCGGTGCCACCAGCCCGCGGCTGAGCACGTCCTTCGGCGTGCACAGCTGCCCGGCCACGGTGACGCGGTCGCCGCGCACGGCCGGCCGGGGCGGCGGATGCGGCCAGTCGTCCATCGGCAGGACCTCTGCGGGCTGGTCGTGCCCCTTCGTCACCGGCGTCCGCAGGTGGTGGGTGCCGCCCCGGACGATCGCGAAGTCCTCGCCCCGACTGCGCTTCACGTCGAGCACCTCGGTGGCGTACCAGCCGCAGTACGCGGTCAGCGCGCGGCCGGGTTCGATCCGCAGCACCGGCCCGGGGTGGCGCCGTGCCGCACGGGCCAGTCCCGCGCCGAAGGCCGTCCAGTCGAACCGCTCGAAGGGCCGCGTGTAGTCGACGGCCATCCCGCCGCCGACGGTGACCTCCCGCAACGGCAGTCCGTGGCGGCCGGCGAGAGCCGTCACCCGGCCGAGGATCTCCTCGGTGAGCGCCAGTTGGGCCTCCGCGGACAGACCGCTGGCCAGGTGCACGTGCAGACCGGCCGGCTCCAGGTGGTCCGCGGCGTCCCCCGAGAGCAGTTTCCACGCGTCACCCGCCTCCGACGGGTCCATGCCGAAGGGGGCCGCCCCGCCGCCCATGGCGAGCGCACTGCCCGTCAGCGCCTGCGCGTCGACCGGCAGGTTGAGCCGGAGCAGCACCCGGGGCCGCGGACCCCGCGTGCCCCGCCGTTCGGCGGCAGCGCGGGTCAGCAGCCGCAGTTCGTGCAGACTCTCGACGTGGAAGCGCTCCACCCCCGCACGCAGTGCCGCGGCGATCTCGGACGGAGTCTTGCCCGGCCCGCCGAAGGCCAGCGGGCTCCGGGGAACCGCCCGGCGCACATGCGCCAGCTCCCCGCCCGAGGAGACCTCGAAACCGTCGGTGAACGGGGCCAGCTCCCGCAGGATCGCCGGTTCCGCGTTGGCCTTGGCCGCGTAGTACAGCTCCACCGGCCCGGGCAGCGCGGCCCGGACGGAGGACGCGTGCTCCCGCAGCGCCGCCAGGTCGTAGAGGTAGCAGGGGAGTTCGTCGTCGCGGAGTGCGCGGGCCTGGGCGCGCACGGCGGGGGTGAGGAGAGTCAACGCACGGGTCCCCTCGTCACGTTCCGGTCGGCGAGCGGGGAGGGGAGCCGGACGTAGCCGGCGTCCCGGTCCGGGGCGCGGCGCCAGCGGGTGAGCAGGTTGGCCTTCGCCGGCAGCCGCTCCCCGGCGAGCAGGGAGCGGAGCGCGGGCGGGGCGCCGAGGTCCGCGGCGCAGCGGGCGAGGGTGACCCCGACCTGCCGCCACAGCCGTGGTTCGGCATCGGGACGCAGGTCGGCCAGTGCGGCCAGCACCTCCGCCAGGTGGTTGACGAGGAGGCAGTAGACCACCCGGTCCCAGCCCTGCCGGGGTGCGTAGGTCAGTCCTGCCGCGACGTCGTGGTCCAGGCCCGCCAGCGCCGCGTCGTGCCGTCCGGCCACCAGCTTGGTCCCCTCCAGGTCCCGGAAGAGCACGCGGACCGGGGCTCCTTCGGCGTCGGCGCAGACGACCACGTTCTGGAGGTGCGGCTCCAGGACGACACCGTGCCGGAAGAACAGTGTCAGCACCGGCGGCACGACGAGGTCCACGTACCGCTCCCACCAGGCGAGCACCGCCGTGGCATCGGCGCCGTCGCCCAGCAGCGCACCGACGCGTCCGGGGCCGGGGGCGTACTCGTCGGCGACGGCCGCGGCGAGCAGCGGTGTGGCACCGGGGGGCAGGTGCGGGCCGAACCCCTCCCGCACGATGACGCCGAGACCTTCCAGCAGGGTGCGGTCGACGCCGCCTCCGGACGAGGGCACGGCGATGCTGCGGAAGCCGGGCTCGCGGAGCACCGTGGCGCCGGGGTGCACCAGCGCCAGGTCGTCGAGCACCGGCTCCAGTATCCGGGTGAGGGCCACGGCTCCGGCGAGTTCGTAGGAGGCGTTCTTGCGGACGCAGTTGGTGATGCGCACGTCCAGGCTGAACTTCAGGAAGGACGTGCCGTCGTGGACCGTGCGCACCGAGGCGGTGGGGACGACCGGTTCGGCGCCCGGCCCCAGGTCCCGTACGGAACCGTCGGCCAGGGCGGCGGCGAGGGCGGGCCGGCGGTGCAGCAGCCGGTACTGCCAGGGGTGCGACGGCAGCAGCCGGTACCCCGCGGGGGCCGTGCCGAGGCGGTCCAGGGGGGCGAGGGCGCCGGGCCGGGAGGCGTCCTCGGTGACGAGGTCCTCGCGCACGGCGAGCATCCGCAGCGGGAACCGGGCACCCTCCTCGGGCGCGTACGCCGCCCAGTCCTCCGCATCGGCGCCGTGCGCCTTGGGGGTGGGATGGAACCGGTGGCCGAAGAGCAGGGACTGCTCGCTCGCCAGGTAGGCCGCGACCGGGTCGCCCGCGTACGGGGGCTTACGGGGCGGAGGGACGGGCCGGGCGAGCGCGCTGCGGACGGCGCGGTGGCTCGACGCGACCTGGGACGTGAATTCGTCGTTGCCGGCGCCGGTGAGCAGGGTCAGTTCGGCGTGCACCAGGTCGGCCAGCCGCTCCCAGGAGGTCCGGCTCCAGTCGCGGCCGGTGTGCGCGTCCACCGGCCCGGTGAACCGGTGCGCGCCCAGCAGGGACGTGCGGCGCAGCCCGACCCGGAGCAGCACGCCGGACGAGGGCAGCCGCAGCACGAGGCGCCCGTCGGTGACGCGGCATGCGTCCGGGCCGGCCACCTCGCGCAGCACGCAGTTGAGGAGGGTGTGGGCGACCGCCTCGCCGGCTGTCGGGAGCCTCGCGCCGGCGAGCGCCGGCGAGTGGGCGGTGGTGGGGCCGTTCACGGACGGTTCACGCCTTCCGCAACAGGTAGTTGGGGCCGGTGGTGTAGTGCTTGTTGATGTCGGCGGCGCCGGAGCGCGCCTTCGTCAGGAGCGTGCCCGCCGTCACCATCGCCTTGACCGGCAGCTCCGGGGCGTGCAGGAGCCGGGCGCGCAGCACGCCGGCGGCGTCGCGATCCCGTACGGCCAGCCGGTCCACGGCCTCGGTGAGCCGGGTCCTCACCAGGTCGGTCAGGGCCCGCCGCAGCCGGTTGTGCTCGGTGCCCGGGGCGAACGCCCACGCGCCGGCACACAGGTGGACGGTGACGGTGGTGAACAGGTCCGCCAGGGCGCCGTCGTCGGTGACGAGGAGGCGCGGGTCGTCGAAAACCGGCAGGCGTGCGGCGTCCTCGTCGCCGTGCGCCCGCAGCAGCCGGTCGGGGCGGATGCGCGGCCCGTCGTTGTCCTTGAACAGCAGCCGCGTGCCCCCGCACGGGCCGCCGAGGACGAGGGAGACGTTCTGCGGGTGGGATTCGAGCGCGACGCCGTAGCCGAACAGCGTGACGCCCCAGTCGAGCAGCAGGGTGAGCAGCGCGTCGAGGAGCGCGGTGACGTCCCCGCCGTGGAAGCGGTCGGCGAGGGAGTCGAGCACCCGGCGGCCGTCGGGTGCCGGGGCCGCGAGCGCCGCCAGGGGGACGACGACCTTGTCGCCGCCGAGCGGTGGCTGGCGCCGGATCAGCACGGTCAGCAGTTCGTGCCCGGCCGACGCGTACTGCGACTCGTCGGCGAGGAGGATCCGGCCGTGGAAGCGCGGTTCGCGCCGGACCACGCGGGCCAGCAGGCGCCGGCAGGCGGCCCCGTCCCGGAGGGTGCCCGGGCGCAGCGTGCGGCGGTTGAGCAGGCCGAGCGTCGAGGTGGGCAGCGGCAGTTTCACGTGGGTGCCGGGGTGGCCGGTGAGGGCGACGGTCCGCATCGAGAGGGTGGGCACGACAGGGAGATGTTCTTCTTCCAGGACGGCGGCCCGCCCGCTCAGCCCGGTGGCGTCCAGGGCCTCCCGCAGCGCCGGGCCGACGGCGAGCGGATGCACCGGCAGCAGCACATGGGTCCGCCGCCACGCCCTCGGCACCGCCGCGGCGAGCGGCGTCAGGTCCGCCTCGTCCGGCGTGAACAGGCCCGTGCGACCCGCGCCGAAGGCGGCCTCCGAGCCGTCGTCCGGGTGGCGGTGTCCGGGAGCGGCGGAGCGCACGACGTTCTCGGCGGGCAGAGCGAGCCACCGGAGCCGGAAGCGGCGGTGGAACTCGGGCGCCCAGGTCAGCAGGTGCTGCTCGGTCAGCCCCACGCGGGCCCGCGAGGCGGGGTACACCGGATGGTCCGCACGGGCCGCGAGGGCGTCGAAGGCGAGGGAGGCCGCGTGACCCTGCCAGCGGGCGGGGTCGGGGCCGTACCGGTCGGCGAGCCGCGCGTGCAGCTCCTGCCGTGTCGCCGCGTGCAGCCGGCGGGCCAGCAGGTCCGCGCGGCACTCGGCGGCGAAGGCGTCGAAACCGGGACGGTCCTCGGGAGCGGCCAGTTCGGCCAGCGCGTCGAGGACGTCGTCGACCGTGGTCAGGAAGGAGCCCCCGGGCTCCCGGCGCAGCAGCGGCAGCCGGGCCGCCAGGGCGGACTGGAAGCCGTCGTCCCGTACCGGCAGGAGCAGCGCCCGGCCGGGGCCCGCCGGCAGCCGGAGCCAGCGGCCGTCGTCGGCGTCGACCCGGGCCGACCGGGAGCGCAGCCCGACGACGTCCTCCCGCAGCAGCGCGCTGAGGACGCGTGTCAGCAGTTCGCGTTCCGCCGCGCAGGTGCCGGTCCGCGCCGGGCCCGTGCCGCCGGTGGCGTCCGGGAGATCGGGAGGAGGGGCCGCCGTGCAGCTTTCGGCTCCGGGGCGGCGAGCGGGATCGGCGGACCGGCCTGTCGCGGGCCCCGGCCCGGCGGTCACTCGGTGATCTCCCACCGGTGGGAGGTCAGGAAGCGGTCCGCCGCCCGGTCCACGGAGGGCTGGTCGGGGCCGAGGGTGCGCAGTATCCCCAGGTAGTCCCGGTTGGTGTGGTGGAGGTCGTGGCGTTCGCCGGTCGGGCGCAGCGGACGGTAGGCCAGCCGCAGTCCGGCGGCGTTCTCGTCCACCGCCGCGGGTGCGGAAGACAGCACGCCGGCGCGTTCGGCGCACACGTAGTCGATCCGGGCTGCCGCGCCGTCGTTCGGCCGCAGCCCGTCGGACAGCGGCGCCCCGAGGTGCAGTTCGAGGACGCGCTCGAAGAGCGGGACGCCGAGCAGCTCTGCCAGCAGCAGGTCACCGTGGTCCCCGACCGCCCGGTAGTTGACCTCGATGATCCTCGCCCGTCCCTCGTGGACCACGAACTCGGTGTGGCAGGCGCCCAGGCCGACGCCGAGGGAACGGAGCTGGGAGAGCACGGTGCCGGTCACCGGCTCCGGGTGGCGGGGGACGTAGGTCATGCGCCGTTCGACGAAATGGGGCGGCGGGGACAGCAGGGTGCGGAAGCCCCCCAGCGGCCGCAGGCCGTCGGCGTCCCCGACCGTCTCCAGCGTGTACAGCGTGCCCGGCAGGTACTCCTCCACCACCAGGGCGGCGCCGGGGCGCCGGGTGCGTATCTCCTCGCAGCGCCGCGCGAGTCCGGCGGCGTCCTCGGCGAGGAACACGTCCTCGCTGGCCACGCCCTCACGCGGTTTCACCACGCACGGGTACGGCACCTGCAGCGTCCGCAGCCGCGCGGCGACGGCGTCGTCCGGCGCGATCTCGGCGGACCACACGGTGTCCGCGCCGGAGGCCGCGAGATGCCTGCGCATCTCGGCCTTGTCCTTCGTGCGCAGCGCGGCACGCCAGTCCTTCGCGGGGAGCCCGAAGTAGGTCGCGGCCAGCGCGGCCTGCGTCTGCAGGTGGTCGCTGTTGGTGAAGACCGCGTCGGGGGCACGGTGGGCCGAGATCCGCCCGATCACCGCGCGGGCGTCCCCGACGTCGCAGCGCAGCACCTCGACACCGTCCCACCGCACCTCGTCCTCCGGCGCCTCGCCCGGTGCGGAGTCCGCCGGCCCGCGGACCGCAGCGTCGGTGCCGTGCCCGAGGTACGCGTCCGGGCGGTCGGTGAGCAGGGTGAGCCGAAGTCCGAGTCGCCGGGCGGCCGGAAGGAAGCCCCGGCCGACCGAGTCGGTCGGCTTCATGGCAAGCAGATACACCTGCACGTCAGGTCCCTTCCGGCACGTCACGGGAGTCAGCCGAGCTTAAGTTAGGCAACCCTAAAGGCGCCAACCGGCCGTGCTGTCGGCAGAGTTGGGGGAGGGGCGGCCGGAGGCCGGTCGTCCCCTCCGGCCCGCCCGCTCTCCCGCCCGGCCGGGCCCGAGTGACCCGGGGTGTGCGCCCGGCGGGGAGGAAGGGCCGCCCGGGCGCAGGCGTCGGCCCACGCGTCGGCCCCACGCGTCGCGCGCCGACCCCGACTTGCCACACCTCCGAACTGCTGATTAGGTTAGCCTTACCTAGTCTGATGGATCGGGGGGAGACGCATGTCAGCCCGGGATACGGGAGTCGCGGGCTCGGTGGCCTTCGTCACCGGCGCGGCCAGGGGAATCGGCGCCGCGGTGGTCGAGGAACTGGTGCGCGAGGGCGCGACCGTCGCCGCCGTCGACGTGGACGCCGAAGGCCTGTCGTCCCTCGCGGACCGTTCACAGGGACGGGTCGTCCCGTTCACCGCCGACGTGGCCGACGCCGCCGCGATCGCCGAGGTCGTCGACCGGGCGGAGCGGGACCTCGGACCGGTCGGCATCGGGGTGTCCGTCGCGGGCGTCCTGCGGCCGGGCCCGCTGTGCGAGACCACCGACGAGGACTGGGCGGACACCTTCTCCGTGAACACCACCGGTGTGTTCCACGTGCTGCGCGAACTGGGCCGCAGGATGACGCCGCGCGGCCGCGGGTCGCTGGTGACCGTCACCTCCAACGCCGGCGGCGTGCCGCGCGCGGGCATGGGCGCGTACGCCGCGTCCAAGGCCGCGTCCACGATGCTGACCCGCTGCCTGGGGCTCGAACTGGCCGCCCACGGCATCCGCTGCAACGTGGTCTCGCCCGGCTCAACCGACACCCTGATGCAGCGCCAGCTGTGGACCTGCGAGGACGACCTCGACCGGGTCATCGCCGGCAGTCCCGAGCAGTACCGCGTCGGCATCCCGCTGGGCCGTATCGCCTCGCCGGCCGACATCGCCGACGCCGTCCTGTTCCTCGTCTCCGACCACGCCAGGCACATCACGATGCAGAACCTGTTCGTCGACGGCGGCGCGACGCTGCGCGCCTGAGAAAGGAAATCGCTGACGTGTCCATACCCCCGCTGGTGCGCCCCAGGCCCGTGCACCGGGCCGGCGACCTCCTGTCCGCGTACCTGCCCGGCTCGTTCTACTTCTCCTCGGCCCGAGGGGCGCTGCTCGCCGACGGCGTGCACTCCTGGGTGCGACCGGGGAGCGGCGCACGCGTCATGGCCGCGGCCGAGGCGCTCGAGGCCGCCGCGACGGCGGGTGTCGCCGAGCCCGTGGTCGCGGGAGCGGTCAGGTTCCGCCCGGAGGGGGAGAGCGGCCTGTTCGTCCCCTCGGTCGTGCGGCGCTCGGGCGCACCGGCTGCGGTACGCGCCCCGGAGGCGGAGCCCGGAACGGCATGGACGGTCACGCCCCGCCCCGAACCCGCCCGTTACGCCGACGGCGTGCGCCGCGCGCTGGAACTCATCCGCGACGGCGAACTGCGCAAGGTCGTGCTGGCCCGCTCCCTGGAACTGACCGCCGAGGCCCCCGTCTGGGTCCCCGCGCTGCTGGCCCGGCTGGTGCGGGCGGACCCGGCCGCCTACGCCTTCGCCGTCGACGTCACGGCCCCGGGCGACTGGGCCCCCCGTACGCTCGTCGGCGCGAGCCCGGAACTCCTGGTGTCCCGCCGGGGTGCCACCGTCGTGGCCAACCCGCTGGCCGGATCAGCGCCCCGGTCGGGCGACGACGCGGTCGACCGCGAACGGATCGCGCGGCTTCGCGACTCGGCCAAGGACCTCGGCGAACACGCCCACACCGCCACCCAGGTCGCCGAAGTGCTCGGCCGGTTCTGCGTCGACCTCGACGTACCGGAACGCCCCGAGGTGATCGGGACGCCGACCATGTGGCACCTGTCCACCCGGATCACCGGGCGGCTCAAGGACCCGGCCGATCCCGCCTGCTCGTCGCTGGGCCTGGCCGAAGCGTTGCACCCGACGCCCGCCGTGTGCGGCGTGCCCGGGCCCCGGGCGCTCGGGGCCATCGCGGACCTCGAACCGGAGGAGCGCGGCTACTTCGCGGGACTGGTCGGCTGGACCGGCCTCGACGGCGACGGCGAATGGGCGGTGACGATCCGCAGTGCCGAGGTGTGCGACCGGACGGTCCGCCTCTCGGCCGGCGCCGGGATCGTCGCCGGCTCGGACCCGGACGCCGAACTGGCCGAGACCGGAGCGAAGTTCCGTACGCTGCTGCGTGCACTCGGACTGGAGGACGTCGCGTGACCGTGGACCACGTGCCCTGGCCGCCGGAGGTGGCCGCGCGGTACCGCGCGGCCGGACACTGGCGCGGGCAGACCTTCGGCGCCCTGCTGACGTCGCTGGCCGGCACGTACGCCGACCGCACCGCCGTCGTGGGCGGGGACAGCCGCTGGACCTTCGCCGAACTCGACGAGCGGGCCCACCGGATCGCGGCCGGCCTGCTGGCGGAAGGACTCCTGCCCGGCGACCGCGTCGTGCTGCAGCTGCCCAACATCCCGGAATTCCTGCCGGTGGTGTTCGGCATGTGGCGGGCGGGCCTGCTGCCCGTGTTCGCCCTCCCCGCACACCGGGAGAGCGAGCTGCGGCACTTCGCGTCCCACAGCGAGGCGGCCGCCCTCGTCACCGTCGGCACCCACGACCGGCACGACCACGCGGCGACCGCACGGGCCGTCGCCGCCGAAGTCGGCTCCGTGCGGCGGGTGCTGGAGGTCGGGTCGGACGCTTTCGCCGAACTGGCCGCGACCGCGCCGCGTGAACTGCCCGACCCCGACCCGGAGGGCGTGGCCTTCCTGCAGCTGTCGGGCGGCAGCACCGGGCTGCCGAAGCTGATCCCCCGCACCCACGACGACTACCTGTACAGCGTGCGGGAGAGCGCCCGGATCTGCGGGCTGCGCCCGGACAGCGTCCACCTGGCGACCCTGCCGGTGTCGCACAACTACCCGCTGAGCTCGCCCGGCGTGCTGGGCGCGCTGTACGCGGGCGCCGCCACGGTGATGGCGCCGCGTCCGGACGCGGACACCGCGTTCCGGCTGATCGAGGCCGAGCGGGTCACGATCACCGGCGTGGTGCCGCCGCTGGCCGCCGCCTGGGTGCAGGCCGCCGCGCGCACCGAACGCGACCTGTCCTCCCTGGAGGTGCTGCTGGTCGGCGGCGCCAAGTGCGGGCGCGAGCTCGCCGAACGCATCGGCCCCGCGCTGGGCTGCCGGCTCCAGCAGGTCTTCGGCATGGCCGAGGGGCTGGTCTGCTACACCCGGCTGGACGACCCCGAGGAGACCGTGCTCGGTACGCAGGGGCTCCCCATCTCGCCGGACGACGAGATCCGCGTGGTCGACCCCGACACCGACGCCGACGTCGCGCCGGGGGAGGAGGGCGCGCTGCTGACCCGGGGCCCGTACACCATCCGCGGCTACTACCGGGCCGAGGAGCACAACGCCACCGCGTTCACCGAGGACGGCTTCTACCGGACCGGCGACCTGGTGCGCCGCACCCCCACCGGACAGCTGGAGGTCGTGGGCCGGGCCAAGGAGCAGATCAACCGGGGCGGTGAGAAGATCGCCGCGGCAGAGGTCGAGAACCACCTCATGGCCCACCCGGACGTGCTCGACGCCGCGGTGGTCGCGGTGCCCGACCCGTACCTGGGCGAACGGACCTGCGCCTACGTGGTGCCCGCAGCCGGGGCCTCGCCTGCCGGGCGCGACCTGCGCGCGTTCGTGCGCGACCGGGGCGTGGCCGCGTTCAAGGTGCCGGATCTGGTCCAGGTGGTGGAGGACTTCCCGGTGACCGGGGTCGGCAAGACGAGCAAGCGCGAGCTGAGGGCGGCACTGGCCGCGCTCGCGCGGAAGGAGTGACGAGCGTGTCCCTACCCGAGATCAGGCCCTATCCGCTGCCCCGGGCCGACGAACTGCCCGAGGGGCGGGTCGGATGGCGGCCCGACCGGACACGCGCGGCGCTGCTGGTCCACGACATGCAGCGGTACTTCCTGGCCCCGTACGCGGGGGCGCCGGTGCCCGGGATGACGGCGAACATCGCCCGCCTCGCCGAGTCCGCCCGCGCGCAGGGCGTGCCGGTGTTCTACACCGCGCAGCCCGGCCGGCAGGACCCCGCGGACCGGGGACTGCTCACCGAGTTCTGGGGCCAGGGCATCGGCGCTGTCATCGACTCCGACCCGCGCGCGGCCGACATCGTCGACGCGCTCGCGCCGGGCGAGGACGACGAGGTGCTGGTCAAGTGGCGCTACAGCGCCTTCCAGCGGAGCGCGTTCGCCGACCGGCTGGCCGAACTGGGCCGCGACCAGCTGCTGATCACCGGCATCTACGCGCACATCGGTCTGCAGTCCACCGCCGTGGAGGCGTTCATGCGCGACGTCCAGCCGTTCCTGGTGGCCGACGCGGTGGCCGACTTCTCCCGCGAACGCCACGACGAGACCTGCGCCTACGTCGCCCAGCGCTGCGGCGTCGTGACCACCACCGACGACGCGCTGACCGCGCTGTCGGCACCGATCCCGGCAGGAGCCGCCCGATGAACCCGACCCTGACCCCCGACCGGGTCCGCGCCGACGTCGCGGAGCTGCTGGACTGCGAGCCCGCCGCGATCGCGCCCGACCAGGACCTGATCGACCTCGGCCTGGACTCGATGCGGATTATGACGCTGGTCGAGCGCTGGCGTGCCGAGGGCGCCTCCACGCTGGAGTTCCCCGACCTCGCCGAGCGGCCCGAACTCGGCCACTGGACGGCGCTGCTGACGGGTGGGCCGGAATGAGTCTCGTCGACGACAGGCAGCGCCACCTGGAACGCATCGCCGAGGTCCGCGAGGGGCGCTCCGCCGCGAAGGTGGGCTACCCGATCGGTATCCGCAGGACCGAGGTCGTCCGCACCGTCGCGGTGGGGACGGGCCTGCTGCGGGTGACCCTCGGCGGCGAGGGCACCGACGGGTTCGAGGCGCACGCGCCGGACGAGCACGTGAAGCTGATCTTCCCGGAGCCGGACGGCTCGCTGCGGCTGCCCGAGCCGAACGGGACCATGCTGCGCTGGCCGCGGCCGATGCCCACCGCGCGGGAGTACACGGTGCGCCGCTACGACCCGGCCGCGCGGGAGATCGACATCGACGTCGCGGTGCACGAGGGCGGTCTCGCGTCGGGGTGGGCGCGCACCGCTCGCCCGGGTGACGTGCTGCACGTCGCGGGCCCGCCCGGCGGCCTGATCGTCCCGCACGCGTACGACCGGTATCTGATGGCGGGTGACCTGACCGCCCTGCCGGCGATCGCCCGGCGGCTCGAGGAGCTGCCGCGAAGCGCGCGGGGGTGGGCGTTCGTCGAAGTCGCGGACGCGGCGGAGGAGATCGAGCTGTCCGCGCCCGACGGCGTCGAGGTGCACTGGCTGTACCGCGGGGATCGTCCGGCCGGCTCCGGCGACGCCCTGGAACGCGCCGTCACCGGGGTGTCCCCGGCCGAGGGGGAGCGGCTGTACGTCTGGGTCGCCGGCGAAGCCGGGCAGATCAAGCCGCTGCGCCGCTGGGTCCGCGACACGCTGAAGCTGGACCGGGCCGACTACGACATCACCGGCTACTGGAAGCGCGGCGTCGCGGCCTTCGACGAGGACCACTGACGCCACGCCGCCCCGGGCGGGCGCACTACATCACACCGCTGCCCCGTCGTGCTGCCCCGATCCGGCACGATAAGGTGAGCCTTACCTAAGCCCCCTGGCTGAACCCACTGAACCACGAAGGAACTTCGCATGGCGATACGCAGATCCTCCGCCCTCGTCGGCGCTCTCGCACTGGCCCTGGCCCTGACCGGCTGCGGCGCGTCCGAGGCCGGGACGGACAAGGACGGCAAGGCGGAGACCCGGGTGTTCAAGGCCGACAACGGCAAGATCACCATCCCCGCCGACCCGCAGCGCGTGGTGGCCACCGGATACGCCGTGCCCGCCCTCATCGAGGCCGACGCACCGCTGGTCGGCATCTCCTCCTGGAAGCGCGGCGTCCCGATGATGGACGACGAGACGCTCGCCCGCTACAAGAAGCTCACCAAGGTCGCCGGCGAGCAGGCGGCCGAGACCAACTACGAGGCCATCGCCGAGGCCGACCCCGACCTGATCGTCATCGGGGTTCCCGCCCCCGTCCTCGGCGACATCGACGTCAAGCGGCTGGAGTCCATCGCCCCGGTCGTCGCGATCGGCCCCACCGTGCCGTCCGCCTGGCGCGAGCTCTCCCACAAGCAGTCCGACGCTGCCGGCGCCCTCAAGCGGTTCGACGCCGTGAAGGCCGAGTACGAGGCCAAGGCCGAGACGCTGAGCGAGAAGTACAAGGACGTGCTCCCGCAGCTGAAGATGGGCCACGTCGGCGCGTACGGCGAGGTCGCCAAGGGCACCTTCCACCGCGAGTTCAGCGGTTCGTGGGGTCCCAACATCGTCGAGGACATGGGCGCGACGTACTACGGCGAGGTCAAGGAGCCCGGACCCGGCTCGGCTTCGGTCAGCGAGTACCCCTCGATCGAGGAGATCCCCGACTCCCTGGGCGACGCGGACGCCCTCACCTACTCCGTCAACGCCGACGGCAGCGTGCCCGAGTCGGTGCAGTACGTCATGGACTCGCCGCTGTGGAAGAACCTGCCCGCCGTGAAGGCCGGGAAGACCTTCCCGATCCGCTACACGGAGGCCGCGACCTACGGGCAGGCCAAGCAGACCCTCGACGCGGCCGCCAAGGCGTTCGCGCCGCTGCTGGATCAGTGACGGCAGCCGTTCCCGCGACGAAGACCGCGAGCACCGGGGAGACCGTCGCGCGCGTCGGTCTCCTCGTCGGCGGGCTCGCACTCCTGACCGTGGTCGCCGTGCTCAGTTTCGGAGTCGGCGCCCGCTCCGTCGCGCCGACCGAGGTCCTGCAAGCCCTCCTGGACTACCAGGGCACCGACGACCACGTGGTCGTACGGGACGTCCGGGCGCCACGCGCGCTGCTGGCCGTCGCCGTCGGCGCCGCACTGGCCGTCGCGGGCGCGCTCATCCAGACCCTGGCCCGCAACCCGCTGGCCGAACCCGGCGTCCTCGGCGTCACCGCGGGCGCCGGTTTCGCCATCACCCTCGGGTCGGCGCTCGGCGTGGCGGCCGGGCCCGCCGGCGAACTCGCCCTCGCGGTCCTCGGATCGGTGGCCGCGGCACTGCTGGTCGCCGCGGTCGGCCGGCGGTCACCGCTGCGCCTGGTGCTCGCCGGCGTGGCGCTGACCGCCGTCCTCACCGGCATCGCCCTCGGCATGCGGCTGATGTTCCCGGACGTCTTCGACGTCTACCGGTTCTGGTCGGTGGGGTCGCTCGCGGCCCGCGAACAGGCGCCGCTGCTCCTGCCACTGGCCGCGATCGCCGGGTCCCTGCTGGGTGCCCTGGTGATCAGCCGCGCCCTCAACGCGCTGGCCCTGGGCGAGACCGTGGCCCACACGCTCGGCGCCGGGGTCGCACGCCTGCGCTCCAGCACGCTGGTGCTCATCGTCGTGCTCTGCGGCGCCGCGACCGCGGTGGCCGGGCCGATCCTGTTCGTCGGGCTCATCGTGCCGCACCTGGTCCGCAAGCCCTCGGCGGGTTCGGTGCCCTGGCTCCTGCTCTACTCGATGATCCTCGGACCGATCCTGCTGCTGATCGCCGACATGGGGTCGCGGGTGCTGCTGCCCACCGGCGAGGTGCCGGTGGCCATCGTGACCGCGTTCCTCGGAGGACCCATGCTGATCTGGGCCGTCCGGCGCCACGGGGCGGGGACGCTGTGACCGCACTCGGAATCCGGCCCGAACCCCGCTTCGCCACGGTCGTCGCGGCTCTCGTCGCCGGCACGCTCGGACTCGCCCTGCTCGGGCTCTGCCACGGCGCCTCCTGGAGCTCCCCCGCCGAGGTGTTCGCCGCCCTGGCCGGCACGGAGCCCTCCGTGGTGATCGTGGAGTGGCGGCTCTCGCGCGTCACCGCCGCCGTGGTGTTCGGCCTTGCGCTCGGCGTGGCCGGCGCGCTCTTCCAGAACCTCACCCGCAACCCGCTGGGCAGCCCCGACGTGATCGGACTCGACGCGGGCGCCTACACCGGCGCGCTCGTCGCCCTCACCGTGCTGTCGGGCACCTCGTCCCAGCTGGCGGCCGGTTCGGTGCTCGGAGGACTGATCGTCGCCGCGGTGATCTACCTGCTGTCCTTCGACCGCGGCTTCTCCGGCCTGCGGCTCGTGGTGATCGGCATCGGCATCAACGCCATGGTCACCGCGGTCAACTCCTGGATCGTGCTGCGCGCCGAACTCGAGGTCGCCATCGCGGCCGTCGGCTGGAGCGCCGGCTCCCTCAACGGGGTGGGCTGGTCCGACCTGTGGATCCCCTTCGCCGTCATCGGCGTGCTGCTGGCCCTGATCACCGCAGGAGCGCACGCCGTGCACCAGGCCGCCCTCGGCGACTCCGTCGCCGTGACCACCGGCGTCCGGCTCGACCGCCTGCGACTGCTCATGGTCTTCGTCGGCGTCGGCTGCACGGCGACGGTCACCTCCGTCGCCGGACCCATCGCCTTCATCGCCCTGGCCGCACCGCAGATCGGCCGCCGGCTCGCCGGCTCGCCCGGGGTGCCGCTGCTTCCCGCCGCACTCACCGGCGCCGTGCTCCTGCTGGGAGCCGACCTGGTCGCCCAGGTGCTGCTGGCACCCGTCTCGCTGCCGGTCGGCGTCGTGAGCACCGCGATCGGCGGGGGCTACCTGATCTGGCTGCTGACCAAGGAGGTGAGGCGCGCATGACCGCACGCCTGACGGCGCGGGACATCACCCTGCGCTACGGAGAGCGGGTGGTCTCCACCCGCCTGAGCCTGGACGTCCCCGACGCCGCGTTCACCGCCATCGTGGGCCCCAACGCCTGCGGCAAGTCGACCCTGCTCCGCGCGCTGGTCAGGCTGCTGCAGCCCGCCGACGGACAGGTGACGTTCGACGGGCGCGAGGTCGGTGACTACCCCGGCAAGGCGCTGGCCAAGCAGCTCGGCTTCCTCCCCCAGGACCCGCTGGCACCCGAGGACATCAAGGTCCGTCAGCTCGTGGGCCGCGGACGGTTCCCCCACCAGGGGCTCCTCGCCCTGTGGTCGGCTCAGGACGAGCGGGCCGTCACCCGGGCCATGGCCGCCTCCGGGGTCTCCGAGCTGGCCGACCGCCCGGTGCAGGAGCTGTCCGGAGGACAGCGCCAGCGAGTCTGGATGGCGATGGTGCTCGCCCAGCAGACCCCCTACCTGCTGCTCGACGAACCGACGTCCTTCCTCGACATCACGCACCAGTACCAGCTGCTCGGCCTGCTGGCCGGACTGCGCGACGAGGGCCGCACCGTGATCGCCGTCCTCCACGACATCAACCAGGCGTGCCGGTTCGCCGACCACCTGATCGCCATGCGCGACGGCCGCGTCGTCGCCGAGGGCGACCCCTCAAAGGTCGTGGACAGCGCGCTGATCAAAGAAGTCTTCGACCTGCCGAGCATCATCGTCCCCGACCCGGTGACGGACACGCCGATGGTCGTCCCCACCCTCCAAGGAGACTGAGTTGAGCGCCTCACCCGTGTCCCCGGACGGGCTGCTCGCCCTGACCAGCGCCCAGACCGGGATCTGGAACGCGCAGCGTCTGGAGCCGGACTCGCCCTTCTACCTCGTCGGCGACGTGGTGGAGATAGCGGGCACCGAGCCGGTCGACGTGGAGGCGCTGGTCGAAGCCGTCCGGGCCACCACCGAGGAGGCCGAAAGCCTGCGGCTGCGGTTCCACGACACCCCGGACGGGCCGCGGCAGACGATCGACGACACTCCCGTCGAGCCGCCCGAGGTCGTCGACGTCCAAGCGGCGGCCGACCCGTCGGCCGCCGCCCACGCCCTGGTCGAAGCCGAACGGGCACGGGCCGGTGAGGCGTGCCGGGAGATGGTGGACCGGCCGCTGTACGCGCGCACCGTCATCCGCCTGTCCGACCGGGAGGTCTGGTACACCCAGCTCGGCCACCACCTGGTCTTCGACGGCTACAGCGCCGCGATGCTGGCCCGCCGCACCGCCGCCCGCTACACCGCGCTGGTGCGCGGGACCGAGGCACCCAAGAGCCCCTTCGGCTCGTTCACCGACATCGTCGCGGGCGACCGTGCCTACCGCGACGGCGAGCGGTTCGCCGAGGACCGCGCCTACTGGGTCGACCGCTTCACCCCGCTGCCCGACCTCGGCGACACCGGCAGCGCCGCCGGACCGCCCGACCGCACCCTGACCGCCCGCGCCGTCGTCACGCCCGACGAGACGGCACGACTGCGCGCGTACGCCGAACGCGAGGGCGTCACCTGGGGCGAGGCGCTGATCGCCTGCTACGCCGCCTTCCTCCACCGCATGCTGGGCCACACCGACGTGGTGTTCGCCCTCCCGCTGATGTGCCGCGCCGGCTCCGCCGAACTGCGCACCCCCGCCATGGCCGTGAACGTGCTGCCGCTGCGGACGACCGTCCGCGGCGGGGACGACCTCGGTGCCCTCGGCCGACGCGTCGCCGCCGCCATGCGCGAGATGCGCGAGCACCAGCGCTACCGGGGCGAGGACCTGCCCCGCGACCTCGGCGCCCCGGGCGCGGGCGCGCTGCTGCACGGACGCGGCATCAACCTCAAGGCCTTCGACCTGGCGATCGACTTCGCCGGCGCCACCGGAGTGATGCGCAACGTCGCGGGCGGCCCGCCCGAGGACATGGGCCTGAGCGTCCTCCCCACGCGTGACGGCGGCCTGCTGCTCGGCTTCGAGGTCGACGCCCGCACCAACGACCAGGCCACCGTCGACGGCAAGCTGACCGGCCTGCGGGCCCTGCTGGCCGGGCTGACCGACGGCCTGCCCGTGGGACGCATCCCCCTCACCGGCGACGGCGGGCGGCTGCCGGCCGACTGGACCCCGCCCGCCCTGCCCGGCACCCCGCTCGACGTGCCCGCCGCGTTCGACGCGATGGCCGCCGCCCGGCCCGGGGACACCGCCCTGGTCTGCGGGGAGGACCGGCTGTCCGCCGGCGAACTGGCCGGCCGGGTGCACCGACTGGCCCGCGCCCTGCGCGCCCGCGGCGTCGGCCCCGACGACGTCGTGGCCCTGGCCCTGCCCCGCTCCGCCGACATGGTGGTCGCCCTGCTCGCGGTGCTCGACGCGGGCGCCGCGTTCCAGCCCCTGGACGTCACGCACCCCCGCGAGCGGCTGCGCGAACTCGTCGCCGACACGAGCCCCGCGCTGGTCCTGACGGACGGCACGATCGACGGTCTGCCCTGGCGCACGCTGCTCGACGAGGCCGCCGGACTGTCCGGCGAGCCGCTGCACGACGCCGAACTTGCCGCTCCCCGGCACCCCGACCACCTCGCCTACGTCATCCACACCTCCGGGTCGACCGGACGCCCCAAGGGCGTACTCGTCCGCACCGGAGGACTCGCCGCGCTGCTGCACCACCAGCGGGCCACCGTCGTCGCCGAGGCCGAACGGGACGCCGGCCGGCGCCTGCGCGTCGCCCACACCTACTCGTTCGCCTTCGACTCCGCCTTCGAGCACCTGGTCTGGCTGCTGTGCGGACACGAACTGCACGTCTACGACGCGGAGACCGCCCGCGACGCCGACGCCCTCCTCGCCGCGTACGCCCGCGACGGCATCGACGTGGTGGACACCACACCGTCCATGGCCGTGCCGCTCCTCGACGGCGGCCTGCTGGACCTGCGGCCGACGCTGCTGGTCCTGGGCGGCGAGGCCACACCCCCCGCCCTGTGGCGCCGGGTCGCCGAAGCGGACGTCACCGCCCGCAACATGTACGGCCCGACCGAGGCGACGGTCGACGGCACCACCGCGAGGATCACCGGCGAGGAGCCGACGATCGGACGGCCGCTCGCGGGCACCCGCGCCTACGTCCTGGACAACGCGCTCCAGCCCGTCCCGCACGGCACCACGGGCGAGCTCTACCTCGCCGGCCCGCACCTGGCCCGCGGCTACCTCGGCATGCCCGGCGCGACCGCCGACCGGTTCGTCGCCGACCCGTACGGTGCCCCCGGCGACCGGATGTACCGCACCGGCGACACGGCCCGCTGGGTGCCCGGACGCGGTCTGGAGTACCTCGGCCGCGGCGACGGACAGGTCAAGGTCCGCGGCCACCGGGTGGAGATCGGCGAGGTCGAGGCCGCGCTCGGCGCGGTGCCCTCCGTCACGGCGGCGGCCGCCGCCGTCCGCTCCGCACGCCTGGTCGGCTGGGTCGTCTCCTCCTCCGCCACGCCGGAGACCGTCCGCGCCCACCTCGCCGCGCGCCTGCCCGAGCACCTTGTGCCCGCCGCCGTGGTCGTGCTCGACGCGCTGCCGGTCACCCCCAACGGCAAGCTCGACCGCGCCGCCCTGCCCGCACCCGCGGCCACCACCGGGGGAAGGGCGCCGAGCACCGAACCGGAACGGCAGCTGTGCGCCGTCCTGGCCGAGGTGTTCGAGGCCGAACAGGTCGGTGTCGACGACGACTTCTTCTCCCTCGGTGGCGACAGCATCACCGCCATCACCGTCAGCAGCAGGCTCCGTGCCCGCGGCTTCCAGCTGCGCCCGCGCGACCTGCTGGCAAACCGCAGCTTCGCCGCCCTGGCCGCATCCGCCACTCCGGTGCGGGACACCCCGGAGCCCGCCGACGAACCGACCGGCCCGGTCCCCGCGCCGCCGATCGTCCGCGCACTCCTCGACCCGCACCCCGACGTGGACGTCGTCGCCGGCTACGCCCAGTGGACCGCCCTCCGCGTCGACGGACTCGCCCACGACGCGCTGGCCTCGGGCGTCCGGGCCGTGCTCGACCACCACGACGCACTGCGTCTGCGGGCCGGCGACGGTCTCGACGTGCTCCCCGCGGGATCCGTCCCGGCCGTCGTCCGCGAGGTCCACGACCAGGACGTGGCGGCGCTGGCACGGGACCTGGCCGCCGAACTCGACCCGCGCACGGCCGACCTGCTGCGCGTCGTCCTCGTCCGGACCGGCGAGGGCGCCCCGGACCGGCTGGTCGTCGTCGTCCACCACCTCGCCATGGACGGCGTGTCCTGGCGCATCCTGCTGCCCGACCTCCACACGGCCTGCACCGGCGGCACCCTCGCCCCGCTCGGCACATCGTGGCGGCGGCACGCCACGACCCTCGCCGAGCAGGGGGAGTCCGGCGCCCGCCGGGACGAACTGCCCTACTGGCGGGCCGCGCTGGAGAGCGCCCCGCGCCTCGGCGCCCGCCCCCTGGACCAGACCCGCGACACCGTCGCCACCGCGCGCCGGTCGGTCACCGTCGCCTCCCCGGAGGTCACCGACGCCCTGCTGACCACCCTCCCCGCCGCCTACCGCGCCGGCGTCGACGAGGTGCTGCTCGCCGCACTCGTCCTCGCCCTCCGCGACCTCGGCCTGACCGGCGACGCCACCACCGTCACCATGGAGGGCCACGGCCGCGAACACCTCGACCTGTCCCGCACCGTCGGCTGGTTCACCAGCGAGTACCCGCTGCGCGTCCCCGCCTCCGGCGGCACCGGCCAGGTGCTGCGCGCCGCCAAGGAGGCCAAGCGCGGCGTCCCCGACGCGGGCGTCGGCTACGGCGTCCTGCGCCACCTCGACCCGTCGGCCGGGCCCGAACTGGCCGCCGCACCGCCCCCGGACGTCCTGCTCAACTACCTCGGCCGGTTCTCCGACGCGCCCGCCCCCGGCTGGCGGCTCCCGGAGGAGGACGCCTTCTCCGTGACCGAGCCGGACGCCAAGGCGCTGGAACAGGTCCTGGCTCTCAACTGCTTCGTCCACGAGGAGGGCGCGCCCCGGCTCGCCGTCGAGTGGACCGCCGCCGGCGAGGTGCTCGGCCCCGATGCGGTCGGCGACCTCCAGACGGCATGGGCCGCCGCGCTGGAGGCCCTGGCCGACCACGCCCGGCACACCACCGGCGGCCTCACCCCGTCCGACCTGCCCCTGGTCACCCTCGACCAGGCCGCGATCGACACCCTCGAACGCACCGGCCCCGTCGCCGACGTCCTGCCCGCCACGCCCCTCCAGGTCGGGCTGTCGTTCCACACCCTGGTCCGCGACGACCAGGACACCGACGTGTACGTCGTGCAGGCCGTGACCACCCTCGCCGGAACGCTGGACCCGGCCCTGATGGCCGAGGCCGCACGGGAACTGCTGCGCCGTCACCCCGCGCTGCGCGTCCACCTCGCCCCGGTCGGCGACGACGTGGTGCAGGTGATCCCGGCCGACGTCACCCTGGAGTGGACCCAGGACGACCGCTTTCCGGAGGCCGCCCGCGCCGAACTGGCCCGCCCGTTCGACCCGGCGAAGCCCCCGCTGATCCGCTTCCTGCTCTCCCGCACCGGACCCGCCGAGCACAAGCTGGTGATCACCAACCACCACGCCCTGCTCGACGGCTGGTCGATGCCGCTGGTCGGCCGCACGCTCCTCGCCCTCTACGCCGAACTCGGCGGCGGCCCCGCCGTGCCCGCCGGCCCCCCGCTGTCGGAGTACTTCCGCTGGCTCGCAGGGCGGGACCGGGACGCCTCCCTGACCGCGTGGCGCGGCGCGCTGGCGGGCGTGGACGACGCGACCCGCCTCGCACCCGCGACCACCGAGACCGCCGTCGAGCGGCCCGGGCGGGTGACCACCGGCCTCGGACGGGAGTTCAGCGACCGGCTCCGCGCCTTCGCCCGCGAGCAGGGCGTCACGCTGACAACCGTGCTCCAGACCGCCTACGGCCTGCTGCTCGGCAAGCTCACCGGACGCCGCGACGTCGTGTTCGGCTGTCCCGTCTCGGGACGGCCCGCCGAAGTGGACGGCGTCGGATCGATGATCGGCCAGCTCGGCACCACCATCCCGGTCCGCATCCGGCACGCGCAGGACGAGACGGTGCGCGAGGTGATGGCCCGCGTGCACGACGAGAGCGTCACCCTGGCCGAGCACCACTACGTCGGCCTGCCCGAGATCCAGCGCAACGCCGGGGTCGGCGAACTCTTCGACACCATGCTGGTGATGGAGAACTTCCCGCTCTCCAGCCGGAAGCGCACCCCCCTCGCCCCCGGGCTGGACCTCGCCGGAGTGGACATCACCGACGCCACGCACTACGCGCTGACCGTCATCGTGATCCCGGAGGACGAGATCACGATCGGCCTCGGCTACCAGCCGCACGCCTTCACCGAGCAGACCGTGCGCGACTACGCCCGCTGGCTGCACCACCTCCTGCGGGAGATCGTCGACGACCCGGCGCGTCCCGCCGTCGGCCTGCCCCTCCTCGACGCCGAGGAGCGGGAGCGCGTCCTGCGCACCGGCACCGAGATCGTCTCCGCGAAGGAACGCGGCCACTGGCTGGAGGAGTTCGCCGGCTGGGTGCGCCGCAAGCCCGACGCGGAGGCCCTGGTCTGCCGCGACCGCAGCCTCGGCTACGCCGAACTGGACCGGCAGGCCAACCGGCTCGCCCACACCCTCATCGCGCACGGCGTGCGGCCCCAGGACCCCGTCGCCGTCCTCGTCGGACGCGACGTCGAGATGACGGTGGCCCTGTTCGGCGTCGCCAAGGCGGGCGCCGTGTACGTGCCCATGGACCCGGCCTACCCGCAGGAGCGGCTGGCCTACATGATCGACGACATCGCCCCGGCGGCCGTCCTGTCGACCGGCGCCGAACCGCCCCCCGGACGTGCGCTGCCGGTGCTGCGTCTGGACGACCCGGACACCCTCGCGTCCGCACCGGACACCGACCCGGCGGAGGCGCGCGCCCACCTCAACGAGGACGCGCTCGCGTACGTCATCTACACCTCCGGCACCACCGGGCGCCCCAAGGGCGTCGGCGTCACCCACCGCGGCGTGCCCGACCTCATCGCCCTCCAGGAGGAGGTCGTCGGCGTCACCGAGCACGACCGGTACCTGCACTTCGCGACCACCAGCTTCGACGTCGCGTTCTGGCAGACCATGGTGCCGCTGCTGTCCGGCGGCACCTCCGTGATCGCCCCGGAGGAGGTGCGCGTCCCCGGCGACGAACTCCTCGACTACATCGTCGAACACCGCGTCACCGGAGTGAACCTGCTCCCGTCGTTCCTCGCCGCCATGCCGGACGACCGTACGGTCGACCCCGACGTGTTCTTCGTCGTCGGCGCCGAACGCCTCGACCCCGAGCTGGCGCGGCGCTGGGGCGGGGGCCGCCGCGCGCTCTTCAACGCCTACGGGCCCACCGAGGTCACCATCAACTCCGTGACCTGGCACTACGACCCGGACGACCCCGGCCCGCTGCCGATCGGCCGCCCCGACCCCAACGTCCGCGCCTACGTCCTCGACGGCGGACTCCAGCCCGTCGGCGTCGGCGTGACGGGCGAGCTGTACCTCGCCGGACCGAGCCTGGCCCGCGGCTACATCGGACGCCCCGGCCTGACCGCCGCCGCGTTCGTGGCCGACCCGTTCGGCCCTCCGGGGACGCGGATGTACCGCACCGGCGACCTGGTGCGGTGGCGCCCCGACGGGCAACTGGTCTTCCTCGGCCGTGCCGACCACCAGATCAAGGTCCGCGGCTTCCGGGTCGAACTCGGCGAGATCGAGACCACCCTCACCCGCCACCCCGACGTCCGGGCCTGCGCCGTGATCCTGAGGGAAGGCAGGCTCGTCGGCTACGTCATCCCGACCGACGGCGCCGACCTGGACGTGGCAGGGGTGCGGGAGTACCTCGCGGCGGAACTGCCGGACCACATGGTGCCGACCGTGCTCGTCCCGGTCGACCACCTGCCGCTGAGTCCCAGTGGCAAGCTCGACCCCGCCGCGCTGCCCGACCCCGAGACCGCCGCCGCCCCGCGGCGCGCACCCGCCACCGGGGCCGAGGAAGCGCTGCTGGCCGTCTTCCGGGACATCCTGGGCACCGACGACATCGGCCCCGACGACGACTTCTTCACCATCGGCGGCGACAGCATCGTCTCGCTCCAGGTCGTCTCCCGGGCCCGCCGCCGGGGGCTCGGCCTGACCGCCCGCGACGTCTTCGAGGGCGAGACCGTCGCCGGCATCGCCGCCCGCGCACGCGCCCTCGACGGCGACGACGTCCCGGCCGTCGGCGACGCGCCGCTGACGCCGCTCATGCGGGACCTGCTCGACCGGGCCGGGCCCGCCGCGGACGGCTTCTGCCAGTGGGTGGAGGTCTGCGTGCCGCCCGGCGGCGACGAGGCGACCTGGCGGACCGTGCTGGACGCCGTGCTGGCCCGGCACGACGTGCTCCGCGCGCACCTGACCGACGACGCGCTGCGCGTCCCGCCGGCCGGCGCCGTCACCGCCGCGGACGTGCTGACCTGTGCCCGGGCGACGGACGACCTCCGGGCCCTGACCGACTCCCTGACCGACCGGGCCCGGGCGACGATGGACCCGCGCACCGGCCCGCTGCTGCGCGCGGTGTGGGTCGATGCCGGGCCCGACCGGCCCGGCCGGCTCGTCCTCGTCGCCCACCACCTCGTCGTCGACGGCGTGTCCTGGCGCGTCCTGCTGGACGACCTCGAACACGCCCACGCGGGCGGGACGTTGGCCCGCCACGGGCAGTCGTTCCTCGGCTGGGCGCGCTCGCTGCGCGACGCCGACCGGCGGGCCGAACTGCCGCACTGGCGGCAGATGACCCCCACACCGTCGCTCACCGGGCCGCTCGACCCCGCCCGGGACACTGTGGCCACCGCCCTCCACCACGAGATCGCCCTCGACTCCGACGCCACGCGCGCCCTCGTCACGACCCTGCCCGCCGCCTACCGCACCACCCCGGACGCCCCGCTGCTCACCGCGCTCGTCCAGGCCGTCCGCGCCTGGCGCGGGACGCCGGACCTGCTCGTCGCGCTGGAGAGCCACGGCCGCCCGCCGCAGGTCGATCTGTCGCAGACCGTCGGCTGGTTCACCGCCGTCCACCCGGTACGGCTCGACGCGGGCGACGACGTCAAGGCCGTCGCCCGGCGCCTGCGCGCCCAGGGCGACTGCCTCGGCCACGGCATCCTCACCACGGCCGGTCTGCTCGACCCCGTGCGACCGGAGATCGCCTGGAACTACCTCGGCCAGTACCCCGGCGCCCCGGAACGGGAGACGCCGTGGCAGGCGCCGCCGGACGCCGACCCGCTCGGCTCGGGAGGCTCCGATGCCATGCCCCTGCCGCACGGCCTCATGGTCAACGCCCTGGTGCGCGACGACGCGCTCGGGGTCCGGATCACCTGGCCGTCCGCGCTGTTCACCGCCGACGAGATCGCCGGCCTGGCCGAGCACCTGCGGACCGCGCTCCGACGCGTCGCCGCCGCACCGGAGATCAGGGCCCTCGACGGCGACCGTCCGGCCGCGGAGGTGCAACCCCTCACGCCGCTGCAGGAGGTCATGCTGCGGCACTCCCGCAGCGAACGCCCCGACCCGTACACGGTGCAGTCGACGTTCTCCCTCGCCGGACCGCTCGACGTCGACGCCCTGCACGCCGCCGGCGCCGACCTGCTGGCCCGCCACCCGAACCTGGGCGCCGTCTTCCCCGCCGACCTGGCGGTGATCCCCGAGGCGCCGCGGCCGGACTGCCGCGTGACCGACGACCCGGCCGACGAGGTGCTGGCCGCGGACCTGGCCGAAGGGTTCGACCTCACCGCGGGACCGCTCGTCCGGCTGACCGTGATCCGCCACGGACACGACCGCGCCGACCTGGTCCTGACCAGCCATCACGTCCTGTCCGACGGCTGGTCGGCGCCCCGCATCCTGACCGAACTGTTCGCCCTGTACACCGCCCGCGTGCGCGGTACGGCACCGGACCTCCCGGCCCCCGTACCCTTCTCCGACTACCTGCGCTGGCGCACCGACCACGAACCCGACCTCGGCGCCTGGGCCGCCGAACTGGACGGCCTGCCCGAGGGGAACTACCTGAGCGACGCCGGTGAAGCCGGCCCCGCCTGGCAGGACCCCGACGTCATCGCCTTCGACGCCGAGCTGGTCGCCGACCTCACCGCCCTCGGCGCCGAGCGCGGGCTGACCCGCAACACCCTCCTCCAGGGCGCCTGGTCACTGCTGCTCGCCCGGCGCTCCGGGCACACCGACGTCTGCTTCGGCGCCATGGTGGCCTGCCGCCCTCCGGAACTGGACGGGGTCGAGGAGATCATCGGCCTGCTGGCCAACACCGTGCCCGTACGGGCCACGCTGCGCGGCACGCTCGCCGAGACCCTCGCCGGCCTCCAGGCCCGGCAGCGGGCCCTGGTCGAACACCACCACGTGGCCCTGCCCGACGTGGAGCGGGCCACCGGGCGGCAGCGGCTCTTCGACAGCCTGGTGGTCTTCGAGAACTACCCCGTCGACCCGGACCGGCTGCGCGAACCCGCCCCCGGGCTCACCGTCGTCGGGACACGGTTCCGCGAGGCCACCCACCACCCGGTGACCCTGACCGTCATGCCGGACGGCGCAGGCTGGACCGGTGTGCTCGCCCGCCGGGCGGGAGTGGAGGCCGACGGGCTCGCCGCAGAGCTCCTCGAACTGCTCCGCACCCTGCGCGCCCACCTGGACACCGACGTCACCGACCTCCTGGAGCGCCGATGAGCGAGAAGACCGCGCCCCCGGCGGAGCGGGTCGACGGACGGCTCCTGCGCATCGCGTTCATCCTGGTGCTCGGCACGTTCATGGCCACCATGGACGCGACCATCGTCAGCGTCGGCATCGACACCCTCACCGAGGAGTTCGGCACCTCCGTGGCCGGCATCCAGTGGGTCACCACCGCCTACCTGCTGGCCGTCGTCGCCGCCGTTCCGGCGTCCGGGTGGCTGGCCGACCGCTTCGGCGGGCGCCGTACCTGGCTCGTGGCGGTCGGCGTGTTCCTGCTCGGCTCGGTGCTGTGCGCGCTCGCCTGGTCGGCGACCAGTCTCGTCGTGTTCCGGGTGCTCCAGGGCCTCGGCGGGGGACTGCTGCCGCCGACCGGCCAGGCGCTGCTGGCCCGCGTCGCCGGGCCCGGCCGTACCGGACGGGTCATCAGCATCGTCGCGGTCGTCCCGCTGCTCTCCCCGGTGCTCGGCCCGCTGGCCGGCGGCTCCATCCTGCACGTGGCGCCCTGGCCGTGGCTGTTCCTGGTCAACCTCCCGATCGGCGCGGCCGCGATCCTGCTGGCCCGCCGGTACGTGCCGGCGGTGCCTCCGTCGGACCGGCGGACCGCGTTCGACCTGCGGGGGGCCGTGCTGCTCTCGCCCGGTCTGGCCGTACTCGTCCTCGGGCTCACCGAGGTCGCACACGGCCGCACCGTCCCCGCGGCCGTCGGTGTCGCCGCCGGACTGGTCATGCTCGCCGGCTTCGTGGTGCACGGGCTCCGCACCCGCCGCACCCCGCTCATCGACCCCCGCCTGTTCGCCCGGCCGCCGTTCGGCGCCGCCGCCCTGGCGCTGCTCGTGCTGGGAGCGTCGGTGTTCGGCACGGCGTTCCTCCTGCCGCTGTACTTCCAGACCGGCCGGGGCCTTTCGCCCTGGGAGGCCGGGCTGCTGCTCGCACCCCAAGGGGTGGGCGCGGCCGCCGGGTCGGTGCTGGTCAACCGCACCATCGAAGCGGTGGCCCCGCGGACGCTGGTGGTGACCGGCATCGCGCTGGTCCTCGCGGGCACCGTCCCGTTCACCCAGCTCGGCCAGGGGCTGCCGGACCCCGTGCTCGCCTCGGCGCTGCTGGTCCGCGGCCTCGGCATGGCCATGATCGGCGCACCGGTGATGAACATCGTCTACAGCCGCATCGAACCCGAGCACCTTCCCCGGGCCTCCGGAGCCCTCAACCTGCTCAACACCGTGGGCGGTTCGGTCGGCACCGCGGCGCTCGCCGTGGTGCTGCAGGACCGGCTGGCCGCCCGGAGCACGGACATCGACCAGGCGTTCGCCGACACCTTCTGGTGGGTGCTCGGCCTCTGCCTGCTCGCCGCCGCCGGGGCCACCAGGCTGCCCCGAACCCACGCTAGGAAGCCGTGATGCATCCACTGCCCACACCGGCCGATCTGTCCACCGCGCACTCGCTGCCGGCGGCGACCGAGAAGGCCGTCGCGCAGCACCGGGAGACCGTCGCCGACGTGCTGGCCGGCCGCGACCCGCGTCTGCTCGCGATCGTCGGCCCGTGCTCCGTCCACGACCCCGAAGCGGCCCTGGAGTACGCGGACCTGCTCGCTCCCGCAGCCCGGCGCCTCGCCGACGACCTGGTCGTGGTCTTCCGCGCCTATCTGGAGAAGCCCCGCACCGTCGCGGGCTGGACGGGGCTGCTCACCAGTCCGCGCCTCGACGGGAAGAGCGACCTGGCCACCGGCCTGCGCGTCGGCCGGTCCTTCCTGACCGAAGCGGCCGCCACCGGCCTGCCTCTGGCCTACGAGTTCGTCGATCCCGCCCTCAGCGCCTACGTCGCCGACACCGTGACCTGGGGCGCGATCGGTGCCCGCACCGTCGCCAGCCAGCCCCACCGCCACCTGGCGTCCTGGCTCCCCATGCCGATCGGCATGAAGAACTGTGTCTCCGGGCGCCTGGACACCGCCGTGGCCGCCATCCAGGCCGCCGCCCACCAGCACACCCTTCCCGCGGTGTCCCCCGACGGCCGCCTCACCATGCTGCACAGCACCGGCAATCCCGACACCCACCTGGTGCTGCGCGGCGGGCCCACCCCCAACTACGACCGGGCGAGCGTCGCACAGGCCCGTGCCGCCCTCGCGGCGGCCGGACTGCCCGAACGCATCGTCGTCGACGCCTCGCACGGCAACAGCGGCAAGGACCACAACCGCCAGCCCGCCGTCGTCGCCGACGTGGCCGCACAGATCTCCGACGGCGACCCCGCCCTGGTCGGTGTGATGATCGAGTCGTACCTGGCCGACGGCCGGCAGGACATCGCGGCGGACATCGCCCGCCGCGACCTCAGCGTCACCGACGCCTGCCTGGGCTGGTCCCGTACCGAGCCGCTGCTCGAGAGTCTCGCTCTGGCCGCCCGTCGCCGCCGGGCACGGCCCTGACCGGAACGACGGGAAGCCGCCGGGCGCCACGAATGTGGCGCCCGGCGGCGCTCTTCTCCGCCTGCGGACGCGTGGCCCCCGTTCCCTCGCGGGGTGCCTACCGGGCTTCGACGCCGTCCACGTAGGTGGCGACCACGTCGATGTCGCCGATGCGCGAGGTGTCGACCCGGTGGGGATCGTCCCCGAGCACGACCATGTCGGCGCGCTTGCCGGGGGAGAGGCTGCCCGCGCGGTCCTCCCAGCGGCAGGCGTACGCGCCGGCGACCGTGTAGGCGTACAGGGCCTCGTGGACGGTGAGGCCCTCGTTGGGACCGACCGACCGCCCCGAGAGCGTGGCGCGTTCGACCATGAACTGGACGGCCCGGAGCGGTGATCCGTCGGTGACCGGCCGGTCCGAGCTGCCGACGACCCGGACCCCGTGGTCGAGGAATCCCCGGCCCCGGTACAGCCACGGGGCGCGCCGCTCTCCCATCACGGCCGCGTAGTCGTCGCCGAAGTAGCGCAGGAAGTTCGGCTGGATCACGGCATGGACGTCGAGGCGCGCGAACCGCGGGAGCTGGTCGGGGCGGATCAGCCCGGCGTGCTCGATGCGGTGGCGCGCATCGGGGCGCGGACGGCGGCTCTGCGCCGTCTCCAGGGCGTTCAGCGCCAGGTCGGCGGCGCGGTCGCCGATCGCGTGGACGGCGAGCTGCCAGCCGGCGAGATGCCCGTCCACGATGAGGTCGAAGAGGCGGTCGGGGTCGTCCTGGAACTGCCCGTCGTGGTCGGAACCCTCGTAGGGGGCGGTGAGCGCGGCCGTGCGGGCCATCATGCCGCCGTCGGTGTAGACCTTGAGCGCGCCCAGGGACAGCCAGTCGTCGCCCAAGCCGGTGCGCACACCGAGGTCCATGGCACGCGGGATGCCGTCGTCGGGGTGCGCGGCCAGCGGCCGCAGCGTGTCGGCCGCCGCCATCAGCTGGACCCGCAGCGGCAGCCGCCCCTGCTCCCGCAGCAGCTGGTAGGCGCCGAACTCCACGGGGCTGTGACCGAGCAGGCCACCGCCGATGCCCGCCTCGGCGCACGCGGTGATGCCCTCGGCGCGGCAGGTGCGGCCCGCGTGCTCGATCGCGTCGGCGATCTCCTCCTGCGAGTAGGGGAGGCGCAGGCGGCGCGCGGCGGCCATGGCGCTCTCCGCCAGGAAGCCGTCCTGGTGGGGCACCTCGGCCGGCAGCAGGTCCAGGACGGCGCTGTTGACCACGCAGGCGTGCCCGGAGTCGTGCATCAGGAACACCTTGTGTCCCCGGCTGACCCGGTCCAGTTCCCCCGCGGTCAGGTGCCGGCCGAGGGAGCGCTGGTCGTATCCGGCGACCTCCACCCAGGCACCGGATGCGCGCGTGCGGGAGACGGCCTCCGCCGCGTCCGCCACGACGGCGAGCACGTCCTCGACCCGCTCGCACGGTGCGACGTTCGGCGTGCTCGCCCTCCGTCCGGCCCACGCCAGGTGGACGTGGCTGTCGATGAACCCGGGGAGCACCGTGGCACCCTGCAGGTCGACCACCTCGCGTGCGGGCAGCGCGGTGACCGCTTCGTCGAGGCCCACGATCCGGCCCTGCCAGACGCCGAGGTCGTGCGCGACGGGACGGGCCGGATCCATGGTGAGGAACCGTGCGTTGGTCAGCCTCGTGCAGAGCATCAGGGCTGCAGGGCGACCAGGCCGGCCGGGCGCATGTCGGTCCAGTGCTCCTCGACGTACGCCTGGCACGCGTCGCGGGACTCCTCGCCGAAGACGGTGCGCCATCCGGCGGGCACCTCGGCGAAGGAGGGCCACATCGAGTGCTGGCCCTCGTCGTTGACGAGGACCAGGAAGCGGCCCTGCGGGTCCTCGAACGGGTTCGTGCTCATGTGTGTCGTGACTCCTCGAGTGCGGTGTCGTTCCTCGGCGCCGGACAGAGCCCGGGCACAGCCTACCGGGCGGAGCCGACCTCGTCGGCGACGTTGCGCGCCTCGTCGTCGGCGGACTTCACCTCTGCGGCGAGGAGCGAGTCGAGGATCTCACCGACACGGACAGCCGTGTTGGACAGCAGGGACGACGTGATGCCGTGGGTGTGCTCGGTGCCGCCCTGAAGGTAGATGCCGCAGCGCAACGCGTCCTCGGTGGCGATGCGGTAGTCGCGGTCGACGCGGACACGGCCGTGCTCGTCCCGGCGGCAGAGGTCGCCGACTTCGCCGAGGACGCCGAGCGGATCCGCGGGCCGGTAGCCGGTGGCGCAGACGACGACGTCCGCCTCCAGCGCGGTCTCCTCACCGGTGACCAGGGAGGTGACGGTCGCGCGCACGCCGCCCGGCCCCTCCTCGACCCCGAGGAGCCGGGACACGTTGAGGAAGCGCAGGCGCTCGGCGCCGAGGACCTTCTCCCGGTACGCCTGCCGGTACAGGTCGCTGATGAGGTCGACGTCGACCACCGAGTAGTTCGTGTTCCCGTGGTAGTCCATCAGCTTGCGCTTGACGGGGTCGGGAGCGGCGAAGTAGTCGTCCACCGCGCCGGGGTCGAAGATGCGGTTGGCGAAGCTGCTGTCGTCGGCGGGGCTGTAGCCGTAGCGGGAGAAGACCGCGCAGACCTCGGCCTCGGGGAAGCGGCGGTGGAGGTAGGCCACGTTCTCGGCGGCGCTCTGCCCCGCGCCGACCACGACGAAGCGGGACGGCCGGCGGCCGTCGAGCTCGTCCACCCGGCCCAGCAGTTCCGAGTTGTGCCAGATCCGCTCGCTGCGGGCGACGCCGTCGGGCATCTGTGGCCGCAGGCCGGTGCCGAGTACCAGGTTGCGTGCCCGGTGGACCACCACGTCCGGCCCCGAACGGGCCGTCACGTCCAGGTACTGCACCGTGCCGTCGCGCACGACGGGCTCGACGGACACGACCTCGTGGCCGTAGGAGACCATGTCGTCGACCTTCGCCGCGGCCCACTCCAGGTACTCGTGGAACTCGACGCGCAGCGGGAACATCGTCTTCTGGTTGAGGAAGTCGATCAGCCGCCCCTTGCTCTGCAGGAAGCACAGGAAGCTGTACTCGCTCGCCGGGTTCCGGAGCGTCACCAGGTCCTTGAGGTAGGACACCTGCATGGTGGCGTCGTCGATCAGCATGCCGCGGTGCCAGCCGAAGCGCGGCTGGCGCTCGAAGAAGTGGGAGGTGACCGCCTCCGTCCTGCCGACGCGCGCGTTGTGCTCGCTGAGCGCAAGGGCCATGGCCACGTTGGACGGCCCGAAGCCGACGCCAATGAGGTCGTGGATCACAGGTGCGTCACCAGGAAGAACCTGAGACATGTCACTCCCATCGTGCGGGACAGCCGCCGGTCAGGCGTGGGGAACGGGGCGCTCAGGGCACGCCGGTTGACAGGCGGCCGAGCGAACTTAGGTAAAGCTAACCTGATCTGACCCCCGTGTCGACGGGGCGAAGCGGACTATTGGGGCGTCACGTGGTAAACGGCCCTGGTTCGGGGGCGCGTTGCACCCTAAGGTAAGCCTTGCTTTACTTGTCGACCGTTTGCATCGCTCTTCGAGGAGGAACCTCTATGCGGGTCGTCATGTTCGGCTATCAGACCTGGGGCCACCGCACGCTGCAAGCGCTCCTGGACTCCGAGCACGACGTCGTGACGGTCGTGACGCACCCCAAGAGCGAACACGCCTACGAGAAGATCTGGAGCGACTCGGTCGCCGACCTGGCCGAGGAACACGGCATCCCGACGATCATCCGCAACCGGCCCGACGACGACGAGCTGTTCGCGCGCCTCGAGGACGCGGCCCCGGACATCATCGTGGCCAACAACTGGCGCACGTGGATACCCCCGCGCATCTACACCCTGCCCCGCCACGGCACACTCAACGTCCACGACTCGCTGCTGCCCAAGTACGCCGGCTTCTCGCCGCTGATCTGGGCGCTCATCAACGGCGAGCCGGAAGTCGGCGTCACCGCCCACATGATGGACGAGCAGCTCGACGCCGGTGACATCGTCCTCCAGCGCGCCGTGACCGTCGAACCGGCCGACACGGCCACGGACCTGTTCCACAAGACCGTCGACCTCATCGCCCCCGTCACGACCGGCGCCCTCGACCTCATCGCCTCCGGACAGGCCGAGTTCACCAAGCAGGACCGCTCCCGGGCCACCTTCTTCCACAAGCGTGCCGAGGAGGACATCCGCATCGACTGGAACTGGCCCGCCGCCGATCTCGAGCGCCTCGTCCGCGCCCAGTCCGCCCCCTACCCGGCGGCGTTCACCTTCCACCGGGGACAGCGCCTCGAAGTCGTCTCCGCCGTCGTCTCCGAGGGGCGCTACGGCGGCACTCCCGGCCGCATCTTCTACCGCGAGGGCGAGGGCGTGGTGATCGTCGCGGGCGCGGACGCCCGCACCGGCCGCAACCACGGCCTCGCCGTCACCCGCGTGCGGACCGCGGACGGCCGGGAACTGCCCGCGACCGAGTACTTCACCTCCATGGGCGGCTACCTGACCAGCCGCGCCTGAGTACGGCGGCACCCACGCACCGCGTCGTCCGTCCGCCCACCCCACCCGAGGGGGCGGACGGACGGCACGGGCGACGCGCGCCCTACCCCTTCTCCCGCCGCACGGCCCAGGCCGCCGCGTATCCGCCGGCCGGCGCCTCCAGGTCGGTGACACGCCAGCCCCCGAGTTCGGCGGGCTCACCGCCCGCGCCGACGCACGTCACCGACGGGTCCTCGACGAGTCCCGTACCGGTCGCCTTCAGGTACGCCTCCTTGCGGGTCCAGCAGCGGGCGAACGCCTCCGGCCGCTCCCCGGCGGGCAGTGCGGCGAGCTCCGCACGCTCACGGGGGTGCAGGAACGAGGTCATCTCCGCCACCGCCCCGGCGTCGGGCACCTCTTCCACATCGACCCCGACGGGAACCCCCGCGAAGCCCAGCAGCACCAGGTCCCCGGCGTGTGAGAGCGAGAAGTGCACCCCCGGTTCCCGCACGACGGGCCGGCCGTGCGGGCCCCCGCAGCCGGCGCACGGCTCGCGCAGCACCTCCACCTCGGCGGGCGCGACGTTCAGCGCGCCGCCCAGCAGCCGCCGCAGCGCGAGGTGCGCCACGACGTAGCGGTCGCGGTCCTCCTGCCGGACGAGAGCGGCGACCCGCGCGCGCTCCTGCGCGTCCAGCACCTCCGGCACCCCCGTGAGCACGGGGGCGTGCTCGGAGACGCGCACCAGCCACAGCGACACGGAGGCGGGCGAAGCCCCCCACAGCGGAGAAGGTGCGGCTCGCTCGGGGGACAGCCAGGCGACGGCGGGTGACGGGGAGGACATCGTGCGATCGTACGACCGGGTCCCTCCGTCGACGCGCGCGGGTGAGAGGGAAGCGAGCGGGCAGCCGGCGCGGTCGCCCGGCCCCCGGCCGGACTCCGGCAGACGACGGGCGCAGACACGAGCGCCCCGCCGCCCCCGCGCCTGCGGTGCCGACTGCCCGTCGACCACAGTGCGCTCCGGGGCCGCGGGGGCGCAACGCAATTTCCGGCGGGGCCGCCTCAGCCCTGGGCCGGCACCTCGTGCTCGCCGACGATGTGCGCCCGGCCGATCGCCTTGAAGCGCAGGTTGAAGCCGACCACGGCCGGACTCGCGTCCGCGTCCGCCCCCAGCTTCTCGTCCTCCACCGCGTACACGGTGAACACGTACCGGTGCGGGCCGTCGCCGGGCGGCGGGTTGGCGCCGCCGAAGTCCCGCGTGCCGTAGTCGTTCCGCACGTGCACCGCGCCCTCGGGGAGACCCTTCATGTCGCCGGTCCCCGCCCCCGCGGGCAGTTCGGTGACGTCCGCCGGAATGTCGAACACCGTCCAGTGCCAGAAACCGCTGCCGGTCGGTGCGTCCGGGTCGAAGCAGGTGACGGCGAAGCTGCTCGTCCCTTCCGGGAAACCCTCCCAGCGCAGATGGGGAGAGACGTTGCCCCCGGAGTACACCTGATCGGCCTTCAGCCGCCGCCCTTCCGACACGTCGTCACTCGTCACGGTGAACGAGGCCACCGGCGGGTGATGGTCGTGCGGGAGCGGACGCCGCTTCTGCTCGGTCACGTCGAGATCCTCCTCATCGAGCGAATCGCTGCATCGGCCAGCCTAACGAGCGGACGAGCCGCAGGCTGACAGCATGTGCGGGTGCTACGAAAGTGCTCGGCGGCTCCCCACCGCCCGGTGGGCGCGATCCGCCGCGACCCCCTCTACCAGTAGGACAACCTCACAACGGTGGTGCAACAGTGACCAGCTCCGCACAACTGCCTGAACTGCCCGAGGGCGGCCTGAGCGGCCTCTTCGACGGAACCGTGCCGCCGGGCGTGTACCGCACCGCATCGGTGGGCCCGGACGTAATCCTCCAGGCACAGGCGGAGGACTGGTACGCCGCCGTGGTGGACCTCGACGGAGTGACGGACCGCGCCGGCTTCCTCGCCCGCTGCGCCGACGGCCTGGAACTCGACGGGCCGCTGGACGGCGACTGGGACGCCCTGGCCGACCGGCTCACGGATCTGTCGTGGCTGGGCGAACCCCGCGGCTACCTGATCCTTGCGAGCGGCTGGCCCGAGTTCCAGTACGCCGCCCCGCAGGAGGCCGACAGCGCCGCCGGGGTCATGGGCGCGGCCGCCGGCTACTGGGCCGTCCGGGAGTCCCCGCTGGCCGCACTCCTGGGGTGAACGCACGAAGGGGGCCGCCCCGCGGGACGGCCCCCTCCTCCACGTGCCGCGGCGGCGTCACGTGCCGCGGAGGCTCCGCTCAGAACCAGTTGCGCTTGCCCCCGACCTCGGACAGCCACTGGTTGAGGTAGGCCGTCCAGTCGGTCTGCTGGAAGTTCGCCAGGTCCACCTGGAAGGCGCGGTAGGAGTCGCCGCCCTCGTTGAACAGGCCCGGCTTCTTGTCCATCTCCAGCACGACGTCCATCTCGCGGTGGTCCGCCACGAAGCTCAGCTCCACCGCGTTCAGGCCGCGGTACTGCTCCGGCGCGAAGAACTCGATCTCCTGGTAGAAGGGCAGCCGCTGCCGGGTGCCGCGGATGTGACCGCGCTCCATGTCGGCGCTCTTGAAGCGGAAGCCCAGCCCGCCGAAGGCGTCCAGGACGGCCTGCTGGGCGGGCAGCGGGTGGACGTTCACGGGGTCGAGGTCGCCGGAGTCCACGGCGCGCGCGATCTCCAGCTCCGTGACCACGCCGATGTGCATGCCGGTCAGGTGCCGGCCCATGAACATGGTGATCGGCGCCTCCCACGGCACCTCGAGGCTGAAGGGCACCGCGTGGACCGCACCGGGCTGCACCTCGAAGGCGCCGCCCAGGCGCTGCTTGTTGAACTCGATGTTCTGCTTGTACTCGGTGTCCTGGCCCTCGACCTCGACCTGTGCCTGGAAACCGACGGACAGGCCCTCGATCTGCTGCTCCACGGACCCGCCCTGGATGCGGACCTCACCCTGCACGACGCCACCCGGCACGACGTTCGGCTCGGTGAGCACCGTCTCGACCGAAGCGCCTCCCGCGCCGATGCTGGCCATCAGCTTCTTGAAGCCCATGTTCGTCCTCTCCGGGAACGTTTCCCCGTCCCCCGTGTGTGTGCGTGACGCTCGTCAGGTACGAACGCGGCGGGGACGGCGACGGTTCCAGACGTCCGGCAACCGTCCAGTAGCCTCCGACGCATGACTGACGGCCGCGACGGTACGCCACGTACGCCCGACCCGGAGACGCCCCTGCCGCGGTCCTTCTTCGACCGGCCCGTGCTGGAGGTCGCGCCCGCCCTCCTCGGCCGCACCCTCGTACGCCGCACCTCCCGGGGGCCCGTCACCGTGCGCCTGACCGAGGTGGAGGCGTACGCGGGGGAGCGCGACCCGGGCTCGCACGCCTACCGGGGCCGGACCCGTCGCAACGCCTCCATGTTCGGCCCCGGCGGGCACGCCTACGTTTACTTCATCTACGGGATGTGGTGGAACCTCAACCTGGTCTGCGGCCCCGAGGGGAGCGCGGCCGGGGTGCTGCTGCGCGGGGGAGAGATCCTCACGGGGCACGAGCAGGCCCGCGAACGGCGCCCGGCGGCCCGCACCGACGCCGAACTGGCTAAGGGACCGGCCCGCCTGGCGACCTCCCTGGACGTCGACAAGGCCCTGGACGGAACCGACGTGTGCAGCGCCGACCCCGCCGCACCGCTCGCCGTCCACGCGGGACGGCCCGCCGACCCGGCCTCGGTCACGACGGGGCCGCGGACCGGTGTGGGAGGGGACGGAGCGGCGCACCCCTGGCGTTTCTGGATCGCCGGGGACCGGACCGTGAGTCCCTACCGTGCCCACCAACCCCGTCGGCGCAAGCGGCGACTTGACGCCGCGACGCCGGACGCCTAACGTTGACCGAGTCGCTGAAGCGAGCGGCCCGCTGCGCGACCGCAAGGTCGCGCGAAGGGTGCCCCCTCGGCGGCTACACCACTATCTACGATTCCCCACCGGGGTTCATCGGCGTGCCGGTAAACCGACGGAATGGCTCGATTTTGAGCCGGACGGGAAATCCGCTAACGTAGTGAACACACCGAAGGGAAGCGCCCGGAGGAGCCTGTGAAAGGGTTCCGATGGAAGCGTCCGTTCCTTGAGAACTCAACAGCGTGCCAAAAGTCAACGCCAGATATGTTGATACCCCGTCCCCCTGTTTTGTGGGGGCGTGGTTCCTTTGAA